>NZ_JCAMOR010000037.1:0-77128 GCF_059512385.1 Bradyrhizobium sp. Crot121 | reverse complement strand
AACAAAACGGGACGGAAGCACCTGCAGCATCAAGAAAAATCAACAACTTAGAAGATGCTCACTGCGTTCGGGACGCATGAGGCGGCCTCGATCAGATCGCAACTTGAACCAAATGTCGGTATCGGTGGTTGCGCCTCCGGGATTTCAACCTGCTCGGCGGTTGTTTGGGCGATGATCCGACTGAACACGCCATCGACACTGTTTGCTGTTGGATCGGCCCATTGAAGCCACCCATTCCCCCCAATGCGATCCACTCTTCGAGCTGCGTCCCTCGATCTCACTGGCGGCCGCGGCGCTCATTGATCGCCAAGACCGTCAGAAAATCGCGCACGCCTAGCACGCGCCAGTCCTGCGCTGATCGCCGTTCCATCTCCAGCGATATGTACCAATAGGTCTGGAATGGTGTTCGAGGTCTGCAAATTGCACAGCACCTCATGAACCTCACTCATCAACTTCCCCATTAAGGTGAACGGCGATTTTACTTGGTCACCGGGTGCGCAACTGGTGATATAGCTCGTAGTCCTAAAACACGCTCCCGATAGATTGGTGTCCACCATGGATCCACAGCTTCATAAAGCGCGTTTCAATTGCGGCAGTCGCGCTCTCCGGCACCATCGTCAAGCATGCGAACCTCAATGTAATGCTGGTTAAGGTCTATCGGATGGGCGGCAGCATGCGCACGCATTCATCAATGACGTACTCGGGTATGCTCTCAAACTTATGCGGGTTGAGCTGCATCACGTACTCATTCTCGATGTGGTACGACTCGTTAATAAATTTGCGGATCACGTCATCGTCGTGTTCGATGTTGAAAATCCGGAACAGCTGGATTTTCTCGTAGCCGACGTCCGTGGCCGCGAATTTTGCGCGGATGGCGTTCGCGTCGTTCACCTCGGCGACCAGCGCATCGTAGTTGAACCCTGGTAAGTGTTCTTCTCGGATGCTTTCCTCTGCTGCCTGTTTCTCCTCCAGGCTCATGTTCCGGTTTTCAGCTGCCGTCTGCAGCGTGGGAACGGCGCGGCCTTTGAACAGGCTTGCCAGCAGATTATATTCCAAGCCGACTTCATCACGTAGCTCATAGTCGCGCCGCAGATAAATGGCCTGCAGGATCGGATCCTGCAGCGTGGCAATATTCGCCCTGCAGACCCTGGCAAAGGTCTGGATGTCTTCCCTCGCGATCGGCACTTCTTTCACAATGCCCCCGCGCGAAGAAAGGAAAGATGCCGATGGTTTTGCCCCCTGAAACACGTCCTTGGTACTTTTGATAACATCGATGGCAGGCTCGATGTCATGGGTCAACAAAAGGGTGGTCCGCCCTCTCAGGCTTGCCTTGCCCTCGAACAGTTCGTGCAGGATGGCGAACTTCTTGTTCTTGTCGAACGACGATATGGGGTCGTCCAGCACCACCAGGTCCGGGTTTTCGCTCAGCACTTGGTGCATGAAAAGAACCAGGGCGAAGGCGTTCTTTTCGCCGTAGCTCAGGTGCTTCGACGCCGTTTCCAGGTGACCGGCCAGATCCCGGTGCACCAGCTTCATTTTGTAGGATTGCTCCTCCGGAACGATCTCGACAGCGTACTTGTAGCCGGCGGACTTCAGAAACGTGTTGATGCTGACCTGGTTGGCCTCTATCGCCTTTTTGATCTTGGCCTTGTGCTTGTTGACCTTTCCAGTCAGGTCGCCAACCTTCGTAAGCAGGTCTTCAAGTTGCGCGTTGACAGGGTCTGTGATGCTCCGGGTCTCTGGGGAATCGAGCTTGTCCATCAGCGCCAAGTCGATCTTCGGCGGGGTGATCTTCTCACTGATCTGGTCCACGTCCCGCAGGGAGAAAAAGGAGATAGCCCGGAGACCTTCCAGCTGGGTGATCATGCCGTCGATCTCAGCCTTAAGCCCCGTAAGGAAACTTACCTCGGCGGCGGTCAGGTCAATCTTGGTTTTGGTTACCCTCTGCAGGTTTTCGCGGCACTTCTCGCTGAAATACTTGCCAAGCCTTTCGATAACGGCTTTGAGCGTGTTGAGGTGACCGACAGCCGCGGCGTCGAATTCCTTCTCGACTGCGAGCGCGATGTCTTTCTGCCCCTCACCAACAAGGGGGGTGGCGCAATAGGGGCAATTGTCACCCAGCTTTAGATACTCGTTGCCCTTGATCTGCCAGCCAATCCACTTGGAGGGCTCCTGGCTCTTGATGAAGGTCTCGAAGGGCTTCAGCGCGTCGGGAATGTTCTCGGTCTTATTGCCGGTACCGAACGCCTTATGAATCTTGCTGCTCTTCGGAATGTTACCGGGCTTCGACTTGCCGAACGCATCCCGCAATTCCTTGAAGTCTGAAATGGTCTGTTCGATTTCCGCATTGTTGGTGAGCGTCTGCTTCACACCAGCTAGCAGAATGTCGATGGCCTCCATCGCCGCGACATAATCCGGCGTTTTGATGAAGATGTCGAAGCTGTTTTTAAGGACTTCGTCTTTCTGGAAAACGAATTGCTGAACGTAGTCATCGTCGAAGACAAGGGCGGACGCCATACCGTCAATACCCTCCACAGATGGCGACGGTGCATCGGCCTTGCCTCGGCTTTTGAATGGCATGAGGTCACCTAGAGTGCCGTCTCCACGAATTTGGCTGACAATGGCTTTTGCCAGAGTACTTTTGCCAAGGCCGTTGGGTCCATATTTGATGTTCAGCGTGCCTTTCAGCACGCTAATTTCGGCGCGATCCACGCGGTTGCAGTTACTGATGACTACGGTTAGTTGGGTCAACCCGCATCCTCCGAAGAAGGAGAGACTATGAACCTAAAGCTCTGATCTACACGTAGCAGGTAAGCTCAATCCCCAAGAAAACTCAAAGTTATCAGCGAAGTTAGGGCGTCTCGGACGTTTTCCCGCGGTTTGGCTGGCTGTGATTGCTGGCTTGTCCGCTTTGGGATGCGACTAGGGCCGCCCAAATGACAGAGTGAAGCGCTGCTGGCATTCAAAGCCTCATACGCGACGTCTGCGTAAGGTCAAAAAATGAGCCCTCGACCTACGGTTCGAATTTTATACCGCAGAACGCCGCCGCACGTCATCGATGCCGCTCTCTTGCGAATGCATCAGGTGCCCAACATGTCACGTCCAGGAGACCGGTCGGCTTCGCCGTCGGCCGATGCAGCGCTCCGTCACCATCTGGACGCACAACTCCAAGAACTCATCCAAATACGAGCGGCTCTTCGCCGAGAGTTTGCTATCGGGCCATTCCGACAAGGGTAAAACCTGTTGGGGATTCAATGCAGGTTTGAACACGTGTTTGTCGGAATGGCCATTGATTTTACTGGGAAATCATACGCCTCTTAATCAGCGGGTCCCAGGTTCGAGCCCTGGTGCGCCCACCATACAAATCAAGACCTTAGCGCGAGAAACCGTTTGAGAAGGCCGAACTAAAACGGTTTTTCAAACGGTGTTTTTGGCGGCAGGTCGGCGAGTCCACTCTCAGCATTGTGATCTGCGCTACTTGTCTCGGCGGAGGCCAAGGCAACTCGAATGTCGCCCGACAGAACCGCGTATCTGGGTAAGAGCCGTCCGACATGGCCGGCATTTTCCCACTTCTGTTCAATGTCGTCAGCGACGCATTGCGGCGGCTGCGCCGCGCTTCCATCGAAGTAGCGCTTGAAGTCAACGTGTACCCTCATGTTATCCGGCCGATAAGCCGCCATGCGGTCATAGAGAAGAACCGATCCCGCCTCGAAAACGCCGATAGACCGACTTGTGCATCGGTGATCTCGACTCCTCAGTCTCAGGATCAATGGGAAGGTCGCGAACCCCAGCCTTGAGGAAGCTACCCGCCTGCTCATTGTGTTGCGGGCCGGCGGGATCGGGTGACAGCCGTAGGACACTGCCGTCGTGTTTCAGGCCGCCCGGGATGAGCGAAGCTCCTGCGAGCAGCCAGTTCAGCGCGATATCGGACAAGCGAGCCTCGTTTTCCAGATAACCGCCGCCGACATCGGCATGCACGCCCGGAAACCAGACCTGCTCGAAATAGAGGTTGCCGTGCGCGTCGCGTACGTCCTGCTTCTCGACCGTCGGCGACCAGCCGACGCGCTTGAAGTCCGCGCGGTTCTCGTCGATCGAGATCGCATGCTTGGCATAGCCGACATTTGGATCCAGCGTCGTGTCGTAGAATTTGTGCTTCGGCGGGGCGAAATGCACGGTCCGGAGGCGCTTCAAGAACCCGTAGCCGGGCAAGGATGGCGCGATCTTGAGATAGTTCATGAGAAAAGCGATCAGGGCTGCGGCGACGCCGAGGTAACTCAGAATCCAAGCCCCCCATCCCGCCCATGGAAAGACCGGCTGAAGGAAGCCACCGAGCCAGTGCACCCCGATCAGCAGCGCAATGCCGGAGGTCACGAGCGCCGTGCCGAGATATTTGTGGCCGAGGGCGGCGACCGTGTCGAACACGCCGATGAAGTATGGAAAGACGTTCGCCCGCTCGGCGCCATTGATGGTGCTTGAGCTACCGTACTGCTGTCTGAATTGGGCGGCGATCGCGTCTCGAGTCTCCAACAAGAATTGCCGGTATCCAAGAATTTTGCGCGAGTAGGATGGGCAGAATTGATAGACATCCTTGACGGCATGCTCGGCCAGCTTGTGGACGCTCTTTGGATCGCGGCGCAGAGGCGAGCCATCCGGCATATGACGAGGGACACCGCAATAAGTCATAACGCCGGCAACTGATCGAATCGTGTAGGCTCCTCGGCTAAAACCGATCAGAAAGACGCGGTCGCCTTCCTCATAAAGGGCAATGATCGCGGCGTAGCAATCGACGATGTTTCGGGTGATCCCGAGGCCCGTCGCCATGCTGGCAAGGTTGTAGAGCCAGCGCATCCAGCCGATCTTGAAATGACCGCCATCCGACGCCGAACCGAGACCCGCATCGTAGAAGGCGACCTGTTCGGATGGTTCGACCTTCGTGTCCGGGCCGACGCGGCAGACGCGGTAGAGCTTGTAAACGTTCGTCCGCGCTTCGTCGAAATTGATGCCGCCGGCTTGGCCTGTGCCGTCGGAGAAGATCACAATATTCTTCGGCATTGCACACCATCCCCAAAAGTGCGCCAAAGGCCAATCCATATCACAGATTGCACGGGCCGAAATGTGAGCTTGCCCACTTGCGCACAGCGCGGGTGGTCACGTCCGCAACAATTATCGTCTACGCCGCGGGAGCTGAAGCTCAACCGCAAGCCTCTCGGCATCCGCTCCCTTATCTTGCTCCCTCGGATCGCAGAACGCGGCGCTCCAGATTGCGGCGCCGGCGCTTTTGTTCGGCGGACACGGCCGCGGCCTGCTTCAGATAAGCCGCCTTTTCCTTTCCCTTCAATTTCTTGGCGAATTCTAGGATTGTATAATACCAACTGTGATGCGCTGCTGTATCCGTCGGCTCAATCTCTGCAGCCCGGCGGTATTTCTCAAATGCCGCCTTATAGCTCCTGGCAGCGCCGGTCCTACGCGCGAGATCGGCAAGTGCGTGGCCCCAGCTCAGATAAACGCTGTAATAGTTTGGATTAGCCGCTCCCGCAGCTTGGAAATGCACCATCGACTTCTTGAACAGCACGAGGTCGTCCGTGATCCGCGCCAAATCATGTAATGCCTTGGCAAAATTATTGTGAACGACGTCTGGCGTTCGAGTGTGTCGGAGCGCCGCTTCGTAACGGCCAAATGCTTCTCTCAGTATCAAATTGTCGCTGCGGGGATATTCTGCGCGCGCCAGATCCGCCAACGCATTCGCCAAACTGTTGTGGGCGTCTGAAAATTGAGGATCTATTGCCAGTGCAGCCCGATATTTCACGACGGCGCGCTTGAGCAGCGCTTCCGCCGCCTTGGTCATCACTTCCGGCGCGCCATCCCGGGCTGCCAGAGACAGGTCGAACAGGACATTGCCCCAATTGTAGAGCGCGTCAGCTTCTGTGACCCGAATCTTCGCGGCGATGGCGAAATGCTCAGCGGCCTTCCGATAAACGTCACGATCATCGTCGATTTTCGCCATTGAGTGCGCACGATCGCCCAGAATCAGTTGGGACCAGCCGTAAGTGTCCCGTTCCCGTTTGGTCAGCTTCTTCAGCTGCCGGCCCCTAAACAAGGCGGCAACGCGCTCATGCTCGCCTGCGAGGAAATAGTATTCGGCAGATAGAGCTTGCTCCTGGCCAGCGATCAGGGCGTCGAGCTGGGGCCGTATGACGGCGGCGACATCAACCGGCTTTCGCGGAGCCCAGGCTCGTCGTCCAGATTGCTTCTCGGAGCTTTGTAGTCCTTCAGCATCCGAAACATAGATTTCAAATGCGAAAATGGCTGCGTTACGAAACGCGGGGGAAAGCATCCGAGCCTTTGAGCCAGCGTGACGAAAAAATCATCGGCATCCCAACCCCCCAAGAAGTGCGTGCCGCGTCCGGGGGTGAGGAGCCGTTTGGAGACATGGGCCGGCGGCGTCTTTCCATAGCCCACCCAATAGAGCCCATACTCAAATGTCCTGACATCGGCCAGAAGATCAAAAACCGGATCGTTCTCGCCGCTATAACCGACCACAATCCAAATCCGGCCTTTATGCGCATCCTCGAAAACAGGTTTCACATAGCGCCGATGTTTGTTCACCTCTTCACGCGTGTTGAGAAGCACAAAGCCATCACGCTGGCCATGGAGATGGAATATCGATTTTTCACTCACCTGGTCGGGATTGAAGAGATGCGATGCGGCGAAGTCATAAACCGCCGGGAATGAATTTATAAGTGAGCAGGCCCTAGAAACGAGAGGATCAAAATTGGTGGTAAGTACTCGATCGATAAAGCCGTGATCAATAAGTTGAGCGAGCGCGAGGTGAGCCCAATTGATTTTCGCATTGTCGATGTATCCGCCAATAAGGTCGCGCCGGACTCCCCGGTCGAGGCTGGCCATGCAGCTAGGATAGTCTTTCGTGGTCGCGCGCGCGTAGGCGGCAGGATATGAGGTCCTAATATGCTCGACCACGGCACCTGCCGACGGAATCCCCGCGCTGATCGAACAGCCAGCACCGAGTAGCACGGTGCATTTTCGCGTTGTGCCTGGTTTCGGCCGCAGCGCCTCTACAATGTCTTCTAACGTACGCGGGGTCATTGGAATCAAAATATTCTCATGTTGGGATTGAGTGTACCGCCACTCACAATTCTCTGCGTTTCAAAGGATCTGCCGACAACCCTTGCGCGGATAGAATGCGAGGAGTCTTGGAAGGCTGCCATAGGTCCGCTCGGCAATCTAATAGTTGGCATTGGTCCCCGCGCATCTCTTCTACTAGCAGTGTTACCAAGCATCGCAGGCCCACGGTAAAATTAGGATTTGGCCCTACATCGGTCAGATTACTTCAAGTTGTAATGTTGGCCCACCAGGAATTGCCGAAACAATTCGATAGATCGGGCAAATCGCCTTGCAATGCTGATGTCACCAGAGACTTCACTGATCGTACCAGCATATAGAGTCAGCTGATCGAGGGTTGCGCCTCAATGCGGCTGTGCTAGTACGCCCGCTCTCGAATCGAGGAGCTAAAAGTGGCGAATAAGGCAAAGAATATGGTTACGAAGAAGAAAACTGTGCGTCGCGAATACACAAAGGCTGACGTGAAAGAGCTGCGCGCGCATTCGAAAGCGAAGACGCCCGTTGCAAAAATCGCGAAGCTGACAAAGCGCTCCGAAGGCTCACTCCGCCAAAAGGCGCTCAAGCTTGGAATCCCTCTCGGTCACCAGCGCTAGAGGCGACATCATGCCGCTCTAAATACGGTGTTCTCGACCAGAACGTTGTTGCAAATCATCTGCGTTCCCGTCGCTGTTATCGCAATGAAGTTGTTGAGCGCTCACTATGACTTCAGCTGGACAACTGCAGTTGGCGGTTGAATAGAGGAGCACCCTGGAATGCTGAGCAGAAAAGGAGCCATCTAGTGGCGAGCTTTCACGCGGCGTTCAAGCGTACGGAAGTAATGGCGTTTTCAAAGCCGCAGGGCGAAGGAGGCCAGTCAAAAATCAAAGCGCGGGTGATTTCCTTATATCTGCGGCAGGCCTCGCACCAGAAACCAGGCCGTTATGAGCGGCAGACCATCAATAAGCTTCGTTGATTTTGCTGCATTTTCGTTTGAATTTGATCGCGTTCGTCGTGGTTTGTTCACGTCGTTTCTGGTGCGAAACTGGTGCGGTCAGTGAGCTTCGGTAGGCACTTTACGTCGCTGGCGACACAGTCGGTCCCATGATGGAGTGGACCGAGAGTTTAGGTTTTTCAATCTGTTAGTAGCCTCCGTGTGCACGACGTGTGCACTGAGAGATCAAGAAAAACCCATTGGGGGCAGGTGTAGGCAGTCGCTCTTTGGAAGTGGATGCGACGTCCGTGGAAGCCTGGGGTCTAGAGAGTTGGATCGTAAGGGCAAGGTGCACGCGAGGACTTCGGAGCTGATTGCTGCCATCGCGAGCAGCGATTTGTGTTCGGCCGTTCTCGAAAAGCAATGCAAATGACAAGCATCGATATCGGGGTTCGAGTTGCTCCACCGCTACTCAATTCCACGATTTCCTACGCCACTAGCGATTTCCCCCGCGTTGCTACGGGCCTCCTAGATCATCAGCGCGGCGCCCGATACGAGGAGCAGCGCCAGTACGATCTTGCGGAATATTGCCTCGTCGAGCCGGCCGAACAATTTCATGCCGAGCCAGATGCCAGCGAGAAGGGCCGGCAATCCAATCAGGAACAGCTTGATTGTCTCCGGACTCATGGTGCTCTTCGCGCCGATCCACAGCGCGCTCATAAAGAAAACTGCGACTGCCACCGGCTGGAATAACGTGCGCTGCACCTCCTTTGGCCAGCCGCGCAGTCCGCACCAGATGGTGACGAGAATGCCGGCGAGGCCGGTGATGCCGCCAAGCACGCCGTTGAGAGAGCCGACGCCGACATCCGCTACCGCGCCGCCGGCCTCGGCCGGAGGGATCGACGAACGGAGCAGGGCATAGAGGCAGTACGACACTAAGAACACGCCGACACCCGCGCGCACATGAGCAGGATTAGCCCAGGTGAGGACGCGACGCCTACGGGAACGCCGATGGCTGCGCCGACCATAAATGGCCAGAGCTTGTGGTGATCAAGCGACCGCCTCAGCTTCCAGACCCAATAGCCCTGAACGATGAGGCCATAGGCGATGATCAGGGTGGCCGTCTGCAGCGGCGAGAGAATGTTGAGCCAGATCGAGGCGACGATGAGCCGAAAGGCAAAGCCGGAGCGGCCGGCGATCAGCGCGCCGGCGAATGTGACGAGAATGAAGATCAGGAGTTCGCATGAAAATCCATCCATCTGCCCGGCGCCGGCAATCCTGGAAATCCCCGCAATATCGCTTGATATTTACCTTTATCGTGATCGATCACTTCGACTGTGCTGCGCGTTGTATGCGCGATGAAGACCCGCCGGGTCTTCGGATCGAATGCGGCTGGTCGAAGGCGCTGTCCGGAGCGCCTGTATTTTGATGATGAAGGCTCTTCAAGGGCATGGCGACCTGAAGTCGCTACGTCGCCGTGAGCGGGCAATCTGTCTGGAAGATTGAATGGAAGTCCCGTCCATGTGCAATCTCATCGAAAATCGAGCGTTGCACAGAGCTTGGACGGTTTGGCCGTCTGGTGGGGAGTCTGTGTTTCCCGTAGTAGATGTTCGGCCTTGCCCATCACAGGCTCGAGGTCCTGGAAGGTGTTGGCCACGTCCTTGTGGCTTAGCACGAGCCGTGTTGACAAACGTGCTTCGCGGAAAGCCGTAAACAGTGATTTCAGACATCGTTTCTCCTCCCAGGTCGCTCGCTTGCAGTCGATCGAGTTCGATCAGCGCCAGGTAAGACCGAGGTCGGCAAGGAGGTGTGGGGATCATCGGCCATCGCGCGCAGACCGGCGCACTGGTGCATCGGCTCGCTGCTGGCAAGCCAGCGGTCGAGCAGCGCCGGCCATGAATTTCGTTGACGATCCGCCATTGTCGCGCTGCGGCGACTCGCGCCAGAAAGTCGCTATTGGCAAAAGGCATTGACATTTAATAGCTCCAAATCCCATGATTTCGCAGTGCCGCATAGGCAAGGCGCAGTCCGCAAAGCATCCTTTCTCGGGCCTGCCCCAATTTTCCTCATGAACTCTTCTGGGTGGATTGGAATGCGCCGCATTTGCCGCGCTGAACGCACTGAAGGCCTTCGAAGCCGCGGCCCGACACGAGAGCTTTACGCGCCGCAGAAGAGCTGTGTCTCACTCAGGTGCGGTGAGCCATCAGGTGAAGGCGCTTGAAACAGGACTTGCGATTAAGCTCTTCAATCGTGAGCGGCAATGCCTGATCATCACCGAGGCGGGCCGGGACTATCTCGCTGTCGTGCGCGATGCGCTGGATCGTATCGCTGCGGGTACGAACGTTTGCTGCAGCGGCAGAGCGCAGGCGTTCTCACCGTCAGTACCTCGCCAGACTTTGCCGCCAAATGGCTGGTGCATTGGCTCCGTCATTTTGCGGAAGCGCATTCCGGCATCGATGTCCGCGTCTCGGTCACGATGCATCACGCCGATTTTGCCCGCGAGGAGGTCGACCTTGCGGCAGGCCACGGCGATGGCAATTGGCCGGGCCTCGATGCCGTAAGGCTCTGCTCGGAACGGCTCATTGCGGTGTGCAGTCCAAAGTTGCTGTCGGGCCGCCGCTACATTAGCGGGATCGCAGATATCCTGAAATTTCCCCTGATCCACCTGGACAGCCGATCCGACTGGGCGAATTGGCTGCGCGGCCTCGGCATACATGACGCCGATGTCACACACCGTCTCGTGCTCGATCGTGCGAGCATGGTTATTGATGCCGCGATCAACGGGCAGGGTATCGCCCTTGCTCGCACGACACTAGCGGCTTGGGATCTGATCAACGGTCGGCTGATGTTGCCTTTCCCGCAGTCCTTGCCGGTGTCGAAGACTTATTGGATCGTTTGCCCCAAGGTGACCGCGTCGCTGCCGAAGGTTGTCACTTTTCGTGAGTGGCTGCTCGCGGAGGCGTCGAACGACCTGCGCCAGTTCAAATCACTCGCCGGGACCTCGAAGGCGAGGCGGCGAAAAGGCCAACCGCCCGACTTGCGGCGAGAACCACAAGAATTAGCTCCTCTCTCGAACAAAAATTTGACCGAGCCGTTAGCCTCGGTCGAACGGAGGAGGAGAGACCATGCGCGTTCTTGCAGTAGCAATGGCAACATCGTTGTCCTTTGCTTTGGTTCCCGCATCTGCAGAAGAGTCCGGATTATCCAAGACGTATAAGGAGGGGCAGTCGGTTCCGGTGCAGCCAGACCGTACGCCACAACAATCGGACCAATCTCGCAACCAAGATAAGGCGCGTGGTGAGAACGTTCAGATCGACCGCGACTGGAAGGCTCAAGAAAATGTCAGCCGACCGGCTACCGACCACGAGGGATCTGCGGGCAAGACTGACATGGACCATCAAACAGTGGGTCGTGACTGGCGAGCGCATCCTGAACGTGACGAGAACCGCTGAAATCAGCAGTGAGCTTTATGAGAGCCGGACGTGATTGGCCTGCGTTGTAAGAGCCCGTGCTCACGATGTCCAAGGCCGCCATCTTTGCAACAACCTCGTGTCATCAGAGACTTCGCTCTTAGGCCGCGAACGGAAGTCGGCGCGGCAGCCGGATTCTTAAGTTCGCATAAGACGGTCTTTAACCGTCCGCGCGATCGTTGCCGGCGCCTCGTCGGGAATGGCAAAGCGTGAACTCACGTTGATTTCGCAGAGCACGTAGGTATCGCGGCCGGACTTGTCGCGCGAGCCATAGAGGAAATCCGCGTCCCAGATGACCGGGAGCGCCGTTCCGTCGATGCCGAGCGTTTCCAGCATTTGTGGTGTCCATTCGTCTTCCATCAATCGTCGCAGCGCCTGGAACGACGGGGCGTCGGGCCCGTGCATGATCCTTGGCCCGGGTTCCGCTTCCGGCGAGTCCAGGCCTTCCGGCGGCGGAGGTATCAAGGCCTTGATCAATTGATGCCCAAAGCCGGCGACCTTGGAGCCACTCATGTAGCAGCGGATCATCCCTTCCGGCAGGCGCGGCTGGAACGGTTGATCGATGATGCAGCCTCCCCACCCGAAATATGGTTCGCAGCGAACGATGAAGGCCTCCAGCGGTATGTCCTCAGGCAGGCTACCGCGTTGGGCGTGCAGCACCCGCACTGCGGCGTCAGTATCTGGCAGAGACTCGACCTTCCAAACGCCTTGGCCTGCATTGCCCCGGTTTTGTTTGAGCACGCGGGGACCGTTAGCCCGCAGGCGCGACGGGAATTCAGCACGGAAAGCCGCCGCGCTGTCGTAACGATGCGTGTCGCCGCCCCAACCGAGATCGCGCGTTCGGTAAAGCACCTCCTTGACCCCCATCTTCAGGATGACATCGGGATGTGCGCTCACCCAGGGGCCTCTTGCCGCAGCCTCCCGCAGCAACTCATCGAGCGCCGCGCGCGTCTTCCCTTCATGAATGGGATTGACCCAGACAAGGACTCCATCGACCTCAAGCAATTGGTCGCGAACCGCATCAGCGAACATTTCGTCGTAGATGACGGGGCGGGCCTCGACGCCAACTGAGGCTAGGGCCTCGAAGACGCGGACAAAGCGGCTGTTCTGCGGGGTTGCGTCCCGGCGTGCGGCAGCATCTCCGCGCGAGAGGATGGCGACGGTGTGTTGGAGAGAGGCGTTTCGTTCGGTGTCCATGCGCAAGCTCCACGACGGATCGCGTGTTGCGCAGAGCTTGGACCGAAAAGTCTGACGGGGAGTCTGCCTTTCCCCACGGAGAAGCTTACGCGACTTTAGACACTCGTTGCAAGTTGCCGATTGCCGCCCTTGTAGGGATTGGGGGTCTGGCGATGATCCCCTCCAGGGGGATAGGGTATGGGGCATGGCAAACGAGCACGTCCACGAAACCCACCCCGAGATCGTCAAGCGGCTGCGACGCGCCGAGGGACATCTGCACCGGGTGATCGAGATGTTCAGCGAAGGCCGGTCCTGCCTCGATCTCGCCCAGCAGCTACACGCGGTCGAGAAGGCGATCGGCGAGGCCAAGCGGACCCTGATCCACGATCATGTCGATCACTGCCTGGATGCCGCCGCGACTGGATCCGCGAAATCGACCAAGAGCGTGGTGGCCGAGTTCAAGGCCATCTCAAAATATCTTTAACGCGATGCATCCGTTTTCTTCGCGCCGGATCAGAGACTTCGATGGCTAATGGCTCCTTCATTGCAGTCGTCGCCTTTCTGGCAGGCGGTGCCTTCGTAGCACTGATGCCGGACGTTTCGACCAGGCTGCAGCGCACCGTCGGTATAGCGCCGGGCAATGCCCCGACGCAGGCGAACGGCACGTCTGGACAGGCCGCGCCGAAGATACCCGTCGTTGCCATGGACGACGATCGGATCAAGCTGGCGCACATCGACTTGGCAACGGTCGGTCCCGGCATGGTCGCAAAACGCCTGGCCGTACCGGGGACGGCGATTCCCGATGCGGGCCGCGTGTCCCATGTTTCGGTGAAGCTGTCGGGGACAGTGGCCGAGTTGCGCAAGAATATCGGTGATGACGTCACCAAGGGTGACGTGCTTGCCGTTCTTGAAAGCCGCGAAGTGGCGGACGCCAAGAGCGAGTATCTCTCCGCCCGTCTTGCCAACGAGTTGCAGCAGGACCTCACCTCACGCGACAAGTCGCTGTGGGAAGGGCGGGCCGTTCCGGAGCAGCAGTACATCAAGTCGCGCAATGCCGCCGCGCAGACCGAGATGCGCCTCAACATCGCTCGCCAGAAGTTGCTCGCATTGGGCGTGGAGGCGGACGAAATCGCCGGCCTGCCGCAATCCCCAGACGCATCGTTGCGCAGCCAGAACGTCCGCGCCCCGGTTTCGGGGCGGCTTGCCGAGCGCAAGGTCGAGCTTGGCGCAGCGGTGGGGCGCGACAACCTCGAGACCGAGTTGTTTGTCATTGTCGATCTCAGCCGCGTCTGGGTCGAGCTGTCTGTCTCTTCCGCCGACCTGCCGCAGGTCAGGGAGGGTCAGTCGGTGCGCGTCTCGGCGCGCGGATTGCCGGAGACGGCAACGGGCAAGATCGTGTTCGTCAGCCCACTGCTTGACAAGGAAACCAGGACCGCCCGTGTCGTGGCGGCGCTGGACAATACGAATGGATATTGGCGTCCGGGATCGTTCGTCACGGCCGCGATCGCACTGAGCGAGCGTGACGTCGGCGTCGTCGTGCCCGCAACCGCGATCCAGAATGTGGATGGCGGAAAGGCGATCTTCGTCCGCAACAAGGACGGGTTCGAAAAGCGCAGTGTCGTGCTTGGCGAGCAGGACGGGCAGTCCGTCGAAATTGTCTCCGGTATCGCTGCCGGCGAGACCATTGCCGTCTCGAACACGTTCTCGCTCAAGGCAGAATTCGCCAAACCTCGCGACGAGGACTAGGCGATGATCCCGTGGATCGTCGATTTCTCCGTTCGCCGGCGCTGGCTCGTTGTGCTGGTCACGCTGGCGGCTGCCGCTTCCGGCTTCTTGTCGCTGACCAAATTGCCGATCGACGCCGTCCCTGACGTCACCAACGTCCAGGTCCAGGTCAATGCGGTCGCGCCGGCGCTGACCCCGGTCGAGATCGAGAAGCAGGTCACGGTGGCCCTGGAAACAGCCTTGGCCGGCACGCCGGGCCTGGAGTCAACCCGGTCGTTTTCGCGCAACGGCTTCGCGCAGATCACCGCCGTGTTCGCCGACCGCACCGACATCTATTTTGCCCGCCAGCAGATCGCCGAGCGCATCAACGAGGCGAAGATCAACCTTCCACCCCGGGTCGATGTCCGGATGGGTCCGATCTCTACCGGCCTCGGCGAGATCTATTGGTGGGCGGTGGAGTATGAAAAGCCGGGCGCGACCACACCGGTGGAGGACGGCAAGCCCGGCTGGCAGAGCGACGGCAGCTACCTTACGCCCGAAGGCGAGCGGCTGACGAACGATTTTCGGCGCACGGTCTATCTCCGCACGGTCCAAGATTGGATCATCCGCCCGCAGATGCGGACCGTTCCCGGGGTCGCTGGCGCGGATGCGATCGGCGGTTTCGTGAAACAGTTCCAGGTGCAGCCCGATCCGGTCCGGCTGGCAGCCTATGGGCTGTCGTTCACCCAAGTGATCGACGCCATCGAGGCGAACAACATCAGCCGCGGCGCCAATTTCATCGAGCAGAACGGCGAAGGTGTCGTCGTCCGGGCCAGCGGGCGGGTGGAAAATCTCGATGATATCGGCCGGATCGTGGTGACCACCCGGGGCGGCGTGCCGGTCCGCGTCTCCGATATCGCCGATGTCGCAATCGGCAAGGAGCTGCGTACCGGCAGCGCGAGCGTCGACGGCCGCGAGGTGGTGCTCGGCACTGCGCTGATGCTGATCGGGGGCAACAGCCGCACGGTGGCCGCTGCGGCCGACCGCAAGATCAAGGAGATCAGCCGGACGCTGCCGCCGGGCATCCATGCCCGAACGGTGCTCAACCGAACTCAACTGGTCGACGCCACGATCCAGACGGTTGCGACCAACCTGGCCGAAGGCGCGCTGCTGGTGATCGCCGTGTTGTTCCTGATGCTCGGCAATTTCCGCGCGGCACTGATCACAGCCTGCGTGATTCCGCTGACGATGCTGTTGACGGCGACCGGCATGCTGCAGGGACGGCTCAGCGCCAACCTGATGAGCCTCGGCGCGCTCGATTTCGGCCTGATCGTCGATGGCGCCGTCATCATCACGGAGAACAGCCTGCGGCATCTCGCGGAACGGCAGCGCGAGCTTGGGCGCGGCCTGTCATTGCCTGAGCGGCTGGAAACGGTCACGGCGTCCGCAACCGAGATGATCCGGCCCACCGTCTATGGCCAGCTCATCATCATCCTGGTCTACGTCCCGCTTCTCACCTTCACCGGCGTCGAAGGCAAGACGTTCGAGCCGATGGCGCTCACGGTCATGATCGCGCTCGCGGCTGCATTCGTGCTGTCGCTGACCTTCGTCCCGGCGGCGATCGCGATCACCATCTCAAAGCCGGTGCGGGAGCAGGAGAATGCCATCATCCGCGCGCTGAAATCCGTCTATGCACCGCTGCTCTCCCGCACCGCCCGCGCGCCGCTGCCAGCGATCGGGCTGGCGTTGCTCCTGATCCTCGGGGCGGGTGCGCTGTTCACCCGGCTCGGTCAGGAATTCACACCGACGCTGGACGAAAAGAACATCGTGATGGAGGTCAAGCGGGTGCCCAGCACCTCGCTGGCGCAGGCACAGGCGATGCAGCTCCTGATCGAGCAGTCGGTCAGCAAGTTTCCGCAAGTCGCGTTCGTGTTTTCACGAACCGGCACGCCGGACCTTGCCGCCGATCCGATGCCACCAAGCGCCTCCGACACCTACATCATCGTCAAGCCGCAGAGCGAGTGGCCGGATCCGTCGATGTCCAAGGACGATCTCATCAAGGAGATCGAAGCCGAGGCGAGCAAATTGCCGGGCAACAAGCTCGGCTTCTCGCAGCCGATCGAGATGCGCTTCAACGAATTGATCGCTGGCGTGCGCGAGGACCTCGCCGTCAAGGTCTTCGGCGACGATTTTGCCGAAATGCAGCGGACGGCCGGGAGCATCGCCAACGTTCTGCGCCGTATCGAGGGTGCCCAGAACGTCAAGGTCGAGGAGACGACCGGCCTGCCGTTCCTGGAGATCAGGATCGACAAGGCCGAGATCGCCCGCCGCGGACTCAACCTCGCCACCGTCCAGGACCTGATCGGAACCGCCATTGGCGGCCGGGTCGCCGGCCTCGTGTTCGAGGGGGATCGCCGTTTCCAGATCGTGGTTCGCCTGAACGATGCACTGCGCTCCGATGTCTCCACGCTGGAAAACCTGCCGGTGCCGCTGCCGCATGCCAATCCCAATGCGCCGGCAGCCTCCATTCCACTCCGAACGCTCGCGTCGTTCGAATTGACCGAGGGCGCCAACCAGATCAGCCGGGAGAACGGCAAGCGGCGCGTGGTCGCAACCGCCGAGGTGCGCGGGCGGGATATCGGCTCGCTGGTGGCCGAAGCGCAGGCCAAGGTCGCCGAGCAGGTGAGGCTCGCGCCGGGCACCTATCTGACCTGGGGCGGCCAGTTCGAGAATTTCTCGGTTGCCCGGCAGCGCCTCTTGTTCGTCGTGCCGGGCTGCTTTGCGCTGATCTTCCTGTTGCTGCTGGGAGCACTCGGATCGGCACGCGACGCCCTGCTGGTGTTCAGCGCCGTGCCTCTGGCCTTGACTGGCGGCATCGCCGCGCTGTGGCTCCGCGGCATGCCATTCTCGATCTCGGCCGCTGTCGGTTTCATTGCGCTGTCCGGCGTTGCCGTCTTGAACGGGCTTGTGATGCTGAGCCAGATCCGCAAGCTGATCGGCGACGGCGTGGATACACGGACTGCGATCCAGGACGGCGCATTGACCCGGTTCCGACCGGTCATCATGACTGCTCTGGTTGCGTCGCTTGGTTTTGTGCCGATGGCGCTGGCCACCGGCACCGGTGCGGAAGTGCAGCGGCCGCTCGCCACTGTCGTGATCGGGGGGCTGCTCACGGCGACATTGCTGACCTTGCTCGTGCTGCCCGCGCTGTATGCCTATTTCGCGCCGCGGCACTCGCAACTAGAGACAGAACACCATTTCGTGCCGAGACGGGCAGCGGAATAGCCTGCCATGCTGTCCGTCCTCGCCAACCGGACCTACCGCCATCTGTTCGCCGCGCAGGTCATCGCCCTGATCGGCACCGGCCTGATGACGGTGGCGCTCGGACTCTTGGCCTTCAAGATTGCCGGCGAGAAGGCGGGCGCGGTGCTGGGAACCGCGCTTGCGATCAAGATGATCGCCTATGTCGGCATCGCGGCGATCGCGGGAAGCCTCGCCGGCTATGTGCCGCGTCGGCCGTTTTTGGTCGCCATGGACCTGCTGCGGGCTTCGGTCGCGGTCGCGCTGCCGTTCGTCACCGAGGTCTGGCAGGTCTACGTGCTGATCTTCCTGCTGCAATCCGCATCCGCGGCCTTCACCCCGACCTTCCAGGCAACCATTCCGGACGTGCTGCCGGAGGAGCGCGACTACACGCGCGCCCTGTCGCTTTCGCGCCTGGCCTATGATCTCGAGAACCTGCTCAGCCCGACGCTGGCGGCGGCGCTGCTGACGGTCATCTCGTTCAACAATCTATTTGCCGGCACAGTGATCGGCTTTCTGTGTTCCGCGCTGTTGGTGGTGTCCGTGCGGCTGCCTTCGACACAAGCCAAGGCTGAAGCGGGCCAGTCGTTCTACGAAAACACCACGAAAGGCGTCCGGATCTACCTGGCGACGCCGCGCCTGCGCGGGCTACTCGCCCTGAACCTGTCGGTTGCCGCGGCGGGCGCCATGGTCATCGTCAATACCGTGGTGCTGGTCCGCGGAGTGCTGAGGCGGCCCGACAACGATGTCGCCATCGCGCTCGCCTGTTTTGGCGGCGGCTCGATGCTGGCTGCACTGTTGCTGCCGAAAGTGCTCGACCGGTTGCCGGATCGCGCCGTGATGCTTTCCGCCGCCGCCCTGCTCACCCTCCTGCTGCTGGGACTGACGGCTGTTCTCCCCACCGGGCACGATCAGATCTGGCCGGCTCTGCTCGTGGGATAGACATTGATGGGAATTGGCTACAGCGCGGTTCAGACCCCGACCGGGCGGTTGTTGAGGCGCTCGGCACAGCCTTCCGACCGCCCGGCGGTGTTCGCGGCGCAGTTTGCGCTCTCCCATGCCTGCTGGCTGCTCACCTACCCCGTGGCCGGCTGGCTCGGCAATTGGGCAGGCCTGTCTATCACGGCGTTCGTGCTCGCGGCGATCACGCTCGCGGGCGTGGTCGTAGCGCGAATGCAGTGGCCGGCCGACGACCCGGAAGTGGTCGAGCACGATCATCCTGGCCTTGCGCTGGACGATCCCCATTTGCAGGGCGCGCCTATGAAACGCCATGCTCACTTGTTCGTCATCGACGAGCATCACCGGCGCTGGCCCAACGATGCCTGAGCAAATCCAAAGCGGGCGGGTTCATTGATCGCGGCGTTCGATTCGATCTTCGAGGCGCAGCGCGCGCTCTATGCGAACGCAGCGCAGGCGCTGAACGCGCTGCAGGCCAACGGAGCCGGTGCGCTGCCGTCGCTGGCCGCAGCGGCCTTCGCCTTCGGCATGTTGCACGCCCTGCTGCCCGGCCACGGCAAATCGGTGCTCGCCTCCTATTATGCGGCAGATGGCCGCTGGCGAAGCGCCCTCGGCTCAAGCCTGCTGCTGATCCTCACACATGTCGGCTCGGCCGTCGTCCTGGTGCTGTCCGGCTATGCCGTCCTCAAACACACGATTGGCGGCGCCGGTCGTGCGCCAGCCCTGGAGCAGGCCAGCCAAATCCTGATCGTGTTGATCGGACTCTGGCTCTTGTGGCGCGCGTTTCGTCCCGAACCTCATCGCCATGACCGCTCCGCGCCGCTGCTTGCGATAGCAACCGGCCTCATTCCATGCCCGCTTACCACCTTCATCATGACCTATGCAGCAGCCCATGGTGCGGTCAAATGGGGCTTGCTGCTATCGGCCGTTTTCGCCGCCGGCATGACCCTCACGGTTGCGCTCTTTCCATTGGCGGCGGTGTTCGCTCGGACATGGCTTCTGCGCCTCGTTGAGCGCACGGAGACGATCCGTAACTGTGCCGCATCGGGACTGGAAGCCTTCGCGGGCATCGCGGTGATCGGCCTTTAATGTCGAACTGGTGAGCTTCGGCTCTCCCATGAAGCGACATGCTAAAGAACCGCACATAATCCTCTATCGGCAATGCCAAATCACGCGCAAGGTCCAAGGCCTGGCGGAATTGGTTCCCGGAATTTCCGCCCGAGCACGGGGTTCATTGGGTATCCGAAGCGGATAGGCAACACGAGGGACAGCAACCGCCGAGAAACTCGAGAGGCAGGAGATGAAAATGATCCGCCGTGAAATGCTTTACCTTGCTGGAGCGGCAGCAGCGCTTCCATACATGCCAACGATCGCCTGGGCACAGACGCAGACAGCGCCCAAGCTCACCCAGATACTCCGAAAAGACCTCGAAAGTCAGGGCGAAACCGTCCAGGAGACGATCGTCAGTGTCGTCGACTTCGCACCCGGCACGGCTGCTCCATGGCACAAGCATCCCGGTGCGCAGGAGTTACTTCATGTGTTCGAAGGAAGCCTTGTCGTGGAAGTCGAAGGAGCAGCCGCGACTCGGCTCAATGCCGGAGAAGCAGGAATCATCGCGGCCGATCTCGTCCATCTCGCCCGCAATGAAAGTACCAGCGCAAGCGTCAAGGCATTGGTCGTGCACAGCAGAGCGGCCAGGGACAAGCCGCTGATTGTCGTCGTGAGAAACTGAAGCGACGCTGGGAAGGCGATAGGGCAAGCGCATAATTCAAGAACCGCTTTGGAGGTCCGCACCACGCTTCGAAACATGGCGATTAGGCTTTCACGCATATGTTGCTACAACTGCACGCATCATCTGCCCCTCGAGCGAGATGTGGTCATGATTACGAGAAGTCTAATTGGCGCGTTATTTCTTCTTGCTAGTTTCGCCTAGGCACGTGCCTAGGATTCATTAAGAATCGCTGGCACTCAGCATAGCCCTGGAACTGGCGCAAGCCGCGCTCGCAGACTGCCAAAAGCGCGACTATCAGGTGGCGGTCGCGGTCGTCGACCGATTCGGCGTCGTCCAGGTGGTGCTGCGTGATCGTTGTGCGGGACCTCACATGCCGCCGACGCTTCAGCCAAGGTCTGGACGGCGGCGACCTTCCGCAGCAGCACGAGCGATTTTTTCGCTATCAGTCAGCACGGAATGACGTCACCCCAGTAGTGCCGAAGGCGCGACTTGTGCCAATTAATATCCTAACACGACGCTTCACAATTGCCGACATAGGCTCGAGACGCAGCATTCCAAGTTAACGTACGCCTACAATTTCTCGTCAATTGGATTTCCAGAAACGTAAATGTAAATTTAGTTGAGAAGATCACGTTGGATTGCAATGTTTGATCTTCACGTCGGGGCCTGCAGACCCCCGGCATACCAAGACGGTTCTCCGTCCAAGTTCTGCTCACTGCTCGTGGTCGTGTGACCTCGTGCGTTGGGCGTTTGGACCGAAACATGAGCTGCATTTCTCCAAAATGTGTCAGTAGCGTTTGTTGCTGCCGTCGAGGCGCGTGGGGTCGCTCGGACGCGGCAGAACCGGCTGAGGCGGAACGATGAACCTGGTGTCCTTGGCGCTGCGACGTCCGATCTCGCTTCTGACGATGGTTATAGCCGTCGCATGGGTAGGCTTTCTGGCGCTCGATCGCATGCCTCGCGACATCTTCCCGGATTTGGGGGTGCCCGTTCTATATGTGGCCCAACCTTACGGCGGCATGGACCCGGCCCAGATGGAAGGATTCATCGTCAACTATTACGAGTACCACTTTCTCTACATTACCGGCATCGAACATGTCGAAAGCAAGTCGATCCAGGGCGTAGGACTGATCAAACTTCAATTCCATCCCGGCACCGACATGGCGCAGGCCACAGCGGAGACGGTAGCCTACGTCGACCGCGCTCGCGCGTTCATGCCGGCGGGCACTGTGCCGCCATTCGTGATGCGGTTCGACAGTGGCAGCGTTCCGGTCGGCGATCTCGTCTTCACCAGCGAGACGAAAACCGTCGCCGAACTACAGGACGCGGCGCTCTTCAAGGTGCGCCCATTGTTTGCGACCTTGCCAGGCGTGTCGGCACCGCCGCCATTCGGGTCGAGCCAACGGACCATCCTGGTTCATTTGGACCCCGACAAGCTGCGGTCCTACAACATGTCGCCGGACGAGGTGGTGCAGGCATTGGCCGCCGGCAACACGATCAGTCCATCTGGCAACATCCGCATCGGTGATCTCATGCCGATGGTGCCCGTCAACTCCGTTGTCGGAGATTTCAAGGGCCTGAGTAACATTCCCATCCGCTCGCACGGAACGCAGACCGTGTTCATACGCGATGTCGGAACGGTCGAAGATGGCGCCGACATTCAGACCGGCTACGCGCTAGTGAATGGGCGCCGCACCGTCTATATCCCCGTCACCAAACGAGCGGACGCATCGACCCTTGCGGTCGTCCAGGCCGTCAAGGCCAACTTGCCCCGCTTCCAATCCGTACTGCCAGACGACGTTCAGGTAAGTTACCAGTTCGATCAGTCCCCATATGTGACTCGTGCGATCCTGGGCCTGTTCGTTGAAGGGGCGCTCGGTGCGGTTCTCACGGGTCTCATGGTGCTACTTTTCCTCCGGGACTGGCGCAGTTCGCTCGTCGTCGTCCTGAATATTCCGCTTGCGATACTGGCCTCGGTGATCGCGCTTTGGATATCGCGTCAGACGATCAACATCATGACGCTGGGCGGGTTGGCGTTGGCTGTCGGCATCCTGGTCGACGAAGCGACCGTCACCATCGAGAATATCCACACGCGTCTCGCTGATGGACATAGCCTCGCCCGTGCCGCAAGCCTGGCCACGGCCGAAACCACGCTGCCGCGCTTCGTGGCCATGCTCTGCATCCTGGCGGTGTTCATTCCAGCCTTTTTCATGACCGGCGCAGCGCACAATCTTTTTGTGCCGCTCGCTTTGGCGGTCGGCTTCTCGATGGTAGGATCGTATCTGCTTTCCAGCACCTTTGTGCCGGTACTGTCGGTCTGGATGCTGCGCAAACCGGCCAAGCGACACAAATCGCAAGACGGTCGTTTTGATCGGTTCCGCGCCAGATACGATCAGCTCACGCGCGCGGTCATGAAGCGCCGGCGTATCATTGTACTCTCTTATCTCGTTGCGAGTGGTGCCATCATCCTCGTAGTCGGCAGCTCGCTCGGCACGGAGATCTTTCCGATCGTGGATACCGGCCAGATGCAATTGCATCTTAGGGCTCCGGCGGGAACGCGGATCGAGCGTACCGAGCAGATTACGCTACAAACACTCGATATCATCAAGCGCGAGGTGGGGCCCGACAATGTGGACATTAGTCTTGGCTTTGTCGGAACGCAGCCGCCCAACTACCCGATCAATACCATCTATCTCTGGAGTTCGGGGTCCGAGGAAGCCGTGCTGCAGGTGCAGCTAAAGCGTGGCGCCGGGATCCGCATCGAGGACTTGAAGGAGCGGCTGCGCAAGAAGTTGCCGCAGGAACTCGCTGGTGTACGCTTCTCGTTCGAGCCAAGCGACATCGTCAGCCGGGTGATGAGCTTCGGCGCGCCAACCCCGATCGAAGTCGCTGTGAGCGGGCCGAGCTTCGCCAGCAGCCGCCAATATGCCGATAAGCTGCGAGCGAGGCTGGGACAGGTGCCGACGCTGCGAGATCTGGAATTCGAGCAGGAACTCGATTACCCGACCGTTGCAGTCGCCGTCGACCGCGAGCGAGCGGGCGTTCTGGGAGTGACGACGGACGACGTGGCGAAATCGATTGTCGCAGGTACCTCATCCAGTCGCTACACCTCGGCCAATTATTGGGCCGATCCAAAGAGCGGCATTGGATATCAGGTGCAAGTCGAGATCCCTGAGCGCCGGATGAATTCCCTGGAAGAGGTGAAGAACCTCCCAATCGCTCGCCGATCGGCCCAACAGATCGACCTTCGCAATGTTGCTCATGTTACGGATAGCACCGCGCTTGGCGAATATGATCGCTACAACATGCAACGTATGCTGACGCTTAGCGCGAATATCTACGGCGAGGATCTAGGACGCGTGGCAAGCCGTGTGCAGCAGGCGATCGGCGACGTGGGAAAGCCGCCAAATGGGGTGAGTGTGACGCTGCGCGGAGCGATCCAGCCGATGGCAGAGATGTTCGGCGGCCTCCGTCTCGGGCTCTTGATAGCCGTTGGCGTCATCCTTCTGCTGCTGGCCGCCAACTTCCAGTCGTTCCGGCTTTCCCTGGCGGTAGGATTGACGATTCCCGGCGTAGTGGCGGGAGTTGTAATCATGCTTTGGTTGACCCAGACCACACTCAACATTCAATCGTTCATGGGCGCGATCATGGCAATCGGCGTCGCCGTGGCAAACGCCATCCTGCTTGTAACTTTCGCAGAGCGAAGCCGCGCTGAGGGCCGCGAGCCGTGGGAGGCAGCCATCGAAGGCGCACGAAGCCGCCTGCGTCCGATCTTGATGACGAGTTTCGCGATGCTGGCGGGGATGCTGCCGATGGCGCTCGGACTAGGCGAAACCGGAGAGCAAAGTGCACCACTTGGGCGGGCGGTGATCGGCGGTCTGCTCGGCGCAACCTGCGTTACGCTGTTCATTCTGCCCGCGATCATAGCCATGCTCCAGTCGCGACATACGTCGACGTCCGCGTCGCTGGATCCCGGCGACCCGCATTGCCGCTATTTCGAGCGGGAACCGCGGCTCGGGCCAGTGCGGTATCCTGGCGATCAAGCAGCAGAATCCCGCGATCTGGCGGCGGAATAAGCGAATGGCCAGAGTGGATGCTAAAGGTGGCGTACTATGAATTTCACGAGCCGAACCGTCATCAGGGTCTTGTTAATCGGCGTCGCTGCAGGAAGCGTCGCTGTTGAGCGGCAACACCTGGCGGCATCGCCATCACCGGTGAAGCAAACGAAGGTCGACAACCTTCCGCGGGTCGAGGTTGTGCGGCCACGCCGAGTCACGGTGGCCCAACGTCTTCAAACCAATGCGACCCTCGAAGCTTTTGAGGAAGCGGATCTCTTCGCCAAAGTCTCGGGATACCTGTCGGAGGTGCGGGTCGATATCGGCGATCATGTGAAGGCGGGTCAAGTGCTCGCCGTTATCGACGTTCCGGAAATGAAGCAGGAGCTTGCCGAAGCCAAGGCCGAGCTGGAAGCCAAACGAAGTGTGCTGGAGAGCGCGCGCCGTCAGCTAGATCACAACAAGGCAGAGCTGGCGCTTCAGGACGCCCTGGCGAAGGACCGGGAGGAGCTGGGTCAGGGACGGAACTTCATCAGCGACCGGACACTCGATCAGGTGCACGCCAATGCTGCCATCGCCAAGGCGGACCTCGGCGTTGCGGAGGCGAACAGCGATCTCGCGGCCCACCAGGTCGACGTCGCCGCCGCCACCGTGGAGAGGATCAAGACGCTGCTTGCCTATACGCAGGTCGTGGCGCCTTTCGATGGCGTGGTGGCGCGGCGCCAGGTGAACCGGGGCGATCTGGTCCAGGCCGCCGCGGCAACGCGGACTACGCCGTCCGCAGGATCACTTTTCACACTGCAGCGGATCGACACGATCAGGGTGTTTTGCGACGTTCCGGAGAACGACGTGTCTCACCTTCACGTCGGCGATCCGGCGGTTGTAAAGCCCTCTGGTTTCGACGGTAAGCCATTCATCGGCAAGGTAACCCGCTTCTCGCTGCGCCTCGATCCCGAGACCCGCGACATGCGGACCGAGATCGACCTGCCCAATCCCGACGAACGGCTTTATCCGGGCACGTATGCGGAGGTCTCACTGGAAATGAACCGACGGCCCGATGCGCTTACCGTACCCACCGCTGCCGTAGGTTCGGATGATGGCGGCAACTTCGTCTACGCCATCGCTACCGATCGGGTCACGCGCCTCGCCGTCAGGACTGGTCTCATCGATAACGGTCGCATTGAGATTACGGCGGGCCTGTCGGAGGAGACACCGGTCTTGGCGACCACCAAGGGCATTCCGCCGCTTGGAACGGTGGTTCGGTCGGCGATGGTTCGCGAGAACACCTAACATCGACGCCGAGGCCTGGGGCGTCAGTAGTTTTGTCGAACCAATGCCTCATCCCCGTACTCGCGCCTTCACTTCATTACTTGGCGCAAGTTCTCTCAGCTGCCAAAGCTGTTTGCGCTTCCGCCTGTGTCGGATGAGCCGTACCGATAACCTTCATTTCACCAGGCGCGGGCTGGGCAGTGACAACTTTACATTTCATCGTCGCGGGATCTTGAGCTACGTAGAACGCGGAAGTGCCTGATGGGGGCGCTTGTCCGGTGGTTTTATCCTGCTGCGCAAATGAAGGTGCCCCAAATGCGAGAATGGCGACCGTCGCAAAAAGAATTTTCGTCATAGTATCTACCTCCTAGCATTGGACAGCGAGCAAATAGAGGCAGCCGACAAAGGTTCCAGCGGAGGGATATATTTTTCTAGTGGAATCCCCGCAGGGTCGCTTCGTGTTTATCCTCAGCGTGATCGATCACTTCGACGGTGTTGCGCGCGATATGCGCGATGAAGACGCGCCGGGTCTTGGGGTCGAATGCGGTGTGCAGAGGCATCCTTGCCTCGCCGCGGTTTCCGACAAGTTTGGATTTGCAGGGTCAGTATCTCGGTCGGTGCGAATTCGCCCACTCGCGGGCATGCGGAATCGGTTCGCGCGGCGGCAGGATCGCGCGAAGCTTTCGCGTCGCCGGCAGGTTTTCCATGCGCTCGCGCCATCGGCAAAAAGCCGGATAGTTCGGGTACATCGCCTTGCCTTCGTCCGTTAGGCTGAAGGCGAATGTGCTCGGAAGCAGGAAGAAGTCCGCGATCGTGATTTCCGTGCCGAGCAGGTAGTCTTGGCCGTGTTCCAATTCATGCTCCACCATGCCAAGCGCAAGCTCGACCTTGGGTATCGCGTGTGCCACGACCTTTTCGTCGGATGCGATGCCGAGTTCCGGAAAGACCAGCCGTTCGTGGGTCACGTGATAGATCATGTAGGGGTAGTAGTAGGAGTTGACCGCACTGATCCACTGGTTCATGCGCGCCCGGAGGCGGACGTCGCGCGGCGTCAGCTTTGGCCCTCCGAAGGCTTCGTCGACATAGGAGGCAATCGCGCTGGTCTCGTAGACCGTGAAGTCGCCGTGCCGAAGAATCGGGACCCGGTTGAACGGGTGCAGCGCCAAATGCTCACGCTTGCCCATCACCGGTTCAAGGTCATGAAAGCCATACGCTACGTCCTTGTGCGTCAGAATCAACCGCACGATGTTGACGTAGGTGCTTCGCGGGAAGCCATAGACGATTGGCTCTGCCATCTGTTCCTCCTCTATCTTGTTGGTAACGGGCGCTTGTTATCGCCAGAATGGCTTAGCGGCCTCGTCCAGCGCCTCTTCGCGTGTGAGGCCGATGTCGGCGAGCAGATGCTTGTCGTCGGCCAGATCGCGGAGTGCCTGACGCAGCCTGCGCCGCGCGGACCAAGCTCGAAGCCCGCGTCCCGGAGCGCCGAGCCTTTGCACCGAATTTTCCTGATGAAGTTGTGGGAGCGGACCGGCCGGCCGGATCAGCCGAAACGTCGAGGCGTTGCGGGCAACGGTTGACATCGACAAGCTCCAAATCTCATGAAATGCTGCATTGAAGCTTTCCCATAAGGTCAGCGGGCCGTTATCCGCAAAGCATCGTTTCTCTGGCCGGCCCTAGTTTTTCTCATGAAGTCTTTGTGCGATGCGTCCACGCTTGCCGCCCCTGAATGCGCTGAAGGCTTTCGAAGCCGCGGCGCGGCATGAAAGCTTTACCCGCGCAGCCGAGGAGCTTTGCGTCACGCAGGGCGCCGTGAGCCATCAGGTCAAGGCGCTGGAGGCTGAGCTTGCGATCAAGCTGTTCAATCGCGAGCGCCAGCGCCTGATCATCACCGAGGCCGGCAAGGACTATCTGACTATCGTTCGCGATGCCCTGGACCGCATTGCGATTGGCACAGAGCGGCTTCTGCAACGGCAGAACGCCGGCGTCCTTACCGTCAGCACCTCGCCGGACTTCGCGGCCAAATGGCTCGTTCACCGGCTGGGCCATTTTGCCGAAGCTCATTCTGGGATCGACCTTCGCGTTTCCGCAACGCTTCATCACGTCGACTTCGCGCGAGAGGAAGTCGACCTTGCGGTGCGCCATGGCGAGGGCAATTGGCCGGGGCTCGACACGGTCAAGCTGAGCGCGGAGCAGCTCTTTGCCGTTTGCAGTCCAAAACTTCTCTCGGGCCGCCGACGACTCAGCAAGCCGGCCGATATCCTCAACTATCCGCTGGTCCATATGGACAGCCGAACCGATTGGTCCAGGTGGCTGCAGGCGGCGGGCGTCAATGACACGAATATCATTCACGGCCCCGTGCTCAATCGGGCCAGCATGGTGATCGACGCGGCGATCAACGGGCAGGGTATTGCGCTTGCCCGTACGACATTGGCGGCATGGGACCTGATCAACGGGCGGCTGGTGCGGCCATTTCCGGAAGCGTTGCGACTATCGAAGACCTAACTGGATCATCTGTCCGAAGGCGACGACAGCCCAGCCGAAGATCGTCACGTTCCGCGACTGGCTCTTGGCAGAGGCTTCAAGGGATCTGCGGCAGCTCAAGCAGCTAGGCTGGTCCTTGAGCCCGCTCAAAGAGAGCGGGGACTGATCCGCCCTCACGCAGACGATTGAAGATCAAGCAACGGTCAGTAATCCTTCCTGATCGCCGTTGCGAATAGGAAAGGCGGCGGAAAACCGTCGCTCGTTGCGGCCGTTCGCTTCCTGCGCTAGTTTACTGATCGGGGACGTCGCAGCCTCCCCGTAAAATGGTGATCCCATGCAAGCGCTGCTCGCTTTTCTATGGAGCGAGCGCATGGACGGGTCCACTTTTGAACTGCCGCTGTTTCTGCTTGCGACCTTTGCGGGTGCACTTGTTGCTGGGCTCTCGGGCTTTGCCTTTGGACTTGTGGCGGCTTCGCTATGGCTTTACATCCTCACGCCGCTGCAGAGCGCGACATTGATCGTCGGCTTCGGTCTTCTGGTGCAAGGCTACTCAGTCTGGAGACTGCGCCGCGCGCTCGATGGGAGCAAATTGCTGCCGTTCATCGTCGGCGCCGCTCTCGGGGTTCCGACCGGAGTGTCTCTCTTGACCTGGTCCGATCCTCGAACCGTCCGCATCGCGGTTGGTGCGTTCCTCGCTGCGTACAGTCTCTACGCACTTCTTCGACCCAGCCTAAAACCGATCTCCACCGGAGGGAGCGCGGCCGACGCTGCGGTTGGCTTCCTCAACGGCGTGCTTGGAGGCCTGACCGGCTTAGCAGGCATACTGGTGACGATCTGGTGCGGCCTGCGCGGCTGGTCCAAGGACCTTCAACGCACGATATTCCAGCCCGTTGCCGTTACGACCTTCCTCATGTCAGCGCTCTGGCTTGGAGGAAAGGGAACGGTGACCAGCGAGACCGTTAAACTCTTCGTGATGGGTTTGCCGTGCTTGCTAATCGGAACATGGTTTGGGCTGAGACTGTTTGACTACATTGACGAAGCGATGTTCCGAAAGATCGTCCTCGCTTTGTTGCTGATTTCGGGAGTCTTGCTGGTTATCTGACAGCCGATTGACAGCAGCGACGGCAATCGGTTTATTCGATCTATGGGGGCGTGCGATCCCCCCACGAGGCGACATGCCCAAGAATCGCGTCCGGTTTTCAGAAGGACGCAGCATGCCCGCCGTTAACTCGACAGTCCTCTACAAGCTCTGGCCGAACAGCAAGCTTTTGCGTCGTCTCGACGTGGCGCCGCTTCCTTTTCGGCGGCGCAGCGCCGGCCAGCACAGTTGGCGCAGCATTGCGGCGGCCGCCTTAACGAACTTCGTTTACTTCACAAGTTTGATCGTCCCAGCGTTAGCTCAATCCGCCGTCATCGATCTGTCGCACCAACGGGTCGGGGTTCCGCCACGGGATTTCGAATTCTGGCATGCCGGTCGAAGCGATCGAGATCGTTGGAACGTAGTTCACGAAGGCGCCGTTGACGACGACTTGGCCATCCAAAGCTCAGCAGCGGATAGGGACGAGCAGCCATCGCTGGCAATCTATAATCCTGTGGCCGCAACCGATGTGCGGATCCGTGCGCGGTTCAGGCTGATGAAAGGATCGCGGCCGAGCGCCGGGCTCGCGATGCGTGTGACCAGTCCGGACGACTACTACCTCGTTCGTGTCGGCGTGTTTGACCAGCGCCTGTCGCTGCTCCATGTGGTCCACGGCGTGCCTGATGAAATCGCCGGGGTCGACGCGGATATTGCCTGGAATCATTGGCAAACGCTGGAAGTCGCCGTCAGCGGCGATGGTTTCACGATGCAGTTGGACGGTCGATGGGTCCTGACCGCGTTCGACCGTGGCGAGCACGCAAGGGGACGGTGCGGGATCTGGACTGAGCACACGGACATAGCGCGCTTCGATCAGATCGAGATCGCGCCCTTGCCATCGGTCGGTGACCAGTCGGAACCGCAGAGGCGATTGGGAGGCTAAGGTCAAACAGCGGAGATCGCGATTATGCGAAAGATTGTGAAAGGACCGCCGGTCCGCAGCTGGCCGTCCAGGATGAGATCCTGGGGATACGCTTCGCTGCTCATCCTGGTCGCATTGGCGATCAGTGGGGAGATGCATCGCGTTGCTGCGGATGCTGAGGCCGGAAAGAACAAGGCAGAGGCCTGTGCGGGGTGTCACGGCGACAAAGGTGTCTCCGCCACCGAGAACACGCCGTCATTGGCGGCGCAACCTGATCAGTTCTTACAATGGCAGCTGGTTTTCTTCCGCAGCGGTGCGCGTAAGAATGAGGTCATGGGACCAATCGCGGAACAACTCAGCAACGAAGATGTCCGCGACCTCAGCGCTTACTTCTCTTCGCTCAAGCCTTCCGATCCAGCCGCGGCGAAGGTGTCCGACGATCATCCCGACTTGACCGAAGCTGGCAAGAAAGCGGCTGCGGCTGGGCGGTGCGCCTCTTGTCACGGCGACAACTACGCTGGCAGCAAGGCTGTCGCCCGCATTGCGGGTCAACGGGAGGAATATCTTGCGAAGGCACTCCATGACTACAAAGCCGGCGCTCGATCCGGCGGCGGCGTGGCCGCTATGGCCGAGGTAGCTTATCCCTTGAGCGAGGACGATATTTCGGCGCTGGCGCATTATCTCGCACGACTCTAGCAGAGATGCCAGATGCAATGAGGCGATCCGATCGGAACCGATCGATGATCTCCGCCGAGGACGTCTGAAGCATTGGTGGCCGACGCCAATAGGGCTCTGGTCTGGTTCTTGGGCGGACTTGCCTGTTGATCTGGTGGTGGGTCCAGTCCCACGGACTCCCTTTCCTCTGCAACATTCGAAGGAGGTCAATCATGACCACGCAAGAGCATTAGGCCGAAGATCGCGCGTACTAGACTCAGAAATGGGTGATGGGCTTGTTGTCGGGCCCGAGCAACGTGGAAGGCGCCTCTTTGAAAACCAGACTATCTGGGGCGAACTTGGTTGTCTTCCCGCCCACCACGAAGTCGGCAAAGTTGTGGGGGATCGCCGAATGAACGCCAGTGGCCAGGAAATCAGCGAGTACGAAGCAGATGTCGGGCGTTCCGCCAGATCCGGCCGCTAGAAACGCCTGGAAGTTCTGACCTGTGACTTGCGCCTTCTTGCGTGCCGACCAGTTGGTATAGCGCCGATAAAGCTTGGGAAAGATGGCAGGTCCCTTGTCCGTGGCCAGCACGCTGAGGTCGCCGACCTTTGGTTCGCGCAGATTGAAATCGAAGGGACTAATCGTATTGGACAGAAAGTTCCACACAAGCGTCTTCTTTGACCGTGCGATTTTTGCAAGGGCGAGAAGCGCATTGATTTCATCATTGGTCATGCTTGAGTAGAACGTAGGATATGCCCAGCCATGCTCGACCAGCCAGTGATTCAGATTTACCGCCTGGCCATTCACCGTCACTTCGATGTCGCCAACCAGCCGACCGTAAGTGTCGAACACCTCGTTTGGGGTATCCACTTGAGTCACAACCCGACAGTCGAGGACCGTCTTTCCCGTCGACGTGAGAAAGTCGTGCAGCGCCTTCGCCGAAGTGGCCCCCAGTAGCTGCCGATAGAAGTGGATGAGACCTTTGTATGCCGTCAGCTTCGTCGCACTCAGGCCGTTCTTCTCCTTCGCCGAGAGCGCAGACGGCTGATAATGGAGCTCGGTCGCATCGATTCCCTGCAGTCGGATTGTGACTTTTCCGTTTTTGATGGGCGGAGTACTAAACTTGCCCTTGACCTTCGCATTGTTGAACACATGCGTCGGGTGAAATGGCGAAGAGCTGTCCTTGCGGAATTTAATCGCGTCGGGCCCGACGCTTAAAATGACTTTTGTAGTGTCAGCGTCCGATTGACCGCTTGGCCAGAACTGTTTGAGCTCAATTGTGCCGTCCACTTCGAGCAATCCTGCCGGCATTGATAACTCCCCCTGCCAAGCGAAACTCAAGAATTCTGTTTCTCCGAAGCACCCTGCGGCAAACCAAGGCTTTCCCTCGGCGCTCAGCCCTTCAACTGTTCCTTGATCGTTTCTGAGGCCCTCAACGCCAGCGCCGCGACAGTCGACGTGGGGTTCGCCGTTGAGCTGGTAGGAAATACGCTGCTGCCCAGCACAAACAGGTTTGGGTGGTCATGCGTGCGACAATGTTTGTCAACGACTGACGTCTTTGGATCGTTGCCCATCAGGGTCGTGCCCATGATGTGGCCAGAGCCACCATAGATGGTGCTATCCGGTGGGTCGGCCTGCATGACGCGATCGATCGCGCCGAGCTGATCAAAGATGAATTTGTGAACATCGATGATCGTCTTGAACGAGCTGCGAACGTACTCGTCATCGTCCAGATTGTAGCTGATCATTGGTTTCGCGATGCCGAGCCCATCTGAATTCGCGGAAAGCGTCACGCGATTGGTTTCGCGCGGCAGCTGCTCGCAGGCGCTGTTCAGCGTGATCTGACGAGTCACATGATCGTTGATTTTCTTCCGCAGATCGGTTCCGAAGAGAGCAAAGTTCTCGACGAAATCCAGGATTGTCCCATTCAGGTTCTGATTGCCGCTCGGGTCCTTCGGGGGAATGAAGTTTCCGCGGGGGGAGCCCGTTTTGGTGCTCGCCCAGCCGTCATTCTTGATCGAGGTCTTGAAGCCGGCGTAGCGCGCGCGAAAATCGCCGTCGCGGAATGCCGCAATATCGGAGGTGGTCTGCGGTCCGCGGAAGGGAAAGAGTGGCTGGGGCGCCAGTGCGAAAGATTGCTTGATGGGGTGATCCATCAGATAGCGACCGACCTTGTCACTGGAATTGGCGGCCCCGGACGACAGCAGAATCCTGGGATTTTCGATGCCGTTGGCGGCGAGCACCACGACGCGCCCTGACGCGCGGTCTTCGGTTCCGTCGGGCCGCTTGTACCAAACGCGCGATACCCACCTCTGCTCGGGGTCAACATCGAGCTTGGTGACGACCGCCTGTGTTCGCAGAACGGCGCCCGCAGACAATGCCTTCTCGACATGAATGACGGCTTCGTATCGCGCCTTGATCGGACATAGCGGCACACAGGACGTGTGCCCGTCGCATTCGGGGCGGCCCGCATAGAGTCGGGAGTTGATCGCATGCGGGACCGTATTGACCTTCAGCCGCAAACCATGATCCGGAACCTTCTTGTCATTGATGACGCGCGCGAGCTCATTGTCGAGGAAGCTAGGCGCGAGGGCCGGCATCGGGAACGGTTCGCTGCGATAAGCTCCCCACTTCCGTTCGTAATAGTCTTCATTTTCCTCATCGCTGCCGGCAACGCCCATCTCGTATTCGGCTTTGACGTACCAGGGTTCGAGCTCGCGATAGGTGATCGGCCAATCAAATCCTACCTTGTAGAGCGTCTTCATCCTGAAGTCGTTGGGAAGCATCCGGATGTAGATACCCTGCCAATGCCAGGTGGAGCCGCCGACGATGCGCTCGTAATAGCTCTTGAAGAAGCGCTTCTTGCCGATCGCTTCGGCGGTGTAGTCGTAATAGTTCTTGCCGCCGTCTTCGATCGGGCTCGGCTGCAGAAAACGGTATTTGCCGGGATCGGTCTTCGGGTCGACCTTCGGATCGACCGGCAGCACATCATCACCGCAGAAAGGCGAGTCCGGCGCCTTGGAAGGAGAATTGGTGTAGTTGTGCACCATGGCCCAGCGGCCGAGTGAGTCGGGAGGGACGCCGCCGGCCTCCAGGATCAAGACCCGGAAGCCGTCCTTCGCGACCTGATGCGCAACCATCGCGCCAGCCACGCCGGAACCGATGACAACGAGGTCGAATTCCGCATGTTCGAGAATTGGTCGCATGATCATGTCTCCCGAGCAGCCATTGATCGCGGATCCGGAGCGTTGCGGTTCAGGGGACTAGAACCGGACTCTCTTCTTGCTATTGGCGACTATGTCGCTTCAGCGACTTTCCAGTTACAGTGCGTGGTTGCCGGTCCACATTCACGCGACGTGCGGTTTGCTGGCCCAATAGCGGCGAGGCCCGCCCGGCGTCATCGGCGCGTGCGCATGGATCACCTGCCAGATCATGCCGCGGCTGTACTGCTCCGGTGTGCCATAGACCCAGATCTTCTTCCGAGTGTCGGCAGGATCATCTTGCAGCGGCGGCTTCGGGCCCGGTGTGATGTCGAGCGGAATGTAAAAGGCCGAAATGTACCAGAGATAGATGAGCTGCTTCGCGCCGGCTCGCACGGCGGCATCCGACGACATCCAGATCGACTGCTTGACCTCATTCTCACCCGGGTTGCCCCCAGGTATTGCTCGATAGGCCCGTATCAGCAGGTCCAGGTTCTTTGAGAGCTGCGGATGGGTAGCAAAGCGTTCCATGTACTGGTTTGCGATGTGCCGGTCGAGCTCGGCGAGTCCGGTTAGCGACTTCGACACGCCGATGAAACTTTCGAGATACGCAATGTCCAGATCGTAGCCGTCCGGTTTCTGCAGCGCCTCGTAGTGAACGCTGCAGAGCGGGTCGCCTTCCTCCCACAGCTCCATGACCGCTTTCGCCGATCCCGGCCAAAGGACGGCTGCAGTTGCGCTGGCCACGGCGACCTTTTCGAGAAAGTGCCGTCTGCCAAGATCGATCTTGCTGGGGAATTCCGAATATTTGGAGTTGGCTGTTCTCATTGCCGTCTCCGTCAAGCCGTCGGTCGTTCGTCACCGCGGGTGCGGCCGGAAAAAGTTAGGCTAACCTTGCATCCGGAACAAGCTCTTGCGACAGGCGAAGGCGATAAAATATTCAACCAATCATTGAATACAGAAGGCTTGCTTTTTCTGTTCTTGAAGTGCCTGACGAGTTGTGCACGAGAAGAAAAGTACCTCCTGCGCGAATTCTCTATGATCTGGTTCACACAATCCTGCTTTTCTTAGATTAGCGCGGGAGCTGGTCGGCATCCGTGATCAAGCCCCGACACTGATGTCGGCGACCCGACCGGTATGGGATGGCGAATAAATTTCGCCCGGCAAACTGCCCTGATCTGAAGGAAGCATCTTGAGGGAAAGGGCGGCGGGCTGCGCAGGCAGATTGACGGTCTTGCTACAGCGAAGTTCCCTGGATTAGTTCCCAATCCAACTCTGCCAGGGCGTGGCAGAGGGTCCCGATCCCCGTTGACAAACTGGTCTTTGCGGGACTTACATGCGGCATGGGGAAAGCGATCTCCCCACGAGGCGACATGCCCAAGAATCGCGTCCGGTTTTCACCAAGGGCGCATCATGTCTGCCGTTATCCGAGTCCTCTCCCGCAAGCTTTCTGATCCGACTGTGCCTTTGGCTGCCGGCGTTCCCACCGCCCGGTTGCTTGCCGGTACATGCGTCAGGAAGCTGCCATGACCTACACCATGAAACCCCTTTCCTGCGATCCGAGCCGCGTGCGTGGCATGTCGGAGCGGATGATCATCAGCCATTACGAGAACAACTATGGCGGCGCGGTGAAGCGGCTAAACCTGATCGATGAGAAGCTTGCTGAACTCGACTACGCGACCGCGCCGGGCTTCCTGCTCAACGGATTGAAGCGTGAGCAACTCATCGCAAGCAATTCAATGATCCTGCACGAAATGTTCTTCGATGGCCTTGGCGATGAAAGCGAGCCCGGAACAAGCTTGAAGGATGCGCTCACGCGCGATTTCGGTACCTATGAACGCTGGAATGCCGAATTCGTTGCCATGGGCAAGGCGCTCGGTGGCGGCTCCGGCTGGGTACTGCTGACGTGGTCGCCGCGTGACCGGAAGCTCGTCAATCAATGGGCATCCGATCACTGCCATACGCTTGCCGGGAGCACGCCGATCCTGGCGCTCGATATGTACGAGCATTCCTATCACATCGATTACGGCGCCAAGGCTGCCGACTACGTCGGCGCGTTCATGTCGGCCGTCAATTGGCCCGCCGTCGAACGGCTTTACGAGGGTCTCTCAAAATGACGCTGTCCGCTCCTTCCGGGCACGCTGCAGGCGGAGGCCCTTCTATCCAACCATGGAGGTTCACCATGTGTCTCAGATATCTTCTGGCTGCTTCAATTCTGGCGCTGTCATCCGCGTCAATTGCGAATGCGCAGACCATCGACTGGAACATCTTCACCGAGCCGTTCATCCCCAGTGCGCATGCCCAGGCAATCGAGTGGCAAAAGATCGATGAGATCTTCGGTCGGAAGCCGGCAGTTTCCGGCGAGGTGCATCGCTATGGATTCCCGCGCAGCGACCTGACCGTCACTTTGGATAGCGTGACCATCAAGCCGACGCTTGCGCTCGGTGGCTGGGTCGCGTTTATGCCGATGCACGGCGAAGCCATGGTGATGGGCGACCTCGTGCTGCTGGAAACCGAGATCAATCCGGTCATGGCGAAGCTGGTCGCCGGCGGGCTTGAGATCACCGCCGTTCACAATCACCTGCTCCGGGCGAGCCCTGCGACTTTCTACATGCATGTCGGCGGTCACGGCGATCCCGTGAAGATGGCTGCTGCCATCCGCGACGCGCTGGCAGTGAGCAAAACGCCGCTGGCGCCCTCGGCAGCTGCCGCACCGCCCGCCATCGACCTCGATACCGCCCAGCTCGATCAGATCATCGGCGCCAAGGGACAGAACAATGGCGGTGTCTACGCCTTCGCCGTTCCGCGGCGCGATCCGATCAGCGAAGCTGGGATGCAACTCGCACCGGTCGGCCCGATGGGTGTGGCACAGTCCATCAATTTCCAGCCGACGGGGAGCGGCAAGGCAGCCATCACCGGCGACTTCGTGCTCACCGGCGACGAGGTCAATCCTGTGATCAAGGCGCTGAAGGCGAACGACATCGATGTAACAGCGGTCCACAACCACATGCTCAACGAGCAGCCGCGCCTGTTCTTCATGCACTTCTGGGCCAATGACGATGCGATCAAGCTGGCCAAAGGGCTGCGTGCGGCACTCGACAAGACCGCGAGCACCAAGAGTTAGGTGAGGAGCAGGCAACACGGAGCAGAGTCAAGAGGGGACCGCGGATGAAGAGAGTTGTCGTTGCGCTGTCCGTGCTGGCAGGCCTTTTAGCCGCCGATCGCGTGGCCGAGGCACAATCGTCCTGCAAGGTATGCGCCGAGCAGCACAAGGCATGCATGAAGAACTACGCGGGCCCTGCCTGCAAGACCGAGTACCAGATGTGCCTGAAGTCATGCAAATCGAAGCCGTAAGCATGAGCAATCTCTGTGCAAGGACGCGCGTCGGATATGCCGCCGTCGGACTGCTGACCATGCTCACACTCTGGAGCGGCAGTGCATCGGCCGAAGAGTTGAAGAAGTTGTCGGGCGCACAGATATGCGCGCGGTTTTCTGACAGGCAGCTTACCGATGAGGTGCACTGGCGCGAAGTCTACCAACGTGACGGGACGTTCAGAAGTTACTCGATGGGCAAGGTGCTGACAGGCAAATGGTTCGTTCGTTCAGACGATCTCTGCCTCGACCTTCCGGAGCCGGATGACGGGTGCTTCGAGGTGGCATCGTCGGGTTCATGGATTGTCATGACCCCGAGGGGACTGGGCCTACCGGCTGTCGGCGTTCTCGAGCCCATTTCGGATCGCGAATAGCCAGTTTGAGCGGTCGAACTTGCAAGGGAATGGAACGATGAGGAGCCAGCGATGATCAAGGGAAAAGAGCGGGCGTCCAAACAGACTCCTGGCGACAGCGAATCAGCGCGAGCGTCCGGCTCGTCTACCCTCGTCTTCTATGGCGATCCGCAGCTCGTCAGCGACGCCTTCGCAATGGCGCTCAACGCCATGCAGCGCACGAGTCAGTTTGGAGTTTCCGGCGGGCCACGCCGATCACGAGAGAGGGGCACAGGTGACGACGACAATGCAGGCAGAACACAATAGCAAGAGTGAACTGGCACGGTATTTCCTTCGCCTTGGCTTTCTCGGCTTCGGCGGCCCGGTCGCACTCGTCGGCCAGATGGAACGGGAGCTGGTCAACGACAAGAAGTGGCTGACCAAGGAGCAGATGCGGGAGTCGATTGCCATCTGCCAGTCGCTTCCCGGCCCGCTCGCGATCCAAGTCGGCATCTATGTCGCCTGGCTTCGCTGCGGCTTCTGGGGTGCCTGGATCGGCGGCTGGTGCTTCATCCTGCCAAACTTCATCATCGTGGCGGCGCTCGGCGCGCTCTATGTGTACCTCGGCGGCTTGCAGCCGGTGACCGCGATCTTCTATGGCGTCAGCCCTGCGGTCATCGCGCTCATCCTGCATTCCTGCTATCGGCTCGCGAAGCTTGGCATGGAGGACTGGTTGCAGTGGGCCATCGCTGGGGTTTGCCTTGTTGTTACTGTCGTCCTGCAGGCCGAAGTGGCGCTGCTGTTCATCGGCGCCGGCATTGTCGGGATCCTCTACTACGGAAACGTCCTCAAGCGTTCCTCAACCGCGATGCAAATCGTCGTCATCCCCGCCGCCGCGCCGGCCATCGCCCCGGTCGCGACTGGCTCCACGCTCGGCAAGCTTTTGCTATTCTTTCTTAAGGCCGGGTCGCTGACCTTCGGAAGCGGTCTCGTCATCGTCCCGTTCCTGGAGCAGGGGCTGGTGCAGCAATATGGCTGGCTCGACGAGCGGCAATTCCTGATCGCCGTTGCGATTGGCATGATCAGCCCGGGACCGGTCGTGATCACCGCGACCTTCGTCGGCTACCTGGTTGCGGGCTTTTGGGGCTCGCTGGTTTCGACCGTCGGCATTTTCCTGCCGTCGTTCCTGCTGGTCCTGATCGTTGCGCCGTTGCTGGCGCGCCACCGTGGCAACGCCAATGTGCAGGGGTTCGTCAAAGGCGCCTACGCGGCCGCGATCGGCACGATCCTGGGCGCATGCATCCTGCTTGGCAAGATCGCCATCGGCGACTGGCTGACGGTTGCGATCGGCGTGATCTCACTCGCGGTTCTGTTCCGCTGGAAGGTCAGCAATCCGGCGCTCATTGCAGCGACGGCGGTCGTCGGCTTGATCGCGTATCCGTGGCTGCAGCCAGCGTGGGTGATGATCAAGTGACGGGTTTCGGTGCGGGGCGAGGGGGCATTGAGGTCAGTGAACGGAGGGACCCATGACTCGCAGGAAGTTGCTTCTCACTTCTGCTGCCGGGCTCGTCATCGTTGGTCTGACGAGATTGTCTGTTGGATTCGGGCGCGCGGCCAGTGATGATGAAGGCGAAGGCGTTCTGGTCAGATTGTTAGGTTCTGCCAAGGTTAGCTTGCAACAGGCCTTGGTGACCAGCGAACGGGAAGGCAGGCCAATCTCCGGAAAATTCGAGGCTGAAGATGGCAAGCTTCAGCTTTCGATCTACACCGCAAAAGACGTAAAGTTCTTCGAAGTCATCGTCGATCACATGACCGGCGAGATAAGCAAGGTCGAGCCCATCACCGAAGGCGAGGACCTTGAACACGCTGAGGCCCAAAAGGCTGCGCTGGACAGGGCAAAGGTGACGCTGGCCGCTGCCGTGGCCAAGGCAAAAGGATACGGCTCGCAGAGCATTGTGGTGAGCGCCGTGCCTGAATTGAAAAACGAGCAGCCCATTGCGTCGCTTGGTTTCTTGAACGGGAAGAAACTTTCGAGCATTAGCGAACCGCTGGATTAGCCGACTTGCGGGTCAAGGCATAACTGGGCGTGCATGACCGATCCATCGATCGCCGCAGCTCTCTGACAACAATTTCAGAAATTCTTCAGTGGTGGCGCGCTGAGAGGCTGGCAAGATCAACGTGGCCAGGGTCGGTTCGGCGACTACAGCGATCCAGAAGAGGTTCTGGGAAGAGCCCTTCAGCGCCACGACTGATGATCGCCGTCGGCAAGCGCGAGCAATCGAAACCGCGAAGAGGAGAACGCGATGGATCGAAAGTGGATATTGGCCGGTGGTGGTCTGTTACTGTTGGGATTAGCTGGCGTAGCCATGGTGACCGCCGAACCCAGCAGGGGCCCGGTTTTCATCGCCGGCGATCAACCGGTCACCGAGGATCAGTTGCGCCAGAAACTGCAGTCCGATGGTTGGTCGAACGTACAGATCGTTCGTGATGGAAGGTATCTCGAAGCGATCGGCTCAAAGAGCGGCCAAACCACAAAGGTTTCAGTCGACGCGCAGACCGGCCGGTTGCGCTCTGCCGATGACGACGACGAGGATTGAGTAGAACCGGCTTGCTCCGGCGTACGGTAGCCGCCCGCCGGAGGGCAGGTTGCGGCAAGAGCTCTCTCGCACGCGCGCGGTCTCGTGCCACTATCCGAGCTGGCTGCCAACAAGCATTCAGTAGTGCGGTCGAGGTTGTTCTGCTGGCCGGAATGCGATTCTCGAGGGTGTCGGAGCCGCTCGATTAACGGATCGAACTCGAGATCGCCAAAGGGCAGGAGAAGAGAATGAACTCTCCGCCGCGTTGCTGGCGGTACTTGTTTCGCCCATCGCCCCCAGGTGTCGACCGCGGACGAACGAAGATGCTCATTGGTGACTCGTTTCTAGTTCGATGCGCTGCGGCATCGTTGATCTTTGTCGGTGTCGCGGCATGCTCCGGCCGTGCCTTCGCCTACCGGCCGTTCGACGGCACCGATGCCGCCGTGGCCGCCCCTGGAGAACTCGAAGTCGAACTGCAGCCGGCCGGCGTTCGCCGCGACGGGGCCACCCCGACGCTGGTCGCGCCATGGACTGTCCTGAATTTCGGATTGAGCGAAGGATGGGAGGCGGTGTTCGAGGGACAGGGCGAGACGCCGCTTTCGCCGTCGGGGCCGACAAACCTGATCGCAGCAGGTGCGTTCCTCAAGCATGTCGTGGTGCCGGGCAGCCTGCAGGACAAGAGCGGACCGAGCATCGCGACCGAATTCGGAGTGCTGCTGCCGGACAGCACGGGGGACAGCGGCGTCGGCGCAAGCTGGGCGACCATCGTCTCGCAGCGCTGGGACTGGGGAACGATCCACCTCAACGCGGAAATGCTGCTGACGCGGGACCATCATGCCGATGTCTTCCTCGGCAGTATCATCGAGGGGCCGTCGAAATGGAGGGTGCGGCCGGTCTCGGAATTTTTCTACGAAAAGGAATTCGGCCAGGAGGAAACCTTTTCCGGGCTCGTAGGCTTGATCTGGCAGGTGAGCGACAAGCTCTCTTTCGATCTCGCCTATCGCCACGCGCTGACCAATCACCGTCCGGTCGACGAAGTTCGTGTCGGATTGACGTTCGGCGTTCCACTCTGGTTCTTCGAGAGCGCCCACGTCAGATAACAGGAGAAGTGCAGATGATGTCAGTACGTACAATCTCCCAAGCGATCCTCTGCTGCCTGATGGTCAGCCTAGTCGCGCCGGCTCATGCCCTGACCCAGCAGGAACTCTTGGCTAAGCTTCAAGCGGACGGCTACACCCAAGTCCGTGACATCAAATCCACCGCTGAAGGCATTTCGGTCAAGGCGGTGAAGGACGGCAAGGACGTATCGCTCGTCGTCGACAGCAGCGGTCAGGTCAAAGAGCGGCGCTAAGCCGGCCGACTACTAGAGACTAGGTCAACATCGCGTCCTTAACCGTGCGACCGCTACCTTCCGGGCTGGCCGCCTACCTTGCCGATGAACCCTGCGGCCACCGTAAGCGAGCCGTCGGCGATAGCGAGTGGAAGTGCCGCCAGACGGCGGGGTGCCGGTCCGAATACGACCTGCGCACTTTCTCGGGGATTGAATTCGGAGTTATGGCACGGACATTTCAGAATGTTCTTGTCGCTCTCTGCCGCCTTCACCCACTCGGAGACGGGACATCCGGCGTGAGTGCAAATCAGCGAATAGGCGACGATGCCGTTGGCCGATCGCGACCGGGACTCATCGTCGAGTTCGCCCGGATCAAGCCTTAGGAGGACAATCTCATTGAGCCGCGATCCTTTGCGGATCACCGAGGATTTCGGGTCCTTCGGCCAAGCGTGCACGGGCGGCCCACCAACCTCCAGATCAGCCGGTTTGATGCTTTCGCCGGCATGCTCCCCCTCGGAGTGAACGAGAAAGTCGCCTTTTTGCGGTCGCTCATCGCTGCCTGGCTGATCCTCCTCCTCCGCCACGGCCGGCTTTGCAGCCAGATAAGCCCCGGCGGCCAGAGCCGTCAGCAGCAGCGAGCGTCGTACCGGGTCCTGACACGCCATCGCCGCCTCCGTTCGGCTTCTCTTGCAACAAGGGTTTGCGCTAATCATAGCGCAAATTGAGCGCCGCGACTCAGCGAAAATGAAGGCGACCAACGAGTGCCTATCGCAGCCGGAGAGGCGCCTGACCGATTGCGATCGATGTAATTCGGCGCGCGTCGCACCGAGCGTGCGCATGAGGGCCTAAATCGGAACAAAGACGGATAACCAGGATGCACTGGGGACTACGCCAACGCGGCATAGCAAGCATCGTGTGGTGGACAACCAGGTTCTGCCGCTGTCGGTCGGCGCTGGCTAAGTAGCTGCCCATGCGAAGTCAGGCCGCATGGTGAGACCAGCCTTCGAAGCATAGCAATGAGTCTGGTGCATTAAGACGTGGCCGCTGGTTCGGTGATGCCCAGCAAGCTGACGATCAGAACGATGGCGAAGCCAAGGCCCTGTTCTGCAGCGACGTTGATCAGGAGCCGGCGCAGCCCGAGCTTCGCACCGGTCGCGGCCGAATCCAGGAGAGTCGGGACCACGAAGAAGCGATTGAGACCGGCAAAGCCGACCATCACGACAAAGAGAAGAAGCTTTAAAAGAAGCAGCCGGCCGTATGTTGTCGTGACCAGGTTTATAAACGAGCCTACAAGAAACCACGAATTGATCAGCCCGGATGCGACCAAGATAGCGACGGCGGTGTACCCCATTGTCGAAAACCGAAATGCTGCCTCGCACGCCGGGTAGTACGGTTCCTTCTCGCCGCGGAGAGACATGACGGTAAGACTAGACAAACCAACGAGTCCGCCAAGCCAGGCACCTGCTGCAAGAAGATGGAGAGCATCCGACAAGGTGTGTGCTGCCCGGCCTTGGCCATCCTCGACCTGTGTGTGACCAACGCCAGCCAAACTGCCCAGCAAAATTGCACACAATGCGACGAGAAGCAGCTCAAGCGTCCTCGACGGACCTCTGAATAGCAGGGCGAGGATCCCTGTTGCCACTATGGCTAGACTCAGCCGCAACAATGAGATGGCGCCGAAGGAAGTTTCCGTCAGTATGAAACGAGCCGTTTCCCAACTGAGCTCGGCGTCGGCCATGCTGATTGCAGCGCTTATGAACCAGAAGATGCCGCTGACAAGAACGATAAGTGAGACCGGTAACGACGCGGCCAGCCCGCGGCTGCCGCTGTCGCGACTTCTGACTGGCGGACACGCATAGAGGGGAAACAGCACCAGACCGAACAGGGCGAGAGATGACCCGTAGTGCACGAAACGCGCGAGGACGAGCCATGACTCCACGGCTAGTTGCCGATAGCGAAGGTGTATTCGCCCTTGACGCGGTGAGTATCCTCCGACACCGCGTGCCATATCACCCGGTACTTGCCCGTTTCCAGCGGCGCATTGAGGGGGACCACAAGCTGCTTCTTGTCCTTCGGATCGATCGCGGGCATTCCTGTCGCAATCGATTTTCCGCTCTCGTCTCGCAGCTCTAGGCCGGAGAATTTGGCGATGACAGATTCCGAGAAACTCAGGCGAATTTCCCTGGTGGGTGGAGCGGCGCTCTCCGTGCCGTCAGTCGGCGGAACAGTAGACGTGAGTCTAGGATGAGCTATTGCTCCGGTCGTAGCAAAGGTAAGGCCGATTCCCACCCCGATGGTCAAAAGTTTAGCCCGCATGACTTATCCTCCTCGCCTTCAGCGGCCGGTCATGGCTACCATCCATAGTACCATCCAGAACTGCGGTACCTCGGTTGGGAATAATAGTAGCGCGACCGGTAGGAATAATAGCCTGCGTAGCCATCGCGATCCTCGTGATAAGCCTCGTGCAAGTTTCGAAGGGCGCGGTGATAGGCGCGATGCTCGGCGTGGCTCTCAAATCCTTCCTCGTGGGCACGTTCATGAGCCTCGCCAAGCTCGCCATGAAACGCTCCATGCCCGTAGCTCTCGTCGTCATGAGCGAGCGCGGGCAGCGCGGTAAAGGTCAATGCGGTGGCCAGAAGTGCAGTCTTCAGCTTCATAACAGATCTCCCAATCCCTGACGCTTCGACAAGCGAACCACGTGTCGGGAATAATAGGCATTGTGGTTAAATGGAAGCTGAACCAATCCGGGCGGGAAGGGGACGTCGATAGGGCCATTTTGGTGCGAAATATCGCCGGATTTAACGAAGGATCCGCCACGATGATCATGTCGCGGCGCTGCCTGTCACGGCCACAATAATAGGGAAAGATAGGCGTTCCAGCCCGGAGGCTTGATCTGCCGCAAGGTCTTTGGCGCCGCGTGCGGTTGACTGGAGTTCTCACAATCTAGAGGACCGGACATGATCACCAGAACTCTCATGGCTGCAGTCGCTGTCGTTTCGCTTGTCGCAATGCCGGCTCTGGCGCAGACCGTCGATAAGGAAAAGAACGGCCATCATTCTAACGGCGGGCCGAAGACCGAAGTGCCGCACCACATGGGCAAGAAAGAAACCATCGGCAAATCGAAGGGCACCACGTCGGGCGGCCATCACTACACGGGCGATCCCAACACTTCGACGCCCCACCACATGGGTGACAAGCAGTAAGTGCGGGCCGAGCTTGCCGCGGCTTGCTCGGCGGCCCGGCCGGCGAAATTCTGGCGCAGCGAAGGTTACGTGGTACTCTTGAAAGAGAAAGAATGCGATGAAAACGAGGATGACGATCGGCCTGATCCAGCCCACAGATGCCGGATCTTTTTCCAGAGGATGATAACCCACGCACGCGGCGTGGCTGCAACGACAAGGAGCTAGTCCTTACCCCTGCGTTTCGACCGCGATCCGGTCCAGGCGCAATCGATGCCGATGATCCGTAAGGAGGCGTCCGCCTCCCATGACGGCGGCCAACGTTCCGAGACCCGTTCCGCCGGCAATTAGGAACATGATCAAGAGTTGATATTTCACGGCGTCTATCGGTTCGACCCCGGCAAGGATCTGGCCGGTCATCATTCCAGGCAAGGAAACAAGACCGATTGCCGCCATGCCGTTAATGGTGGGCATGAAGCCACTTCGCAGCGCGTCCCGCATGACCGGCAGTAGCGCCTGATACCGCGTACCCCCGAGCGCGAGGCAGGCTTCCACCGCGGCTCGCTCGCGCATCAGGCCAGTCGTGAGCACGTCCAAGCCCAAGCTTACCCCTGTCATGGTGTTGCCCAGGATCATACCCAACAGCGGCAGCGCATAGCGCGGGTGATACCAAGGCTCAGGGTGCAGCTGCGTTAGAAGCGAGAACATCGTGACGGTACCGGCAGCGAGCAACGTGCATCCTGCGCCCAAGCCGTAGGTTCCAAAACCTAGCAGCCTCCGCTTCTGCCGCACGACGATTTCGCGCGATGCGAAGAGAACCATGATGACGGCAGCGAGGGCCGTCCAAGCGGGTGAGACGGTAGCAAACAGAAACGTGAGCACATATCCGACCAGCACCAGCTGAACGACCATCCGCACAGTTGCGACGGCGAGTTGCCGTTCAAGCTTGAGGTGAAGCGCAAGCGAGAGAGCGCCGTCCATGAGAACGAGGAGCGCAGGCAGAATGAGATCACTGTAAGTCAGCTGGATGTAGGTCAAATCTGATGCTCCTCGATGCGACCGTCACTTCCCATCACAAACAACCGCGATCCGACACGGTAGGCCTGGGTGCTATCGTGAGTACTCCATATGACACCTGTCCCACTCGAGACGCGCTCAGCAATGATCGATTCAACGATCGCGGTCGATGTCGCGTCGATCGCCGAAGTAGGCTCGTCCAGCAGAAGCACGCGTGATCGCAGCATCAGCGCCCGCGCAAGTCCCAGCCGTTGCTTCTCTCCGGTGGAAAGTCGTTGGATGGGCCAGGTTCCGCAGCTGGACGGTAACCCCAATCGCGCGACCAGCGGAATGGCATCATCCCAGGCGTCAAAATGCTCTTGCACCGTGTCCGCCCACCAGCCCGGTTCAGCGGCTAGGTAGGTCACTTGCTTCCGCCAAAGCGGGGCCGGTACGGCTTCCCTGAGCGTTCCGTCCAGCTTGATCGCCCCTTCATTGGGATCGAGATCCGCGATGGCGCGAAGCAGCAGGCTCTTGCCGACCCCGGAAGGTCCCTGCAGGGCGACGCATTCGGCATCCTTCAGCTCGAACGAAACACAGATGTGCAAGCGCTTCAGCTTGCTGACTGTAAGCATGACCGTCTATGGCCTTTCAGAACAAGGCCACGCCTTGTTTTAGAGGAGGTCGCTCACTAATGTATTCCCACGGGGGTTTGCAGTCTCCCCGTCAGACGGGTGTTCCGTCCAAGCACTGGCCAATCCTCGCTTGTCGGGATGGTTGCGCATGGATGGCACTAAGTTATCTGCTTTCGTTGATTACATTGGACGACTGCGGTCTGCCGCCGTCGGTCAAAGCGAGCCCAACACGCCGGCGGTCAATGCGGTCGCCGTCTACTTTTCCCAACTGGGCGCGCCGATGTATGCCCACGAGAAGGTTACGCTGTCGGCGGTCGCCGAAAGCATCGCGCGGCTTAACGGTCATAGATACGCCGGTATCTTCGATGCCAAGAAGCATTCGACCGGAGATATCTTCTTCGTTCCGGACGACACGCTCATGCTCGACGAGGCGGGGAACCTCGGCATCCACTCGCCCCGCCAGCTTTATGGCGCGGTTGTGCCTTATCCTTTCGCCAAAACGAAAGCCATCACACACCGGCTGATAAATCCGCTCGCAGCGCACCCGTGCGGCTGGTCGGTGGCATTCGCAGAAAATGTGAGCAATGCTGTCCTGCCGGGCTATACCGCGTTCGATCCGGACGACGCTGGGACGGCCGTCAGGCGGCTGCTGTTGCAGGGACCTGTCCGCGTAAAGGAGCCGCTCGGAGACGGCGGCCACGGACAAACGGTGATTGGCACGATTGCAGAGTTAGACGCTCTTCTCGACAGTTTACCAACCGAGAAGATCGCGTGCCATGGACTGGTTCTCGAAACGAACTTGCGCTGCGTTACGACGCGAAGCATCGGTTACACAATGGTCGGCGATCGGACGATCGCTTATCACGGCACGCAACGATCGGCTACGAACAATCTCGGAGTTTCCGTCTACGGTGGCTCGCATTTGACTTGCGTGCGCGGCGGCTGGGCAGAACTGGAAAACCTGCCGATGAATGCCGAGGCACGCCTCGCCATAGTTCAGGCCCGAACCTATGACCGCAATGCAGCCCAATATCCCGGCTTTCTGGCCTCGCGCCGAAACTATGACGTCGGCCAAGGCATCGACGGGCACGGGCAATGGCGGTCCGGGGTGTTCGAGGCGTCGTGGCGTTCAGGTGGTGCAAGCACCGCCGAACTCGCGGCCCTGACCGCGTTCGCGCAAGACTCCGCCTTGCAGGTTGTCGAAGCTGCCTCTGTGAAACATTTCGGAAAGCCGCGCAAAATCCCGCCTGGCGCAATTGTGCATTTTGAGGGCGACGACCCCGAAGAGGGGCCGCTGCTCAGATATACCGTCATCATACGAGCGCTGCTCCGTGCAATGGCAAGGTTCCCGGCGCATCATTCCGGCGCCGCCATTAGTACACCACCTCGCAGTTCGAGAGATCTTTGAGCAGTCTGTAGGTCGCGCTCGTGAGTAACGAGAAGCAGGGTCTTGCCGTGTTCGCGAACTAGGCGCGTTAGCAGCCCCATCACACGTTGTGCACTTTGGTCGTCAAGATTCCCGGTTGGCTCGTCAGCAAGGACGAGCGCAGGATCATTTGCCAACGCCCTGGCAACAGCAACCCGTTGTTGCTCTCCCCCGCTGAGCTGGGACGGATTGTGGTCGCTGCGATCGGCCAAGCCGACGAGATCGAGAAGTTCGCGGGCGCGGCCTTGGTTCGCTCGCCCAAGCGCAATCATTGGGAGCAGAACGTTCTCTAGCGCGGTCAGCTGCGGGATCAGATTATAACTCTGAAACACCATACCGATCTGCTCAGCCCGATACTTTGATGCCCGACTTCCGGACAGCCGACCGACGTCGATACCCGACACGAAGACTTCCCCCTGATCAGGCCGATCAAGTCCCGCGACGAGATTGAGAAGCGTGGTCTTGCCTGATCCGGATGGACCGCTGAGCCGAACGAACCCGCCCTTTTCGATCTCAAGTGAGACTTCGCGCAATGCACCAATTGTGGCGCGGTCGCTACGATATGTCTTCGAAACTGAACGCAGGGAGACAAATGCAGGAGTCACGGGCTTGCCTCCGATAGAGTCGCTGCAACCGGCTCTCGCAGGAGCCGAGCTATGGTGGAAGCCAAGCCCAGGCTCACGGCTGCAATGGCGATCGCCACCATGGAGCACACCACCACCCAATCGATTGTGGGCTCCGTCGGGCCAAGATCGGCCATGAGAGAAGGCATCGCGAAGGTGCTCGGCACGAAAGCGCTGGCGGCGAGACCGCCAACGGCAACCGCGACCAATCCAAGCATTAGCCCGAAGGCGATAGCCGGAGAGACGCCCATCCCGGGCGGAAACCCGAGGGCCATGAGCGTGGCATACTGCCGCCGACGCTCGACATAAATGTCGTGCAGCAGGTTTGCGGCGAAGGATCCGGCCAATAACAGCGTCGCGATACTCATGGCCGAAAACAACGTCAGGGTCAGAGCGAAATCGCGCACCTTGCGCTGGTATTGGCTGTATCGTTCCGTCACGAAGATGCCGGGCTCCAGCCGAAAGGCTTCCTGGAGCTTGGCGACGAGAGCTGGCACGTCAGGGGTGCTTCTTGCAATAACGAGGGCATCGGTCAGGCTTTCGCGACCGAAGATGTCTTCGCTCGTCTGGATGTTCACGAACGCACCACTCGAGACGAAGGTCGAATCGGGCCTCAGCGAGGGCGCTTCAGCCGACCTTGGCGGGGCGCCCCGTAACTCTACTCCGTCGAGAATGCCGATGACGGTGAGCTGCAGATCCGTGCCATCCGCCTTCCGTACCGGGAAGGTCCCGCCGATGTCTATGCCGAGCGCCCGAGCCGATGCTTGATCGATCACCGCCACAGCACGGTCCTCCCTCCGCAGGAATCGACCGCGCGCGAGCGAGAAGCTGCTCAAATCGCGCTCGACGTCGGGATCGATACCGAAAATATAGATATTGAGAAAGCTGTCGCCGTTGACGACGTTGCGAAATAGCGACTGCCGTTTAACGACCCGGTTGTCGCCCGCAGCCGTTCTCAGCTCGGTGGGATCGATGAGCGGTTCATAGACCGGAATTGTGAGCGGCGGCAAATATCCGCTGCGGGGGGTTTCAAACAGAGCACGATTGAAACGACTCTTCACCTCAACGACGTCGGGCCGATCTTGACGTGTAGCCCTGGTCAATGTGTTTCGGGCCCCCTCGACCACCATCAGCGAAGCCGCTACGGTCGCGCTGGTAGCAGCGAGAACGATGGCGGCCGCAAGCGCTTCGACGAAGCGGCGGCCGTAGCCTCCGAAGGTAAGCTTCACCCATATCATGCAGACACCCGAAGGAGCTGGGCAGGCGCTTGCGCAAGCGGCCAAAGCAGTACCGGAAGAGCTGCGATGCTCGCAGCCGCAAGCGCAACGGCGACGGCAAAACCGAACGTTGAAGCGCTGCGAGCGAATGGCAGAATGCTCACCGCCACTGCAGCGATTACTATGCCTGCGGCAAGCACAGCGTACAGTCGAACCGCGAGATAGAGCAAAACTCTTGACGGAGAAAAACCAACGGCCTGCAAAATGCCGAGTTCGCGCCAACGTGCCAGGACCAACTGGATCTGCTGACCCGCTGCCCCGGCAGCCACGAGCCCGAGCAGGAGAAGGACGAAGAACGACCCTCCTGCTTCCAGTTTCCTTTGCTCTTGGAGTGCCGCTTCGAAATTGTTTCGCTCCGGCACTCTCAGGCAGAAGGTAGCTTGACTGGCAGCGCCGCAGTCTTGCTTGAGACCGCGCTGATCGAGCAAGGAAGTCGCTTCGCCTTCGACTGTCGGCACTGCCCGAACTGATTTCGCTCGCACGACAAGTTCCCTGGCTGCCGCCTCTTTCGGGGGTTGTATGCCGCGGGCGGCCAATTCCTCGCCGACAAATCCAAGAAATTCCTTCAAGAGCTGTTTGTTCAAAAGAATGGGCAACGTGGTTGCCACGCCCTCTGGCGCATCCGGCCGGCGGACTGTGAGAACTTCGCTGCCGCGCGCAGCAAGGCGCCAAAATGGCTCAAATCGACCCTGATCCGGGCCTACGAGCTCGAATGTCCCGATCAGGCGTAGCTTCTCGTAGCGTCGAACGATTGGTGGATTTGCATTCGGATACGTCAGATCGACAGTTGCTTCGGCACCAGGTCGAATCCCGACATAGTCGGTGACCCCGGAGGGGATAACGACCTCATTGCGATCGGGCGGACGGACCGTTCCAGATGTCGCAAGCAGGGGGGTTCCGAGAACTGCCGTGGGCGCGGTCGGATTCAGATCGTGGAAATTCACATAATAGCTGCGGACTGGATCGAATGACCGATCGACGCCCAGCACAGTTGTCCGGGCACCGAGAGATTCCTGCTGCTTCTCGTTTTCGAAGACCACAAAGGAGGTGTCGGCCACCAAGCCGAGCTGCGTCCCGTTGTAGGGAGCATCGACTGACTGCACGCCGGCAATCGAACGTAGCGCCTCAATTAGATTCGCGACTTCGCCCGCAGGTAGGCTCCCGAGCTCAACAACAAATGTTGCTGCTCCGGACGCTTCATAGCCGGTCAGGAGCTCCGCCTGTCGAAGGCCTATTTGCCCCGCAAAGAACGTGACTGCGATCAGTGCGAGCGCGATCGCCAGCGCTGTCACCAGAGACCGCAGCCACGCCCTCTTGAGATCGACGAAGGCGAGCCAAATCAGCCCGCGATACACGATCGTTCCTATCTCAGTTCGCGCTCGATATCCTCGTGGAGCTCGCCGATCATGCCGGAAATGGTCGATTTCACCTTGGTGGCGGGCGCGCCGCTCGTGATCTCCTTGTCTAGCGAATCGAACAACAGTTGTTGCTCGCGAGCCTCACGCGCGGAAACCCTCGGCGCCAAGCTGTTCCAAGCCGCACGCGCTTCGCCAAACCGGGTTTGAGCTTCGGCGGCGTTGCCTGACGCGTAGGCTGTATCCACCGCGCGCAACGAACTCACGATCCGGTCCACCGATTCCCGACCTTGGGACCTCTTCTGGGCGACCGCGGCGCCGCTCCAGCCTGCGCTATCAATTCCGAGTCCCGGTCGTCACCACGCCGGCAGCCAGCATTAGGCTAATCCACATTGGGGCAGTTCTCATCGCATCCTCCTGTAAGACGCCAGCTCGACCACGTTGATCTTGCCCGTCTCTCAGCGTGCCACCACTGAAGAATTTCTGAAATTACTGTCAGGAAGCTGCGGCCGAAGGGGAACCGCGTCTATAACACCGGAGGAGCTCACGAAGCGGAGCACCATGCACGCATTTTGGTCGTCGAGAAGAACAGACGCACGCGACTTCGCCGATCTCCCAGTCACGTACTCGCCATCGTATTGAGCGCCACCCGCAAACAATTCGTAAGCTTCATTCGCAGGCTTCGTTGGATGCTCTTCCCGAAGTCTCAAGCCCGACGCTTGGCTCGTTCAATACGTCGGACGACCGTATACCGGATCATAGGCCCGTCTTGGGGATCATCGAGCCGAATGGAGGTGAGAGCTTCTGGTGGCGGTTCAAGATCCCTGCCGAATTCTTCGACGTGAGATGCTTCGACGATCTCTACTGAGGAATCCCGCATGAATTCGGCCAATGCCGCCACTTCCGCGCCCGTGGCCCCTCCGGCCCGCCACGAGGACTCGAAAACCCCCGATCCATAATTACCGTTCACGTCAAGGCCCAAACCGACATCATAGTTTCGGCGCGAGGCCATAAAACCGGCATACGCGTTCGTCGCCTCGTCATAAACTCTTGCCTTCTCGACTCCGACGCGAACTGCATGGCCCATCGGCAGCTGATAGAGGGCGTCCCATCCTCCCCGCACACAGATGAGATCCGAGCCACCATAAGCCGGCCGATTCTCGTTATTCGTCGTCACCCTTTGCCTTCCACAATACGTGAAACTCAAGTTACTAACCGCAATGTGACCAACGCTCAACGTTGCAACTTGATGCAGATTTTCTTCAAGCACCAAGCCAGAGTAGGCCAGATTGTCCATCGAGAAGCGATCGAGGAGTTCGTCCAGCTCGTTGGGCGCGGTGATAACCGTCTGGCCTCGACCTCCAGCCTCTCGCGGGTCTTTCAAGCGGATTGGTCCGCGAAGGAGCATTCGGCCTGCCGCAATCCTCGCGTCCCGACGACAGAAGACAGTATAGCCGGGCAATACCGCATTGCGTATTCGCTCTCCGAATCTGAATAGCCATCCATCTGGCCGATGTGCGTCCTTGTCGACGAGTGGATGTGTTATGGCCTTTGTCTTGACAAATGGATGTGGAACAACGCCACCATAGAGATCGGTGGCGGCTCGAATACCGAGAGATTCTGCTTCATCCAACAACAGGGTGTCGTCTGGAACGAAGTAGATATGACCACTGCGCTTGTTGTTGGCAGCGGCGCCGTAATCGCCGCCAAATTCATATTGCGTTAGCCCGGCGATCGCTTTGGCGTCGGCAACCAACATGATTCTCTGATGGGCACGTAGCGGCTTTCCAAGTCGGGATGCATAAGTGACCACGGTACCTTTGGGCATTCTCACACTGAATCCAACGTTTTCTGATCCCGGTCGGGGATGTGCCGCCCCCACGCTCCAAATGTTTCGGTGCTCTTTCAACCGGCTGATCGACTATCAGCGTGCGGCGGCTCCCGAGCGCCCAAGAGGCGCGGCGTCAGCTCGCGGCCACCTCACGTATTGTGACCCTAGCTCACGGCGTCGGACGGAACACCCAGATTGCGGCGGGTTCGCCGGGATTGGCGCGCGCGGCGACGAAAAGCCGATCGAGATCGGGGACAAACAGCGCGGTTCGCGCGCCCGATATTGTGGGCATGTGAGCTGAGCGACGGTATGCATCTCCGTTTGCCTCGAACACATCCAGGTATCCATCGCCGCAGATGAGGTATACGCGATGGCGCTTCGCATCGAAGAAGAGGTCGTCTGAATCACCGCAGCTATCGGTGGTTGCAATGATGGTGCCGTCCTGCATTGAGAAGACGCCAAGCTGAGCGGGATTCCGGGACGCCACGAGAATGCGTCCGGACTCTTCGTCCAGGGTCATCGGAAAATTGCTGCCGGTGTCGACCGGCCAGTTCGCCACCTGCTTGCTGGCAAAGCGATCTATCACCGCTATCTCACGCGATTTCGGGACGTTTACGAAGATGCGACGGGACGAGCGGGCAAGTTGGAAACTCTCGGGGTGAGCCCGCAGCGGAACGTCTGCGATCTTGCCATTCGTCGCCGGGTCGATCTCTGCCAGTGAGCCATTGCCGTAGCCGACGAATATCCGGTTGGATGCAGGATCAATGCGAATGTTATCGGCATCATCTCCCAGATCGATCTGTCCTGCTGTCTCGTAATTCGGACCGCGGAACAACTGCACCGAACCATCACCGGCATTGGCAACAAGGAGCGTGTCGCTCGACGGCACGTAGCCTATACCTTGCGGTCGTTTCAGCCCGGTAATGACACGCTGGGCGCTGCTTTCCTTTAGATCGACGACCTGGACCCTATCGTCACCAAGCTCGGCGACGAAGAGGCGCTGCCGGGCCAGATCGATGGCTAAGTGATCAATCCGGCCGCTCACCGCGCCCAAAGTGATCTTGTTCTCGAGCTGGAGCGGTGGCGTCGCCGACGCCTGACCAAGCGATCGATCCACTGCGACCGTCGCCACCGCAATCACGGTGAAGCATACCACGCAATATCGACGCATAGTCTTCATTCCATCAGGCCCAAACTGCTTGAGATTGATATCGCCCTGCGACGATTCGGTCAGCTTTGCTCAGCTCGCCGTTGGCTCGCCGCTGACGAGATCATAGAAAGTTGGTTTGATCGCATTGCCCTGGACGACCATGACTTCGAAGACGGGCTTGCCGCTACGGATCTTCTCTCTAACGGCCAGGACCGTACCCAGCGACGACGCCTTCTGGATGATCGCCGGTATGGTTACCTTGGTCATTGACAGGAGCGAGTGGTACTGCGCCGACCGAGCGATGTGCTTTAGGTCAGCGAACACTTCCTTCTTAGGGCTCCAGGTCTCCGTCGTCACATCGCCGATGTACTCGTTGAAGGAGTTGTCCTCCGCAGCGGTGTCAAAGCCCTTTGCCGAGGTGTAGATCGACAGCATGAGCTTGTCTTTGACCATTTCGTATTTCGCCTCGATGGGCACTTCAGTTCCCTTAGCCACCTGGTCGATGCCTTGCTGCAGGGTCAGCTTGGCGCTTGGCAGCGCCTTGATCAGAGTTGCCTGATCAGCATCTTCAGCCCAGGCAAGATTCTGCCCCAACGTCGCGAATACGACCGCGATAACGAGCATCAGGCCTTTTCTCATCATGTTGAGCTCCTCCTTGTATGCGCGAGAGTTCGCTTCTGTGGACTGCCTCTCAAATTTGACGGAAGCATCCAAAGTCGGCCGCGGCGGATTTCGATCGGGTCTTTTTGGCCACGCAACATTGTTGCCATTTCAGGTCCCCGATTAGTTCCACTGGTCGAGCCGGTGCTCGCCTTCGTGGTGCGGCTCGACCACGTTGATCTTGCCTGTCTCCCATTGCGCCACCACTGAAGAATTTCTGAAATTCCTGTCAGGAAGCTGCCGCAGCGACGAACCGTGTCTATAATGCCGTAGGAACTCTCGCAGCGGAGTACACCGTGCGCATTTTGATTATCGAGGACGAAAAGAAGCTCGCGAATGCGCTGCGCGAAGGCCTTAAGGCGGAGCACTATGAAGTTACGATTGCTGCGACGGGAGAGGACGGCTTCTTCCTCGCGAGCCAGCGCTCCTTCGACCTTCTGTTGCTCGATCTCATGCTGCCACGCCGCGACGGCATCGATGTCCTCGCCACGTTGCGCAAATGTGGCAATCAGACGCCGGTATTGGTCCTGACGGCGAAGGACGCCGTCGAGGACAGGGTAATGGGCCTCGATCAAGGCGCCGACGATTACCTTACCAAGCCGTTTGCATTCTCCGAGCTGCTCGCGCGCATTCGCGCGCTGGTCCGCCGGGGGCGCATGGATCAGATTCTCAAGCTACGGCACGAGGATCTCGAGATGGATCTCGTTACACACAAAGTCTCCAGGGGAGCGCATTCTCCCGACCTGACCGCGAAGGAATTTGACTTGCTCGAATACCTCCTGCGCCACAGCGGCAGTGTGGTGTCGCGAGAGATGCTGGCGCGCGACGTGTGGCACGCGACGGCCCGAGCTACACCGCTCGACAACGTGATCGATGTCACCGTCGCGCGGCTGCGTCGCAAAATCGACGAACCATCCGAGAAAAAGCTGCTGCACACGGTCCGCGGCGTTGGGTACATGCTGAGCGGGAGGCAAGAATGAGATTCCGCCTGCCAAGCGTGCGTGCGCGGCTTACGCTCTGGCACGCTGGCGTGTTGACGCTCATCGTATGCGTTTTTTCCGCGGGCATCCTGCTTTTCGTCGCGACGCGCCTCTACGCCGCGCTGGACGCGCAACTCGAGCGCGAGATAGCAACCATTGGTTATATCTATCGCGAGGAACCGGAGGAACTGAAGGATCTCCCTTCACATTGGGGCATCACATTGTTCGAGGTGGACGAGGCCGGCGAGATCCGTCAGCAAACCGAAGCATGGGAGCGAGAAGAACTATCACGCGCGCTGCAGCCAGGTGACTCGCCATCGCCGCAGTCTTGGACGGCTCTGAGCGGCCGTCGCTATCGCGTCCACAGCGTTTCTGAATCGTCCTATCGCGTGGCCGCCGCGGTTGAGGAAACCTCCCTGCGGGACACGCTCTGGACACTCGCAGTGATCCTCGCGACGGGGATTCCCTTGGCGGCGGGCCTGGCGATCGCTGGAGTTACTTCCTTGCCGGTCGCGTACTCTCTCCGGTTGGAGCCATGGCGCAAAAAGCCCGCGAAATCACCGCGGAATCGCTCGCCAAACGGCTTCCGGTCGATAACGCCCGGGACGAGTTCGGGCAGCTCGCGACAGTATTCAATGACACGCTATCCCGCCTGCAAGATGCGTTCGAACGACTGCGCCGCTTCACGGCCGATGCGTCGCACGAGCTGCGCACCCCACTCACCGCAATGCGCAGCGTTGGGGAAGTGGCGCTGCAGAATACACTTGACGCTGTCACTTATCGCGACGTTATCGGCAGCATGCTGGAGGAGGTCGACAGGCTCACTCGGCTTGTCGAGAGCCTTCTGATTCTCACGCGCGCCGATTCGGGAAAGGTCCAGCTGGCCCCGGAGAACTTGGACCTTGTAGGGTTGGCGGGAAATGTCATCGATCAGCTCCGCGTGCTCGCCGACGAAAAGCAGCAAGATCTCGCCCTTCGAGCTCCGATCCGAGTCCATGCTACGGCAGACGCCGCGCTCATCCGGCTTGCGCTCATGAATCTGATACACAATGCGATAAAATATACGCCAAATGGCGGCACGATCACCATCGAAGTGAATGCAACGGACGGGCGGGCCATAATCGAGGTACGAGACACCGGACCGGGGATTCCTGCTGCGCATCGGGATCATATTTTCGCACGCTTCTATCGCGTCGACCCAAGCCGCTCTCGGGAGGAGGGCGGAGTCGGACTGGGGCTCGCAATCGCTCGCTGGGCAATTGAGGCGAACGGCGGGCACATTGAACTCGTAAGCGAACGAACCGATGGGAGCTCGTTCCGGGTCATTCTACCGGTTCCGGATGGTTCATCCGCAGCCGGCGGGGGTCGACAGTTGCCGTATGAACCGCGAAGGAAGAGACAAGAATTCGCATCACCGTGAAATGCGCTGCGGTCTGCGCCCGCACTCAGCCAAATCGTCGAGCCGTGGCCCAAATTGGGTTCTCGCCTCTCAAGTTCGGTTCCATCTCGACCTTCAGTGGCAGAACTAGTTGGTGCAGCCTCACTATTTCCCCGACAATCGAGCGTCGGTATTCCGGATCGTCGCCGAATTCCTTTCGCAATCAAATCCGGACGCGGATGGGAACATTCCCGTCTTCCCGATCATCGAACATGACGTGGTGGTCGGGGAGAAGTATCGCGGGCCGGACAAGTCTTTCTTCCAGAAGCGGGGCGGCAAGCGGACGTTCATCAACGGCGACGTGTTGGACGAACCGACGCCAGAGAATGGAGGGCAACATGACGCTGGCAAACCTGTGTGACGAGCTGGGGATCTCCATCGTGCCAGTCACGAGGCAGCGGAAGCTGATGGAGACTTTCGCTCATGACACGCTGGAGCGCATCCTGCGTGAACATGGAGCGGACCATCTCCGGTCGGTGCTGATTACGATCGTCGAGACGGGAGACGCCAACAAGCGTCAGCTTGTGACCCCGGTCATCTACGCGGTTTCGGACATCCTGCTTGCGCATCCCCTGGGGAAATTCAGCTTTCACTGATGAGAGCGAGCTGATCACGGCGACTTTCGAAGCCAATCTCGAGTTTTGGGTGTCGAGCATGAACATGAGGCTGAAAGAGCTGGCCGCGACTGTCGCTGGCAAGCCCGGTCCTGTGCCGTCTGATGTTGCTGCGCCCATCATGAATCAGGTGACGAGTGCGCCCGTGCAGTCCTCGCACCCGCAAGCCGATGCGATCTCGCAAGCGCCGGCACCTGACATCTACGAAACGCCGCTACCGCCTCAGGCGACGCCCGTAAGCGTGCCCAAGGCCACTGCGGCGGCGACCGCAGGAAGCAAGATGACCAGCATCGCAGAATTGGCGGCCAAGATCGCCGCGAACAAGAAAGCGCAGGACACTCGTACCGCGACCATCGCGCAGAGGGGCCGCGATCTCGGGCAGAAAGCGACTGTGCTGTTCGATCAGAGCGAGGCTGCTCTCGAAGCGCAGGAACATGACCTCGCCGAGCTGGAGGCGTCGCTGAACCCGGACACGGGCCACAACGGGAGTCCGGAATGACCGGGCGGTAGGTTGGTCGCGGGGCTTGCCGACAGCCTCCGACATCCAGCCAGGAACAAGCCGAAAACGCCCTCCGATAGCAAACCAACTACGCCACGGCATTTTTCGACAGCCAATTCCGGCAGTGTCAGTATTCGCCGCTGCAGTGTCCCGACAGGGCCCAAGGGCCGATAAGGGGATGGTCCGTTCATGGTCGACGAGCGGCCGCGCCTTGGACTCGGAAAGCCGCCCACGAGGATCGCGCGCCTGTGGCTCCTGAAGAGCTTCAAAACTCGCACAGCCTGCTTTCCGGCGACCAATGGACGCGCCACCTTAGCGGACTTAGTGTAGTCCTTGCATCCTGAAGGGATGTAGTCTGATTCCTTCGCTGGGTTGTGGGGTGGAGCATGAAGACCAAAATCCGACTCAGAATGTTGTTTGCATGCGCCGCTCTCTTTCTTTGGGAAGGCTGCATCTCGCCTAGCTTCGCGCAACAATCAGAATGCTTTCACAGGGTCGAAACAGGTATTGAACCAGGAGTGTGGGACGCGATTAAGGACTACTTCGCGACCCTAGACCTCTCAAGCTCGCTGAGGAGAAGCCGGTCCCGTCTGACGCAATTGCGAGCGTCGATCATCGATCTCGAAAGCCAGAAATTGAGGCTGATCGAAATCGTCGAGGCCCACATGGAAGGCGGGGCTGCTGGGATAGGGATATCAAGCGACTTACGGTTATCAAGAATACCTGACGCATTGACGCGGATTGATGCCATTTCTCAAGATTTGGCCCAGATCTCGCGAGAGGGTGATCTGTTCGCGGCGGAAGACTCCTTCAAGGCACTCAAGATCAACATTGATAGAAAGCGAGTCGATACACTTTGCAGACTTGCCAACGAGGCCGGATTAGCGACGCCAGATCGCAGCATGATGAGAAGCCTCGTGAATGACCTCAAAGATGAGGTGAGAGCGATTTCGGCGGCGGAGGATGCGCTTGGAAAACACATAAAGGAGCGCAACAAGTAGCGGCGACGAAGAATGAATGAGATACTAATTCCTTTAGCGAGCGCTTTAGCGACAGCGATCGGAGGCACACTAGCGGCATCGTTGTTGTCGCGTGTTCGTGCAGGCCGGCTCGCACGCACACTAGATCAAGCCAACCGAATAATAGATTTCGTCGAGAGAAGTTTCGCAGGTTATGCCGGCTTGGCAAACGTCCCGGAGACAAATAGAAGCGAACTTGAGAGGTTGATGCAGGATGCCACGAAAGCTGTGCGCGAAGACTTCGTCGCTGAGCGAGCTGTGTTGGCGGAATTTGAAACGACTGCTCTTTCTGTGCGCAGGCTGCTACTGCTTAATCTTCCACAGCACACTTTTGGCTGGCTTCCATATCTCTTATTTCATACCCTCCTTCTCTTCATACTCTACGTTTTTCTAGTCAGAGTGATTCAGGGGCAGTGGGGAATTGACGATACCGTTGCTATTCTTGTGGCGGGTTGGGGCGCTGGCGCGATTCGTCTAGCCGTCCATCTAGTCCTCGAACGAAAGTAAGAACACGACAGCTTTATGAGTACACCCCGGCCAAAAAGTGCGGCATCACCCTTCCATACGACTTACAGGCAATCCAATGCCCATCCTGAAAAACTCAAAGCATGAGCGCTTCGCTCAAGACCTGGCCAAGGGCAAGACAGCCGATGAAGCTTATGTGCTCGCTGGCCATCAAGAGAACCGGGGAAATCAATCTAGCGAAAATGCCGCGAGCTGGGTTCGGGGCTCGACCTTCGCCAAGCCAGCAGCAGCTCAAGCTGAATGTCGCAGATAGCTTTCCGAACGCCTGAAAACGTCGAGTTTTACGGGTTCGCCGGTATCTTGCCAGAACAGCTTTTGACCGAGGCCAGCCGCCACCATAATGCGGTGGTGGCCGCCGACCAGCGTGTGGCCATCCGATGCCTTGGCGATGATTTCGCCGGTTTCGTTCACGATGTTTCTCATGGGCCCTCCGCGTTGCTCTTGTTCGCGGCGTTGCCTGAGCGCTCCAAGGACTGAGGACGGTGGCTTCGCAGTCCTGTGCGGTCGGGATCTATTTACCGCCTCCTAACGCCCAGGCATTGTTGACGTTCCTATAAGCCGGGCAACTGCCCCAGCGCTCGTCGCCAACATAGGCCATAGGCCGGCTTCGTTACGATTGTGCCCTGCGATGCTGAGTAGCTGACTAATGCCTGTTCTCTCCAACCCCAAGGACGAGCGCTTCGCCCAGGAGCTGGCAAAGGGCAAATCCGCCTCCGTAGCCTCGAGCCACTCTATGCGTTCACGAGGTCCGTCCCGCTGGACGAGGTCGGCGCGACGATGGCGGATGCCGCCGGAGTTCCGGAAGAGGACAAGGCCGCTATCAGCGGCTACAACAAGGACGACTGCGCATCCACCAACCCGCAGGCCGCTACGCCGCCGGCCACCGTCCCGCCGCCGGCGACCACGCTCACTGCGTGGCAGGCGCTGCTTGCGGGAATCGCGGCGTGGCTCAAGCCGAAAGCCGACGTAAAGCCACCGCTGAAGCTGAACCGGGTCGTCAAGCTTGGCGACACCGGCGAGGACGTCAAGGATGTGCAGCGGCGCCTGATCGCGCTCGGCTTCAATGACGTGGTGGTCGCCGGCATCTTCGGCCCGGTGTGCCAGGCCGTGGTGCGCAAATTCGAGACCGCCTGCAACCTCAGCCCCGACGGCGAGGTCGGTGACCTCACGGTGATGGAGCTGAACAAGGGCGTTCGGCTCGGCACTCAGGACCAGCCGCTCAATCCGCCGCCGCTCTCGGCCGGGGACAAGCCGCCGTGGTACATCACCGCGGAGAAGTGGATCGGGTTTCACGAGGTTGGCGAGAACCACGGCACTGAGCCGTTCATCGCGGGCGCCAAGTGCGGCAAGCTTGGCGATGCGTGGTGCGCGATCTTCGCCAACTACTGCCTGGAGACCTCCGGCTTCAAGGGCACGCGCTCGGCCACGGCGCGCAGCTTTGAGACCAGTCCTGAGTTCACCAAGCTCAAGCTCCCGGCTTTGGGCTGCATCGTGACGATGTGGCGCGGCTCCAAGGACGCCGGCACCGGGCATGTCTTCCTGTACGACGGCGAAAACTCGAGCGGCGTGCGCGGCATCGGCGCCAATGAGGATGATCAGGTCAAGCGGTCGATCCACGAGCGCAGCCGCATCGTCGGCTACTACTGGCCGAAGTCCGCGCCGCCTCCGAAGGAGAGGGTGATCGCAGTCGGCGACAATGCGGGGCGGGCCGCTTCCGAGGTATGACGATGATCAACGACATCATCACCAGCATCGAGGATCGCATCACCGCGTCCTTTCAGTGGCTGTTCGATCCCTTGGTGTACTGGTTCGGCGCGGCCTTCGTGATCCTGCTCGTGCTCCTTACCATCACTTATTTTCTGCCGCTCAAGACAGTGCGGATCGCCGCCGGCGGCATCCTGGTCATGGTCGGCGCGTTCCTTGCCGGCGGCGTGCAGATGCACAAGATCATGAAGAAGAAGCTGCAGGAAGAGAAGGAAAAGGCAAGGCAGGAGAAGGAGCGCCAGCGTCAGCGGGATGGCGGCATCTTCGGCAACTGGTTTCAATAGGCGCCAATCACTTCCGCTTAATGTAGACATTGCCCTTGTAGCGGGAGAACTCGAACGTCGCTGCCAGTCCAGGGCCCGGTTACCGGACCATCTCCTCGACAATGGGCGCTGATTGTAGCCTGGTAGCTGGTGCCAGATGGCGCCGTACTTTGACTGATCGTGTCTGGCACGCAACTGAATGGCTTGCCGTCGATCTCGAAGCTGAAGTCATATTTGGTTACACTCAAGATATTGGTGCATTTGCTGCCGTCATCGATCCAGCTCGGCAACTTCCAATTGGTCTCACCCTGGATGGTCTCGCCGTTGCACCATTCGCCGACGAAATCGATCGGCATCAGTTTGAGTGGTGGGGCGGCGAGGGCGTCAGTGGTGATCATAGCGGCGGTTGCGGCGATGGTAGTCCGTAACAGTCGCATCTTTCGTTCCGACCCCGTCGGTCCTATGGGCCGGCGGGGTCTTTTTTGCGTTTTTGGGCTGTGTACCCATAAATGATCATGTCCGCTTACCCCCGAAGAGCGGCGCAAAGGCGGATATGCAACTATTGACGAGATGGGCCAATACCAGTCCTGCGGTCCGAGATGGCGCGATCACACCCCGCGCCGAATGACTTTCCATGCCAGAACACCAGCGAGGAGAAATGACATGGAGCAGAATGCGATAGTCCCGAAGATACGGACATCCGGACGTGTCTCATTCAGCCAAACCAGTGCGGCCAAACACAGAAACGCAGGAATAGCGCATGCCTGTGTCACAACGTACCGGCGGCGCAGCGCGCGCGGTGCGCGGGAGCTCCAGACGAAACCATCAACCTCGAACCTACGTGAAATCGTATCCACCGGCTCTTGGGGATACCACTTTGCCAGTTCGCTCATGACGGACATGAAACCCCATCCGGCAACGCCGATTAGCGCAATGGTAAGTAGGAATAAAATGAGCGACATCTCGCTTCTCCAGTCGCTAACTATCGAGCGCGTCAAACATTAATAGTCCGCTAAGGGTCAAAGGCGGCCCCCGCTTCGCTCAAATTGGACCCAAGTACGTCTCCAATCGTCTCAAAGCGGACGCGGGATTGGAAGGGCTCCGAGCTGAAAATGACCAGCCTCACTAGCTGAGGAGGTCAACCATGACCGATATCCCAAGCACCATCCCTGCCGTCTCTAAATACGCTCCTTGGAACACGGGGAAGATCGTCGGCGCAAAGCCGCCGCTCCGTCCCAAGCATGTCTGGTCGATCCGAACCAAGCTCCAGGTCGAAGGCCGAACGCGTGATCTGGCGCTGTTCAACGTCGCCATCGACAGCAAGCTGCGCGGCTGCGATGTAGTCGCATTGAAAGTCGATGACGTTGCGCCGGGCGGGTGTACGGCCGATCGCGCGATCGTCCGACAGAAGAAGACCGGTCGGCCAGTCAAATTCGAACTAACGGAATCGACCCGTCAGGCCATCGATGACTACCTGCGGGTGACCGTCAAGAAGTCAGGCGAATACCTGTTCACCGGACGGCGGCGGGCCGGACACATGACGACCCGCCAGTATGCCCGCCTTCTGTCCCGCTGGATCGCCGAGATCGGGTTGGACCCGCACCTGTTCGGGACGCATTCCCTTCGCCGGACCAAGGCGACCTTGATCTATCGCCGAACCGGCAACCTGCGAGCCGTAATGCTCCTTCTGGGGCATACCAAGATCGAGAGTACCGCTCGATATCTCGGCATCGAGGTCGACGACGCCCTCGCGATAGCCGAACAAGTTGACGTCTGACTTCGGGGGCAGAGCAGACGTGCTCTGCGCTGCCCTTACAGACGGCTCCGGGCCGATTCTGTTGAAAAAGGCAGCGGTTGCGACGCAGAGGTATCAGTGATTCAGTCTGTCTAGTTGGCAGGACTGAAGATCATGATGGGGCATCGGCAAGTCGAGCAGGCTGCGTTGTTCTATGAGTTCTCACTCGAAAGGCACATCCCCGCCGACCACTTGCTCCGATCGATCGATAGATTTGTCGACCTTGAACAGATTAGGCAGGACCTGGCGCCCTTCTACAGCAGTATCGGTCGACCTTCGATCGATCCCGAGCTGATGATCCGGATGCTCCTGATCGGCTACTGCTTCGGCATCCGGTCGGAGCGGCGCCTGTGCGATGAGGTTCACCTCAATTTGGCCTACCGGTGGTTCTGCCGGCTCGGTCTGGATGGGGGGGGCCGGATCATTCGACCTTCTCGAAGAACAGGCATGGCCGCTTCCGGCAGAGCGATCTCTTCCGTCGCGTGTTCGAGAGCGTGTTGCACCGCTGCATCGAGGAACGACTGGTCGGCGGTGAAGGATTTGCAGTCGATGCGAGCCTGATCAAGGCCGATGCCAATCGGCAGAAGGGATCGAAGGCGATAAGGGACTTCCGCCGGAGGCTGCCGGCCGAGCAATCGATGAGTATCTGGCTGTCCTCGATGATGCCGCTTTCGGAGCCGCGACCGAGGTCACCCCGAAGTTCGTGTCGCCCTCCGACCCGGCGGCGCGCTGGACGGGGGCGCACGGCGGCCGAGCCTTTTTCGCCTATTCGACGAACTACCTGATCGACATCGAGAACGCGATCATCGTCGATGTTGAGGCAACGACGGCAATCCGGCAGGCGGAGGTATTGGCCGCTAAGCGCATGATCGAGCGCTCGCTGGAGCGGTTTGATCTCTATCCGAGCCGGCTCCTCGGTGACAGCGGCTATGGCTCGGCCGAGATGCTCGCCTGGCTGGTCTATGAGCACGGCATCGAGCCGCACGTTACAGTCTTCGATAAGTCGGCCCGCACAGATGGGATCTTCTCGCGCGACGACTTCACCTATGACCATGCCGGGGATATCTATCGTTGCCCTGGTGACAAAGTTCTTACCACGACCGGAACGTTGGTGAATGATGGTGCCACCATGCTTTACCTCGCCAGCAAGCGCGATTGTGATCGATGCGCATTGAAGGCTCGGTGTTGCCCCAAGCAGGCCTCACGGAGAGTGCCGCGCTCGATCTACGAGGGCGCTCGCGACATGGCGCGCCAGATCGCGAGATCGTGGGAGGGAGGCACCTCGCGCCTGCTCCGCAAGAAAATCGAGATGTTGTTCGCGCACCTCGAGCGCATTCTCAAGCTCGACCGTTTGCGTTTACGAGGTCCAAACGGCGCGCGTGACGAGTTCGTCCTCGCAGCCACCGCCCAGAACCTTCGAAAGATGGCCAAGCTGATTCCGATGCCCAGGCCGAGGCTCGCATAAGGGCGGTAGAGCAGCTCGGCCACGTCGCGACGGAGCTATTACAACGAAATACTGCCGGCCTTTTTCAACGGAATCGGCCAGAAGCGGACATGCGTTCTGAATCAATGACGACGCCGACTGAAGCGGCTTCACTGTTCGCAATGTTCCTATGGAAGGTGATGGCGGCCTGCAACACGGGCCCGTGGCTGTTCGCACTTCGACAGAAATTCGCGAGCACTCATTGTCGATCAAGAAGCACCCAGAGCCGGGCGATCCTGCCGCCGGTGAACTCTGCAGCGTCAGCCCCGGTGACCGCTACCGGACCGCCGTCCGGTCCAGCATGCCAGCGCAACAACCCAAAACTGTGATGACCGAGCGCGACGCCGTCGGGCTTAAAGGAAAAAGTCGGTCCAAACTGGTCGAGCAGCTTGCCCGCAACGGCGCTAATCGCCTCCCTGCCGGCTACCACCCCTTCAGGCTCGAACATAACCGGATCATCGACGTAGAGTTCTGCCAGCGCGTGCGCTCGATGATCCGGATTTCTTTCGTTGAAGACGCGCTGGAGGTTGGATCGGAGCAGGAGATCATAATTGATATCTGACATGGTCTGGTTTCCTGGTTCTTTGGGATGCTCTGACGTCCAGTTTAGGCCGATAAGCCGCCATCAATGGCAAGCGTCGCACCTGTGATGAAGCTTGCTTCGGGCCCGACCAGGAACGCAACGGCCGCGGCCACTTCTTCGGGCGTGCCGTAGCGCTTGAGAGCGAAGTGGGCCTTGAGCATGTCAGCCCCAGGCCCTTCGGTCGGCGCCATGCCGGTGTCGATCGGACCGGGCTCAATTACGTTGGCGCGGATGCCGCGGGAGCCGCCGGTCACCAAAGCCTTCTTGTATGCTAACGAACGTACCAAGTTGTGCTCTGGGTCGCGGTGGCGGGATCAGACGAGGCGCGAGCCGCCGTCGATGTTTAGAGTGGCCCCGTTTATGAAGCCGTTAGCCATCAGGAAAACGACCGCCGCGCCCGCTTCATCCGGGGTGCCTAAGCGATGGAGCGGCAGCGTCTGCCGAAGCTGGGCGACATAGGAATCGCGTCCGTCGCCCAACGCTTTTCCGAGCAACGGCGTGTCGATCGGACCGGGCGAGAGCGTGTTTACCCGACGCGGAGCGAGCTCCAGCGCCAGGCCGCGCGCCAGCGACTCCATCGCCGACGAGGCTGCGGCGAGCACGGCAGTACCGTAGCCGTTGGGGCGGTCGCTGAGTGCGCCTGAGATAAAGGTAATCGAAGCGTCGGGAGCGAGGCGTTCGCCCAAGGCCCGCAGGACGTGCACGGCGGCCCAGACGCGCTCGTCGAAAGCTCGATGCAGTCGAAGGAGATCGGCTTCGAGCACCTTGCCCACTGCGAAGCTGCCGGCCAATAGCACCAGATGATCAACGTGTGCCACACCCCTGAGCGCCACCTCGATCGTCTCGGGCCGGGTCACGTCCGCACTCAGCCCACCGGTTAAACCGTGTTCGGCCGCGACCTGGGCCGCGCGCGCTGGGTCCGATCCGAGCACGGTCACCTCGGCGCCGGCCGCTTTGGCCTGGATCGCGGCCGAGAGACCGATGCCGGACGTACCGCCGACGATCAGGACCTTTTGACCCTCGATCTGGCTGGATGGGAATTGGTTTGTCATCTGTCGAACTCCTTGAAGGCACACGCTAGGGCGCTCAGGGCTTCGATTTACGGACGTGGGACGGGATTGATAATTGCTCTCGGCTTCGCTTTACTGATGCCGTGGTGGCACAAATCGGTTTGGAAAGGCTGACGGGGCTGATCGCGTTCGCGCGGGCCGCCTCGCTTGGCAGCTATACGGCGGCGGCGCGGGCGCTCGGGGTGTCACCGTCGGCGGTGAGCAAGAGCGTTCAGCGGCTCGAGCAGCAGTTCGGCCTTTCGCTCTTCAACCGGACGACCCGATCACTCACGCTGACGCCGGAGGGACGCGACCTCCACGAGCGCGCAATGCGTCTGCTGCGGGAGGCGGAGGAGATCGAGCAGGCGGCGCTGGCGACCCGCGCCGAGCCGAAAGGCACAATCCGGATCGCGGCACCTTTGCCGATTGGTGTCCACGTACTGGGACCTGCGCTACCACGCTTTTGCGAGCAGTATCCACAATTGCTCATCGACCTAAGGCTCGCAGATCGGTTCGTCGACGTCGCCGAAGAAGGTATAGACGTGGCTATCCGCGTTGGTGATCTGGCAGATACCCGTCTTCTCTCGAAAAAACTGGGACCGCACCGACTTTGCGCCTACGCGGCTCCATCATATCTGAAGAAGTTCGGGACACCCCAGCATCCGGACGAACTGTCTGGTCATAGATGCGTCAACTTTCGCTTCCAGAGTTCGGGTCAATCGCTGCGATGGCCCTTCCTTATCGATAGGGACATCGTGGAGTTCGTTCCTGATGCGGCGATCACGGTGGACACCAGTGATGGCGTGTCGGCGGTGCTGATCGCAGGCGGTGGCATCGGCATCTCGGCGACCTACATAGCCGCTCCGCATGTCGCGCGGGGTGAACTGGTGCCCATACTTGAGGACTATGCGCTAGACCGTTCGTCGGTAACGGCCGTCTGGCCCGAAAGCCGGCGTCACAGCCCGAACGTGAAGGCAGTTCTCCGTTTCCTTACCGAACTTTGGCGATGATATTGGCGCACCAAGTCAGATCATCGCACCCGAACTTTTCAGCGCCAACTGCTCGCACACAAAAGGCTTAGGGCTTCTGAGGGCCTGTTAGCCACTAGCCTCCGAGCATGTCGCTGACAACAAATCACCGCGCAAGTCCGCTATGGGGTCAAAAGCGCCGTTTGGGAAGCCAGCCAGTCGCTTCCGCTCTGCCCAGATAAACGGACCATTTCAGAACCCGCACGGACTTAGCATTAGGGCCACAAGCGGAAGTCGCTGAATGAATGATGCCGCCAACTGACGGCGGGCCTAATTCATCTTTTGCCGGAGCTTCCTGATGATCTCGCGGAGGTCGGCCGCATACTCCTCGATCACGCGCCGCACTTCTTCCAAGCGCGACGGCTTAGACTCTCGGCCCTCAGCTTGTTTGTCGAGCTCCGGCACGGCCCGATGGTCCGAAACGGGGATGGGCGGCCTTTGAGTTAGATCAAGGGAATGTCGTTTACGGGCTTTGGCGGGCACGGCCCTTGTGCCTTCCAGGGGAAGGTGTCGGGGCGCGGAAGGTGGGACTATCCCACCCTGGCCCGGGCTCAAAAAAGGCATTGATCCAAATCAACATGACCGAAGATTCAGCCCACCATCATCTGCCCGTATTTTGCCGGAATTGCATAACGCCGGGCAGGGTTCTCGTCAGGCTGAAGCAGCCTCAAAGTTTTCGAGCAACATCGGCTGATGGAATTGGAGGGTTGCACATGAAGACTTTCAAGATTGCTCTCTCAGGTGTGGCTTTGACCGTGCTGACCGTTGCGTCAGCTTTCGGTCAGCAGACCACGGGCGTTCGTGGCTCGCCTGATGCTACCACGACGATCGACGGCCGCTATCTGCCGCCCCCTCCGCAAAAATTCGACGGCCAGATCAATCTCAATGCTCTCCAGTCACAGCCCGGCTGGCCCGCGCGCGTCGTGCCGCCGAAGGGGGCGCCGAATGTCCTGCTCATCATGACCGACGATGTCGGTTTTGGTGCGCCGTCGACCTTCGGCGGCGTCATTCCGACGCCCGCACTGGACAGGATCGCAGCCGAGGGGCTGCGCTACAACAATTTCCACTCGACCTCGCTGTGCTCGCCGACGCGAGCGGCGCTCATCACCGGACGAAATCACCACTCGGTAGGCTTCGGCGTGATCTCCGAGATCGCGACGGGCTACCCCGGCTATAACAGCGTAATCGGCAAGGACAGCGCCACGATCGGCCGCATCCTGCTGGAGAACGGCTATCGCACCTCGTGGTTCGGCAAGAACCACAACACGCCGGTCTATCAGACCAGCCTGGCCGGCCCGTTCGACCAGTGGCCGACTGGCATGGGGTTCGAGTACTTCTATGGTTTCATGGGCGGCGACACCGACCAGTGGACGCCCGGCTCGCTGTTCCGGAACACGACGCACATCCAGCCCTACCTCGGAAAACCCGACTGGAATCTGACCACAGCCATGGCCGATGACGCCATCCAGTGGATGAACGGGCTCAACGACGTCAATCCGGAGATCCCGTTCTTCCTGTACTACGTTCCAGGCGGCACGCACGCGCCGCACCATCCGACTCCCGAATGGATCAAGAAGATCAGCGACATGCATCTGTTCGACAAGGGCTGGAATGCCTTGCGCGATCAGATCTTCGACAACCAGAAGAAGCTTGGCGTGATCCCTGCCGATGCGAAGCTGACGCCGTGGCCCGACGATCTATTGAAGAGTTGGGATAAGCTCACTGACGTCGAGAGGAAGCTGTTCATCAAACAAGCCGACGTGTACGCGGCGTATCTTGCCTATACTGATCACGAGATCGGCCGCGTGATCCAGGCGGTCGAGGACATGGACAAACTCGACAATACGCTCATCATCTACATTAGCGGCGACAACGGTGCTTCAGCCGAGGGGTCGGTTACCGGGACAGTCAATGAGGCTTTGCCGTTCAATGGCATCGACATGAGCGCTGAACAGCAAATGCCGTGGTATGACGCCTGGGGGTCGGCGCAAACCTACCCGCACTATGCGGTGGGATGGGCCTGGGCCTTTTGCACTCCGTACAAATGGACCAAGCAGATTCCCTCGTTCTTCGGCGGGACGCGCCAGGGCATGGCAATCTCCTGGCCGGCCAAGATCAAGGATAAGGGCGGCATCCGCTCCCAGTTTCACCATGTTATCGATATCGTTCCGACGTTGTTGGAGGCCACCGGCATTCCAGCCCCTGTTATGGTCGATGGCGTCGGCCAGAAGCCGATCGAAGGGGTGAGCATGGGCTACACTTTCGACAAGGCCAACGCGAACGCGCCGTCCACACACCGGACCCAGTATTTCGAGATGTTGAGCGTGCAGGGACTGTACAATGACGGCTGGATGCTGAGCGCCGTTCCGATCCGTGCCCCCTGGCAATTGGCCGGCGCGGCGGTCGCCGATCCTGCCACCGCGTTCAAGTTCGAGCTTTATGATCTCGGCAATGATTGGACGCAGTCAAACGACGTCGCGGCGAAGTACCCGGTCAAGGTGCAAGAGATGCGGGACCTGATGTTCGGCCAGTTTGCCAAGTATCAGGTGCTGCCGCTGGACGGCTCGGCGTCAACGCGCTTTGTCACGCCCCGTCCGAGCATGGCGGCAGGACGCAACGTCTTCACCTATTCGGGTACGCCCATGAGCATGCCCAATGGTAACCAGCCGAGCCTGCTGAACACCTCCTTCACGATAACGGCCGAGATCGACGTGCCGCAGAACGGCTCCGAGGGCGTGATCATCGGCGAGGGAGGACGATTTGCCGGATACGCGCTGTACTTGGTGAAAGGCAAACCCGTGTTCACTCAGAACCTGCTCGACCTCGAACGGGTGCGCTGGGAAGGCACAGACGCGCTTGGTCCTGGCAAGCACACGATCGTGTACGACTTCCACTATGACGGGCTCGGCGCCGGCACGCTCGCGTTCAACAATGTCAGCGGCGTCGGCCGCGGCGGAAGGGGGGCCCTGAAGGTGGACGGGCAGGCGGTATCCACGAAACGGATGGAGCGCAGCATTCCCCTTGGCTTGCCGCTCGATCAGACGTTCAACATCGGCACCAGCGGTGCCACACCTGTCGACGACCGCGACTACAAGGTCCCGTTCCCGTTCACGGGCAAGATCAACAAGGTGACCCTTGCCGTCGCCCCTCCGAAGCTGACGCCGGAGGATGAGAAGAAGCTGATGGAGGCGAGTCGCGCCGCACAAGACGCGAAGTGAAGTGATGCATCAGCTGGTGACGGTGGGGTGCGTGCTGAGCTTGGCGCGCGCTCGACCACCGCGAAGCGTTCAGGAGCGCTGATCCGAGTCCGCTCCGGGTCAATCGCGACGGTTTTGCCCGATCTCGATCCGGTCCGGTCTACCCCTTCAGAGCCGACATGGAGGCGACAGGCGGATGTTGTCGCGAACGGTTAAAACGGACTCACGGGCCATGCACATTCGCCGCGCGCCGCCTATTGCTGCGATCTGCTTTCAAGCAGCCGGTCGCGGAGCTCCTCCGATACAAAGCGCTCCGCCCGCTGCCATGCCTCGTCATTGTCGCCGCGGAACTGGAAGTACTTCCGGAACACGACGCGCTGGGATGTTGTATCGATGGCAACAGTCTGCGCAAACTGCACCAGAGTGCTCATCTTATGAACGCCCCCGATGATCAGGATTTGCGCGCCGGCCTGTGACGCCGCGCGCAGCCGATCGCGCAACGCCGGTCCGTCGGTCGGACAATTTGGTGCGCAGGAGGACAGCACGAGCTCAAAACGGCCGTCTGCCGTGACATCGTCCCGCAGCGAGGTCATGAAAGCCCGCAATCGCTTTTCATGCACGGCCGTCTGATCGGTGGGCTCGTTCGACGTGTCTCTATAGCAGAAATCGTCGACGGAGACAGCCAAGGCGTGGCCGGCGGTCCCGGCGGATGCATCTGAGATGAGGCTGCTGGATCCCAGACCGGTGAACAGGCCGGCTGTGGCAAGAGCGTGCAAGAGTAGGGCGTGGCGCATGGCGATGACTCGATCTGTTACGCATCCACCATCGTTTTGCTTCGAACTATGCTGAGCGCATTTTCGGCGGAAGTGTAGTGAACAATCGGTAATCGTGGGAGAGCCCTATCTTTCACAAGCGGCATCGGCGAGCTGCGCTAACCCCAGAGACGAGCAAAGGCTTTAAACTTGGGGTTTGAAGTTCGTTACGCAGTGGGACAGAAGTTCGCGGCGAGGATTCCTTGCGTTGCGGAATGTCGGCTTCGGGTCTTGGCTGTGTGAAAACGCCAAGGCGCTTGATGGCGATAGAAGAAATTGTTCGCCCCAGACTGTCTTAGCCCTCAAACTCGCAAGCGCACTCAACTTTAAGAACGACCTGAAGGATGTAATTCCTCAGCGCTTTGGAACACAGATCGACCTTCGGCCGGAGGGGCCGCAAGTCCACAAACTGGAAGACGCGTCTCAAGTCGATGCGTGGCGGAAAGAGGCAGGCTTGCCAGCAATCGCCGTCGTTCTCGCCAGGGCAAAGGCCGATCCGCTCCCTACGCCGCTGGAGCACGAGGCTAGGCGGGCCGCAGCACTCCTGTGGCGCCAGAAGGTCGGCTGGGTAACGTGACGCGAGGCTGAGAGCCCCACGCGGCGGGGTTGGGCCGCAATGCTGGCGTTGTGCTGGCCCATCACCGACGTATGAGGCATCGGTCAGCCAGCAAGCCATCTAGGTTGTGTCGACTCCTGGGATTCTCAAATCAGTCGAAGCATGATTCAAGGCTGCTTTTTGGGAGGCTGCCTTGGGTGTCCTGGATCCACCGGTTCTGAGCGACGAGCAATGGAGCCGAATCTCTGGGCTGATCATCGGCCACCCGGACAGTTGGTCGATTTCCGGTTCGGGTCAAAAGAGCCGTCTAGGAAGCCAGCCAGTCGCTTCCGCTCTGCCCAGATAAACGGACCATTTCAGAACCCGCACGGACTTCGCATTAGGGCCAGAAGCGGACGTTGCTCGACTGGCGGCTTCTCGGCTTGGCCGACCGTGTCTTGCCTATTGCTTGCCGTTGTCCCCTGGGACCGAGCATGTGGGTTTTGAACTTGGCGAATATCTTGGCATTCCTGACGACCTGTTCCGTAGCCAAGCCGATGTCCTGCTCGTGACCATACTGCTCTACTTCAATTTGACACTTGGAATTGGCCGTCCAGGTTCTCATCCGGATTGTGACTTCGACCTCCGGAAAATCCTTCAGGATCCCCCTGGCGACCTTGAACCTGAAGACGTCGTTGCCGAAGTCGGGGACTGTCTGCATCGCGAGGCTGTTGGCCTCGAGTTGGCTTGGGGCACATAAGCCCGTACAAGACTAATGCCCCAAATATCGGCCCTTATTGGACACAAATTGATCTGGAGATTTCGATGGCGCCGCTACCGCTCAGAAGAGCGACCTTGATTGACGCCGATAAAGCTCGTGTAGTCACCCGGTCAGCTTACGCGAAATGGGTGCCGCTAATTGCGCGCGAACCTAAACCAATGACCGCCGATTACGAGCGTGCAATCATTGACCACATCATCGACCTCTACGAAGAGAACGGTCAGCTCTTAGCGCTGATCGAAGTAGTTCCACTAGCCGATCACCTGCTGATTGAGAGCATCGCTGTTCGTCCCGATCAGCAAGGCTTCGGTTTGGGTGATAAACTGCTACAGCACGCCGAAGATCGAGCTCGCGCACTCCGTTTGACCGAAACTCGCCTTTACACAAACGCCGCTTTCGCCTCAAATTTGGCCTTTTACGCTAAGCGCGGTTACATCGAATATATGCGGGAAACCGTGGCGCCAGGCGCTGTTGCGGTGCATATGCGAAAGCGTATCTCAATAGACTAGGTTCGCCGGATCGTCGCCCGAAAACCAGCTCTAAGTGTACATCCCGTTTGTCCGCGCTAGTTAGTGCTCTAAAATCGCAAACCGAACAGCGGCTGGTCAGATTGTAATGGCGAGCGAAATCGATCTTCAGGTACTCTTAAGCCGTATGAAGCCGGAAATGCAGCCGGGCATCTTTGTGTTTTGCACGATTTCGGAAGAGACAGAAGTTCCAGCCATGATAAAGCCGCTCTTTACCTTCCGTGAGAGCGAGGGAACGACATTTGTCGTCCAGCGAGAGGAAGCCGAAAGTCTCGGTCTCACTTACCAGTTTATATCACGTCTTATCACCTTGACCGTTCATTCCTCGCTTGAGGCTGTCGGTTTTCTGGCCACGATCACGACGCGATTGTCTGAAGCCGGAATAAGCGTAAACGTGGTTTCAGCGTTTTACCACGATCACCTGTTTGTGCCTCATGACAGGGCCGATGAGGCTCTGGCTCTTCTGCAAGGGATGATGCGAAAGGCCGCGCATTAGTAAGACTGCTTGGGGTCAGAAGCCGCCCCCTACGGCAACAAGAACGGCCCCCTAAGTTGGGCGATGGCCCGACTTCCTGAGCGCAATCTTGTCTGGATCGGACCAGGATACGACGCTACCACTAGCGCCATCTAGGGTGGCTGCAAGGAGACGGAAGGTGAAAATAACCGGGCTACGTACCAAGATCGTGAGGCTGCCACTACCGCGGCCAATCTTGTCGGCGACTCTCGAGATCCATTCAACGGACGCAGTTCTGGTGTTCCTCGACACCGACGAAGGCGTGACCGGCGAAGGCCTGTGCTTCGCACTCAACGGCAACCGCCTGAATCTCTTGCACGATATGGTTCGCTCGTTCGAACCCCTACTTATTGGCCTCGATCCGACGATGGCATCGTCTTTTTACAAACGCGCCTGGGCCGATATTGCCTTTTTTGGCCATACCGGCGCGACTATCGCCGGTTTTGCCGGCGCCGAAACCGCATTGTGGGACCTCCGGGGTCGCATTGTCGATCTCAACGTATCTCGCCTGCTTGGCGCTGCCGCAACCGCGGTACCGACCTACGCTAGCGGTGGACTGTGGCTCTCCTCATCCGTCGATGAGTTGCAGCGAGAGGCAGCGGACTATTTGGCTTGCGGCTTTAAGGCGATCAAAATGCGTGTCGGCGCCCGCCCGGTTGCGTGGAATATCGAGCGGGTCCGCGCCGTGCGCCAAGTGATCGGCCCAGACATCAAGCTCATGGCCGACGCAAACCAATCACTAACCGTCTCCGAGGCGATATGCCTTGGCCGTGCGATGGAAGAATACGATTTGACATGGTTCGAAGAGCCTATTCCGTATTGGGACCACGCGGGCGAGGCAACCATCGCGGCTGCGCTCGACACGCCGATTGCAAGCGGTGAGACCGAGTACACAAGCCGCGGAATGTTTGCGATGATGCAGATGAAATCGGCCGACGTTCTGATGCCGGACCTGCAGCGGATGGGAGGTCCGACCGAGTTCATTCGGACGGGTCACCTCGCCGCGGCGTTCGACGTCAAGCTGTCTTCGCATTTGTTCAGCGAGATGAGCCTGTCGCTACTTGCCGCTGCACCGAACGCTTACATTCTTGAGCATATGCCGTGGTTCGAACCGATTTATGCTGAGCGGATCGAACTGGACAGAGATGGCAACGCGATCGTCCCGGATCGACCGGGGTGGGGCTTCTCTTTCGATTTGGATGCGGTGCGGGGCCACGCGGCTTAAGAGGCTTCCAAGGATCAGACTCCCGCCCAGCTTTCGTCGAGAGGCAACGCAATAGTTCTGTTTGGGCCCAAGCCGACGTGAGGGCTCAGCTCTGGAGGTCGGCTTTGGGTCAAAAGCGCCGCTTGGAAGGTTGATCAGTCACTTCCGGTCTACCCCGATAAGCAGACCAATTTCAGAACCCGGGCGGACTTCGCATTAGGGCCAGTTGCGGACCTGAAGAACCCTTAATCTGCGCCGATGGTGCCTGCCGAGCCGAATGTTACGGCCGCAATCGTTTTGAAATTACGCCGTAGCGAGTTCGTGCGACTAGTCCGGCGTATCAAGTGACAGCCAAACTGAGGATCAAGTCGTGGGCGCAGCAACACCGGAACATATTATTGAGGTTGGTTTTGGCTTTTGGGCATCCAAAACGCTGCTGAGTGCTGTCGAACTGGGCGTATTCAGCACTTTGGCCAATGCACCCGCCGACCTGCCGACGCTTCAAAGAAAGCTTGCGCTGCATCAACGATCAGCCCGCGACTTCCTCGATGCGCTGGTCGCACTCAAGTTGCTGGAGCGCGAGAACGGCATCTACAGCAACACCGCAGACACGGACGTGTTTCTCGATCGAGCCAAGCCATCCTATATCGGCGGTGTCCTGGAGATGGCTAATGCCCGGCTCTACCGTTTCTGGGGATCGCTCACGGAGGCCCTGCGCACCGGTGAAGTGCAGAACGAGAGTAAGGGTGGAGGAGAAAACCTCTTTGCGGCACTGTATGTCGATCCGGATCAGTTGCGCGAGTTTCTGAGCGCGATGAGTGGAATAAGTGTGGGTGCCGCCCAAGCCATCGCCGCCCGCTTCCCATGGAAAGACTACAAGACCTTCATGGATCTTGGCTCCGCTCAAGGCATGGTACCCACCACTGTTGTCCGCGCCCATCCCCACCTCATCGGCATTGGCTTCGACCTTCCCGCGGTCAAGCCGGTTTTCGAGGAATTTGTTGCTCACCGAGGGGTGAAGGACCGCGTGCGGTTTCACGAAGGAGATTTCTTCGAGGACCCACTGCCGAAAGTTGACGTCATCGTCATGGGGCACATCCTCCATGATTGGAACCTTGCCGAGAAAAAGGCGCTTCTCGGCAAAGCGTTTGATGCGCTTCCGAAAGGCGGCGCAGTCATCGTTTATGATGCCATCATCGATGATGACCGCCGCAAAAATGCTTTCGGTCTCATGATGAGCTTAAATATGCTGATCGAAACTGCCGGGGGGTTCGACTATACAGGCGAGGACTGTCAGGCTTGGATGCGCGAAGTCGGATTTTCAGAAACGCGGGTCGAACCGCTTGTCGGCCCGGATTCGATGGTGATCGGATTAAAGTAGCTTATCCGGGCTCGGCTTGCCGTCAGATACGTCACAAGGTGCAATGGCGCGAGGCCCGTTTAGGAGGCCTTCGCGTCGTTTGCTCTCCGGTGATGACTTCCGGTCTCCCCTGATCACGAACCGTTTCATCGCGGTCGGCATGGCCCGTTTCCTAATTCCCGACGCAAGTCCAAGCATCGCGGAATGTCCGTTCTGGGTGTGGGCCGTGACAAGGCGGCGCTTTCCAGTGGGTGCAAGTCCCACCCGGCAAACGCTCCAGCCGGAAGCAGTCGGAGCAGTCATGGAGGTAACGAAGTGGCTGAAGCCTTCGATTAGCGTGTCACGAATTGGTGACAGCGCGAGTGTG
>NZ_JCAMOR010000036.1:0-79394 GCF_059512385.1 Bradyrhizobium sp. Crot121 | reverse complement strand
CATGCGGCGATTGTGTGGCCGCTGTTGTGCGGAATGGCGAAGGCAAAATACTATCTGTTGCTGTGCGATCAGCTTTTAGGCGAAGAGGCGGAGCGGATCGGTGTCGTATCGATGTGCTGCGAGGACGCTGAACTGGACGCAAAAGCGATCGAAGTTGCCGGCCGTCTTGCTGCAGGACCGCCGAGTGCCATTCGCTGGACGAAATACGCGCTCAACAATTGGCTCCGGCAGGCCGGGCCGACATTCGATGCTTCGTTGGCGCTTGAATTCATGGGATTTACAGGACCGGAAGTGAAGGAAGGCCTTGCGGCTCTCGTGGAAAAGAGACCGCCGGCATTTCAACCGAACTGTCCGCTCTAAGAAGACAAGGACTATCGCGTTCTGTCGCTCCCCCTGAGCCTATGCCCATTTCATGAAATGCACCGGCGTCATCAAGAACGACGTCGGCGCGGTGGTCGAGCTGCGCTGTACCTAGGATTGCGCGACCCGCGGCGGCAACGCGCCGGGCGGACGCAAGGTCAAGGCCACCATGCATTGGCTGCTGGCGCGCCCAGTCGCACCTAGCCGAAATCCGCGTTTACAATCAGTGTTCGCCAAGCCGAGCCCCAAGCCGGCAATTTTGCCGCCGACATCAATCCGCAGTCGATGGAAGTGCTGTCCGACGCGCGGATCGAGGCCAGCGTGGTCGAAAGCAATTCGAACGAGGTGATGAAGTTCGAGCGGAAGGGCTATTTCGTGCGCAACAGGCAATCGACATCACAAAAGCTGGTGTTCAACCGTACTGTCGGCCTACGCGACACCTCTGCCAAGGAATACGCCAGGGGCTGAAGCCCGTTCAAAACGATTGGATATTCGATGCCACATGCTTCCGACGACATCGCATCCGACATCATCGCGAAATGGGCCGCGGCTTTCAGCAGATTGGACGCCGACGCGCTTTCCTCGCTTTATTCGAAGCACGCGCTGTTCTTCGGCTCGAACCCGAAACTGTATCGCGGGAGAGACGGTGTTGCGGCCTACTTCAGGGGATTGCCGCGGTGGCGGACATCTACCGTTCAATTCAGCGACGTCGTCTTCGAACAGGTCGGCCCCGATCTGGTCAATGTCGCCGGCACGGCGTCATTTGACGTTGATCAAGGTGCGATAAAACTGTCGCTCAAGATCACCTGGGTGATCGCCCGCGAGGACGGCGACTGGAAAATCGTCAGCCATCACGTCTCGTCGAAGGCGCCCTTGATTTAACAAGTGCAGGGCCATCATGGAGGGAGCGCTTGACAGAAATGCTGCGCTCGCACGTGAATCGCGCGATATCCCAATTGCTCTTGCCCCCGTGGAGTCGCCCGCCGAAGAGCAGGTGAGGCGAAGCCAAGTCCACCCCGGCCCGTCATCGCCGGACTCGGCAGTAGGAAAGGCGACAGGCTTCGCCGAAGGCGCAGAGGCGACAACGACGTCACCGGTAGCCGGGGCGGCCGCGCTGCGCGTATCGGGCGGCCGAGCGCCGAAGCGGCGCATCAGAAGCGCCTCCACGTCAACCTGGCGCGGCGTTCGATAGAGCCCGCTTGCCACGATCGACCATTTGCTTGGTCATCGACGCTCTTCGAATCTCTGCCGAGCCAAGCCGGCCCGACTAGGTTGGCGAGGCCAATGACGGGGTTTGGGTCCCGCACTCGCCCCCCCCAGAACGCGACTCGTGGGCGACGCGGAATTTGCGATCGAAACGCAGCGCCTGTGTCAGGTGGACGCAGGAGCGATCTCGCAAGCGTAGGAACATCGTTGGAAAGAGGAGGTTACGGACCACCAAGTCACGAGAAGCATCTTCGGCCAACAGTCGCGCCGCAAGCGCCGGGGGACTCATTTGCCGGCGATGGCTTTGGGCAGGACGTCGCACTGCTCGTCCAAATCCGAATGCGGGTTTTGGCTTCTCACGACCTGTTCCAGCTCAAGCGCCGCGATAGCAAGCTCATCACCTAAATGCTTAAACAGCTCGCGTTGACGTGGATCGGTCGCCGACATGCCGAGGTCGGCAGTGCTTCGCATCAGCTCGAAGTTGGTGCCACTTTCCGGTGAGGTCCTTCATGGCTCATGTCCTCGGTTTGGCGTCGTTCTTGGCGATTGAGCGCGATGGCGCACTGCAGACCCTTCGCCCAGCGGCCGTGTCCGACACCTTTTTTCGAAGAGCAAGCAGCTCAGCCCTTTCCTGTTCCAGCCTATCCACCACGATAATCACGATTTGAAAGTCCTCTTTAGAACCGCCTTCGATCGAAAAACCCATGCACGCCTCCACTCGGGAAAAAGTAGCATCACCTCATCCGAGCAGCGAGTCCACTTACCTGTGTTAAGCCGAAGCGAGATTTATTCTCCTTTCGGACATAGACAGTCTTTCTGAGCAAAATCCGATGAGTCGGTTCCCTCGGCTTGAATGCCCGCAAATCGAGCCGGCGAGATTGATAGATCGTCGTACCAGCGACGCGGCGGACCGCTACCGCCATCCAGTCCCGCAACAGTCCCTTGTCCTCTTTGGAAAACGCCCCCGGCGTCTAAGATAGTCGAGCCTGTCATCGGGATGGCAACGCTCAAAATCCTCTCGGATCAGCGACTCCACGTAAATCCGTTCCTCCTCATTGATTGGGGAAGACCGGAATAGAAACCGGTCGGCATCGCTGACCTCCGATATTCGATTTCGGCTTAATTGCTGTTTCAATTATCCTTCCATGCTGCGGATGGTATTTCTGATCCGTGTCCGCTGGTGGGGCCGAACGGGCGGCGAGCGTCGATAGCCGTCCGTCGGACGCGGCGTGCTCTCGGAGCATCTTTTGGTAGAGCCTCACGTAATCCGTTGACATACGGGCGGCGGAGAAGCGCTCCTCGAAGCGCGCACGGATCGCCTTGCGATCGAGGGCCAGCAGGCCCGGAATGGCGCGCACCGCCTCCTCCACGTCAGACACGATCCGGCCGGTCAGTCCGTCCTCGACGATTTCAGGGACCGACCCATGGCGGAAGGCAAGCACCGGGGTACCACATGCCATGGCCTCGATCATCACCAGACCGAACGGTTCGGGCCAGTCGATCGGGAACAGCAATGCGGCAGCCTGGCCGAGAAAGTCGTTCTTTGTGTTTTCGTTGATCTCGCCGACAAATTCCACTCCGCCTCCTTGCAGCATCGGTGCGATAACGTCGCGGAAATAGCTGTCGTCTGCTTTATCAACCTTTGCCGCGATTTTGAGGGGAAGGCCGGCCGATCGAGCAATCGCGATAGCACGGTCCGGCCGTTTCTCCGGTGAGATGCGTCCAAGAAATGCGAGATAGCCGCCTTTCGGTTCGAAATTAGGCGTCAGTAGATCGAGCGGCAGGCCATGATGAACTGTCGCGACAAAGTTTGCGTTTGGCAGCGGCATGCGCTGCGCATTTGAAATCGATACCAGCGGCATGTCCGCGAACCGCCGGTAGAAAGGCATATGGTCGGCGAAGGTCCTGCCTGCCGTGAAGGGTGGTTAGCGTGCGAGCACGCTCCGGGCGAAACTGCGGAAAGTGCAGGTAGTCGATATGGAAGTGGAGGAGGTCGAAGTCGTCGGCGCGCTCTCTCACCTTGTCGAGCATGATCATGTGGTGGGGTACAGCGTCGCGGACGCCCGGCTCGAGGCGTAAGGCGCGCGGCGTGCAGGGTACAAGTTCGGCAGAGGTGATGGAATCTTCGCTGGCGAACAGTGTCACCTCGTGTCCCTGCCGAACCAACTCCTCCGTCAGGTATGAGACGACCCGCTCCGTTCCTCCATAGAGCCGCGGCGGCACGCTCTCGTACAGCGGGGCAATCTGAGCAATCCTCATTTTTCAGTCCGTCCTTCGTTACTCTGAGCCGGCGTTGCCTGAGGCCCTCATGTGTTCACGAGCTTGGCCGCACATCGCCAGAGGTGCAGCGGCCGCGGATCTCTACTGAGACTCCGATGATTCAGTGACATTGCTTTGACTTCTGAGTTGAGCAAGCTCCTCCGCCAGTCTGTGCTCGACCAACCGCCGCTCGTTTTCCGTCAAATGCGTTGCGAGCAATCGGCGATACCGCCGCACATTGGCCGCACTGCTCCACCGAGACTTCGCCGAGATAGCGATGCGGGGCTGGCGATTTCTCGCTGCTTGCTGCGCTTGTGCGGTGAATCTTACCGCAGCGGCGCCGCCCCTTTTCTCCTCTTCGTCGAGCTGCCGCAACGCTGCGAGGATATCCTCAAGATGCATGGGAGCAGCAAGCCCCGGGATCTTGCGAAGGGCTGGGCAGGAATCGACGGTGTACAGGTCCGAAGCCCAGGAGGAGAGAATGACCCGTTTCTCAGGAGGCGACAGCACCTCATCATTCAGGACATCGGCTGGCGAACTATAGTGAGATACAGGATGAAATGAGGCATCTACACTGCCCGTCAAACGATCAGGCCTGCTCATGTCTTGCTCTCCTCTTGCTCCTTTCTGCAGGTTGGTGGCGGACGGCGACGCGGGCGCCGCCGTCCTGGGCACGTCAGTTGCTGGTGTTGATGGCGATCCGTTTGACGCCCTGGCTGGCTTGCTCGGTTTTCGGCAGGCTCACCGTGAGGACGCCATTGCGGAAGTTGGCTTCGGCCTTGTCTTCCTGGACGCCATCGAGCGGGATACGACGCTCAAACGAGCCATAGTAGCGTTCGCTGTAGCGCCCGCCATTGTCGTGTTCGGCCTTTTTCTCGCCGCGGATCGAGAGGACGCCGTTTGCGATTTCGACCTGGACGTCCTTTTCGCTCAGTCCCGGAAGCTCGGCGGAAATCGTCACGGCCTTGTCGGTTTCGCTGAGCTCGATGCGCGGCCAGCCAAACTGGCCTTCGATCAGCGGGGACCCGGGCCGGCCGACGCTGCCGAAGCTGCCAAACCCGCGGAAGACGTCGTCGAAAAGTCGATTCATCTCACGGTGAAACGTCAGAAACGGATCGTAAGCCTCGCCCGTCGTGAGCTGCTGGTTCTTGTTCCACGGAATTAGATCGCGCATTGTCATGTTGGACTCCTCCCTCAAATACGCCGGGTGGCGCGGATGCCGCACCATGCGCACCAATGTCGTTGGACACGGACGGCGTCAGGCCGCCTGTTTGTGGGTGATCTGCTCGGTGCCGCCGATCGGAATGCGGCGGGGCTTCATCGTCTCGGGCAGCTCGCGGACGAGCTCGATCCGCAGCAGTCCGTTGTCGAACGCTGCCGTCTTCACCTGCACATAATCGGCAAGATTGAACTGCCGCTTGAAACCCTTGGCCGGGATGCCGCGATAGAGGTAATCGCGTTTCGCCTCGTTGGCCTTGCGGCCCTCGACGGTCAGCACGTTCTGCTCGGCCGTGATCGCGATCTCGTCCGGGCTGAAACCGGCGAGCGCAAGCGTGATCTGATAGTGATCTTCGCCCAGCCGTTCGATGTTGTAGGGTGGATAGTGTTCCTCGACGGTCCGTTGCGTCTCGTCGAGCAGATCGAAGATGCGATCGAATCCGACGGTCGACCGCCACAGGGGAGTGAAATCGAAGTTCCTCATAGCCAAGTCCTCCTAAGAGCAAGATGGATACGAAGGAGCGCAGGACACCGGTCCGGCGCCCAGTTCAGTCCGCCGGACCCGATCTGGCATCCGGCGCCGCAGCCTTGCGGCAAAACAGAACTACGAAAAACAACTATGGTTTCAAGGGCGCTCCCGAAATTTTTGCTGCTCCCCAGCTTGGGCGGCCAGATGCTCCAGCTCAGCCTCGGCCTCGCTGGCGAGACGAATCAACCGGCGGCGCTCCTCAGCGGATAGGCCGCTTCCCTTCAGCAAGCTATGGCAATGCGCGATCACCCGCCGGTCGCTCTCGATCAGGAACGCGCGCACGGCGTCGGGCAGGTGTGAATCGGAGCGCTCGGAAATCTGCTGACGGTGTGCCAATTCGAACATGGTTGCCCTCAGTAGCAGCAGGCGCGACCCATGCAGCGCGGATCGCGCCACGTGCGGACTCAGCTCAGTCTCGGCAAGCTGCGCTCATGTTCGGATGGAAGTTGAAAGGAGCCTGGCTGAATATTGTCCGGCAACAGCAGGATATCGGTCTTGAAAAGCGGGGACCGCGGTTTCCAGCTCATCCAGCGGACCGACTCCAGATAGGAAATGGCTGGCAGCGGCAGAAGGTGGCCCGCGCTGTCGAGCACCAACCTTGGCGTACTATCCATCCCCCAGGCGCTAACGGGCACGAGCGCCATCGCCATGGCAAAAGCGGCTGCGACGGTTCTGCGGACGCCGCGTCCTGATGTCTTGGGCCAAGCCGAGCTGGATGCGTAGTTTCGGGTCATCTCATCCTCCTGTCGTTGGAAAACTGATCCATGCGATCGTGAGAAGGCTGAGGGCGAACATGAGCCAATGCATTGCCGTCGCCCCAACCTTGCGCGATCGATCCTGAATGCGAGTGCTCATCTGAGGCTCCCTGGCGCTTGTGAGCTTCCTTTCTCGTCGCGGTTGGCGGAGAGCCCGGCCGTTTCCGGCCGGGCGCGTGCTTGATTAGAAATCCGTCGGCGGCGTTGCCGCGGCCGGTTCGGACTTCTTGGGCTTATCGGCGACCAGTGCTTCCGTGGTGATCAGCAGAGCCGCGACGGAGGCCGCGTCCTGTAAGGCGGTGCGAACGACCTTGGCGGGATCGATCACGCCGGCCTTCACCATGTCCTGGTACTCGCCAGTGGCCGCGTTGAATCCCCAATTGTAGTCGGAGTTCTCGAGCAGCTTGCCGACGACGAGCGAGCCGTCCTCGCCGGCGTTCTGGACGATCTGCCGCGCCGGCACCTGGATGGCGCGGCGCACGATATCGACGCCGGCCTTCTGGTCGGCATTGGCGGTCTTTAAGCCATCGAGCGCTTTCAGCGCACGCAGCAGCGCCACGCCGCCGCCCGGCAGAATGCCTTCCTCGACCGCAGCGCGAGTCGCATGCATGGCATCGTCGACCCGGTCCTTCTTCTCCTTGACCTCGACTTCGGTCGCACCACCAACACGGATTACGGCGACGCCGCCGGCGAGCTTGGCCAGCCGCTCCTGCAGCTTCTCGCGATCGTAATCGGAGGTGGTCTCCTCGATCTGCGACTTGATCTGGGTGACACGAGCCTCGATGTCCTTCTTGGGCCCGGCGCCGTCGACCACGGTCGTATTCTCCTTGTCGATCACGACCTTCTTGGCGCGCCCGAGCATCTTCAGCGTGACATTCTCGAGCTTGATGCCGAGATCTTCCGAAATCACGGTGCCGCCGGTGAGGATTGCAATATCCTCCAGCATGGCCTTGCGGCGATCGCCGAAGCCTGGCGCCTTCACCGCCGCGACCTTGAGGCCGCCGCGCAGTCGATTGACCACGAGCGCGGCAAGCGCTTCGCCCTCGACATCCTCGGCCACGATCAGCAGCGTCTTGCCAGACTGCACCACCGCTTCGAGCAGCGGCAGCATGGTCTGTAGACCGGACAGCTTCTTCTCATGGATCAGAATGTAGGGATCCTCGAGTTCGACCCGCATCTTTTCGGTGTTGGTGACGAAGTAGGGCGAGACAAAGCCGCGGTCGAACTGCATGCCCTCGACCACCTCCAGCTCGGTGTGGAGGCTCTTGGCTTCCTCGACGGTGATGACGCCCTCATTGCCGACCTTCTGCATCGCATCGGCAAGGAAGCGGCCGATCTCCGTATCGCCATTGGCCGAAATGGTGCCGATCTGGGCAATCTCCTCGTTGGAGGTGACCTTCTTGGCGTGGGACTTGAGGTCATTGACAATGGCGTCGACCGCAAGATCGATGCCGCGCTTGAGGTCCATCGGGTTCATGCCAGCGGCAACGGATTTCGCGCCTTCCTTGACGATGGCCTGGGCCAGCACGGTCGCAGTCGTCGTCCCGTCGCCGGCGAGGTCGTTGGTCTTGGAGGCGACTTCGCGCACCATCTGTGCGCCCATGTTCTCGAACTTGTCTTCCAGTTCGATTTCCTTGGCGACGGTGACGCCGTCCTTGGTTATGCGCGGTGCGCCGAAGGATTTCTCGATCACGACGTTGCGTCCCTTGGGACCGAGGGTGACCTTCACGGCGTTGGCCAGCGTGTCCACGCCCCGCAGCATCCGCTCGCGGGCTTCCGTGGAGAATTTCACGTCCTTGGCAGCCATTTGCCTGCTCCTTTCTCCTAATGACTGTCAGCTCTTGCAATTTGCTCAGGCGGCCTTCTTGAGCGAGCCGGTCTTGTCGACCACGCCCAGAAGATCGCTCTCCTTCATGATCAGGTAGTCCTGGCCGTCGATCTTCACCTCTGTGCCGGACCACTTGCCGAACAGCACGCGGTCTCCCGGCTTGACGTCGATCGGGGTCAACTGGCCCTGCTCATTCCTCGCGCCAGGCCCCGCGGCGACGATCTCGCCCTCCTGCGGCTTTTCCTTCGCGGTGTCGGGAATGATGATGCCGCCGGCGGTCTTCTCTTCGGCATCGATGCGGCGCACGAGCACGCGGTCGTGCAATGGACGGAAATGCATGCACATCCTCCTTGTCAGGTCAGCGATGTCATAAAGCCGGGTCCGGGACCGGCCCCGGGCGGAAAACGACCTAGGAAGCGGAAAAAAGTCCGTCAAGGGTCCCTAAATAAATTTTTGTCACTCCGGGCGACCGAGTGCCAGGCTGCCTCTTAAACGGCCATTTTCGCTCAACCAGCTAACCGACGCGGCGGCCGCTGGAGGCCGAAAGACAGATTCTGGGGGAGATTTCATGCGAGTTTTGCGTTTGCTCGGATGGCTGGGCGTCATCTCCGGGTTGTGGTGGGCGCTGTCGGCAGCGCCGGCCACCGCCCAGATTCCGGACCTCAATACAGGCCGCGTGCCGACGCTTGCGCCGCTCGTGCGGGAAGTGACGCCGGCGGTCGTCAACATTTCGGTACAGGGGCGGGTGCGCGAGGACAATCCGCTTTACCAGGATCCGCTGTTCCGCGAGTTCTTCAACGTCCCGAAGCAACTGGAGAAGGAAGTCAGCGCGACCGGTTCGGGCGTGATCGTCGACGCCCAGCGCGGTTATGTGCTGACGGCGAACCATGTCGTCGCCAATGCCACCGCAGTGCAGATCAGGACCAAGGACGGCCGCAAGTTCGCCGGTCGGGTTGTGGGCCGCTATCCGCCCACTGATATCGCACTGCTGCAGATCAGGGAGCCTGCCGGGCTCAAGGCTATTGCACTCGGCGACAGCGACGCGCTTCAGGTCGGTGACTTCGTGATCGCGGTCGGCAATCCGTTCGGCCTCGGCCAGACCGTCACCTCGGGCCTCGTCAGCGCGCTCGGGCGCACCGGGCTCGGCAAGCACGGCTATGAGGATTTCATCCAGACCGATGCGGCAATCAATCCCGGCAATTCTGGAGGCGGGTTGATCAACTTGCGAGGTCAGCTGGTCGGCATCAATACGGCGATTATCTCGCCGGGCGGCGGCAATGTTGGCATTGGCTTTGCGGTGCCGATCAACATGGCGCGCGAGGTAATGAACCAGCTTGCGGCGACCGGACGAGTCGAGCGCGGGCGCATCGGCATTGCGCTGGAGGACATGGAAGCGCCGGCCACGGGCGCGACGCAGGGCGCCCGCATCAAGGAAGTCAGTCCCGGCTCTCCGGCGGAGCGCGCGGGGCTGCGCCGCGGCGACATCATCCTCAAGGCCAACGACATTCCCGTCCCCGTCCGCAGCGCGACGCAGATGCGCAACCTGATCGGGCTGACGCCGGTCGGCCGGCAGGTGCGGCTGACGATCGAGCGCGACCGCATGACCGAAAGTGCCACGGTGGAGGTTGTTCCGCTGAGCGATCAAAGGGCGCGGGTGCGAGGGCCCGGGTGAGCGATGTCCGCTTGTGGCCATAGCTGAAGACTGCATTAGGGATTGTTACGTCGGCTCGCCGCGGTAGACCGGACTTCGCTGAACGCGGCATCGTAATGCCGCTTGTGTCCCGGACCGGACACGTCGAGCAGCGTAAAGGCCGAACGCAGCATCCTCGGCCGGTTGCCGGAGTTGGGCAATTGGCCGTCACCGGATTCTGACATTGTTAATGGGCGCAGGCTCTCGTTTTTTGAGACGATTGGGTCAACGTTGCCGGATCAACCCAACATCTGGTCCCGGTGACGACCATGAACGGCCCTCATTATCCGATGATCCATCGCGAGAACGCCGCCGCACTTGACCGCGTCATTCGACAGGCCAAGCGAACTGTCTCAGCCCCCATCAGGGTTCTCCAGACTTGCCCCCGCCCCGACACTTTCCTCGGGCGACAGCACCACGAATTCATCCCGCTGCCTGATCAGGTGATGGTAGAGTCAGGACATCACTGGCAGTGAGCGATACGGGCGCTGGTGGCTGAGAGACGGTTGCGCTCCCGCCTGCACAGGACGGGAGCGAGCTATGTCAGACCTTCTTCAATCAGAAGTTCGCGCGATGCAGCTTCGTCACTTGGAGGAAGCCGAGCGGCACGTTGCCGAGGCAGAACGACACATTGCTGAGCAAGAGCAACGGATTGTAAACCTCGCCCGCCTCGGCCACGATCTAGCGGAAGCTAAGATACTTCTGGAGAACTTTAATGCATGTCAGGTGCTGCACATCCAGCACCGTGATCGAATTCGCACAGAGCTAGAGCGGTAGGTCACCCGAATCGGCTGCCTCCGAGGTCGCCTTGTGGCCTATAGTCGAAACCCGGATGGAAGATCGCCGCGTCAGCTCACGGGGAGAGGCCGGACACCGCTCAGCGTGGCATTCAATGACCCATCGTGACCGGAAGCTGACATTTGCATTGGCAAGGGCCCCTTGACCGACGTTGAAGCATGTCCGGCTCGGGTCCGGGATTTGCAACAACCGAAATCCAGACTAGCAGCAACGATCGATAAAAGCGTTGAACAATAGCCGCTGCGGAACGTTCGAGGGTTTTGCGAGCCCAGGCGGCATGGTCAGTTCGTCATGCGGCCGTTGCGTTTCCGCCGGATTGCTGCCCTTCTTGCTCCAGCCAATCGCAAAACGCCGCTGTCTGTGAGCCACTTTCGGTGCCCGTGGGCAAGTAGGCGAAGTAGCTCCTCGCCGGAAGGCTGACATCGGGAAACGGCGCGATCAGGCGGCCGGCCGCGACGTCGTCGCCGATCAGGGCGGTCGGTCCCATCGCCACGCCCAAACCATCGATCGCCGCCTGAATGGTCAGAAAGAAATGATCGAGTGTCAGCGTCGCCGCCGGGGTGACGCGAGGCTGTCCGGCTTGCACCAGCCAATCGTGCCATAGCCGCGGCATCGACGTGACGTTCAGCAACGTGTGCTGCGCGAGATCGGAAACGTCCTCCAGCGGCAGCTTCGCTACGAGTGCGGGGCTGCAGACCGGCAATCGGCGCTCCGAAAGAAACAGCCGGGACGTAAAGCCATGAAACGAATCCGGGCCGCCGCGGATGACCACGTCGAACGTCTCGGCAAGCGCGTCGATCGGGTCGTTTGACGTGGTGAGGCGGACCTCGATGTCGGGTCGCTCGTCGCGAAAACGGCTCAACCGGGGAAGAAGCCAGCGCATGCTGAACGTCGCCAGCGCGTTGACGCGCAGCACGGCGGCTGGCACTTCGCCGCGTGTCGCGTGATGGCGCCGGACAGCGGACGAAATGCGGTCGAGCGCCGGGCCGATCTCCTCGAGCAGCGCTGTGCCGGCTGGAGTGAGCGTGACCCGCCGCGTTGATCGCCAGAACAGCGCGGGCGCTCCCAGCCGATCCTCAAGGAGGCGCACCTGCTGACTGATTGCGCCATGTGTCACGCCCAATTCGATCGCCGCTTCCTTGAAGCTGCCAAGACGAGCTGCCGACTCGAAAGCGCGGACGGCGTTGAGCGGTGGCAAAGTCCTGCGCTGGACGGGAATACTCATTGGATAGAAATCCTAACTCATAGCTCGATTATTACTGATTTGTGACGGTTGCTTCAATAGTTCAGAGTGGAATCATCGCGAGCAACAGCGCGCCGGCGGGCCCGAAACAGATCGCAATGTAGATTTTCTATCATCGCAAGAGCTCTCCTTAACCCCCCGGAAGCGGAGGAATCGACATGAACGACGCAGCGATGGCGGCTGCCAGCCGTCCGCGCGAAACCGCATCAAGTTCATCGGCCCCGGCGAAATCGCGCAGCCTGCTGGCCGCGTCCCTCACCCACGCGCTTCATGACGGCTATACCGACGGTCTCTATGCCTTCCTGCCGGTCTGGCAGGCGCAGTTCGGCCTGTCCTATGCGGCGCTCGCCGTCGTGCGCGCACTGTATTTCGGGACGATGGGGGGCATGCAGATCCCGGCCGACCGCGTTCTTCGCGGCTTGTCGCCGCGCGCGGCGCTAGTCCTGTCCACCGTCGCTGCGGCGGGGGGCTTGCTGATCATGGCGCTGCCGTTCGGCTTCGCGGGTCTTTGCGTCGGCCTCGTCGTAGCCGGCATCGGATCGAGCATCCAGCACCCACGTGGTTCGATGCTCGTCACCGACAGTTATGGCACGGCGGCGCGACGTCCGCTCGGCATCTACAACTTTTCGGGCGATCTCGGAAAAGCCGCGTTGCCGGCGCTCATCGCGGTGCTGCTGCCGACCTTCGCCTGGCAATCGGTGCTGGGCTTGATGGCGATGCTTGGAGCCGTCCTGGTGGTCGCGCTGGTGTCGCTGGCACCGGCGGCCTCCGTGACGAGGAATGTTACGGGAGAGGCGACGTCCGGCCGCGGCCGCCGCGGCTTTGGCATCCTCACGACGATCGGCGCGCTCGATACGGCGACCCGCATGGGATATCTGCTGTTTCTGCCCTTCCTCATCCATGGACAGGGCGGGGGCTTGCCGGCCGTTGGAGTCGCGCTTGCCCTGCTGTTCATCGGTGGCGCCTTCGGCAAGGCGACATTCGGCTGGCTCGGCGAGCGGCTGGGCGTTGTCGGTAGCGTCATGGTGAGCGAGGCCGTAACAGCCTTGCTCATCGTGGCGACGCTATTCACGCCACTGGCGTCAACGCTCATCCTGCTGCCGTTGCTCGGCATCGTGCTGAACGGCACCTCGTCGGTGCTCTATGGCACCGTGCCGGAGCTTTCCGACGGCGATACGGGGCGGGCTTTCGCGGTCTTCTATACGAGCGTCATCGGCGCAGGAGGTCTCGCGCCGATCCTCTACGGCGCGATTGCCGATCACAGCAGTCGGATGATCGGCGTGCTGGCCTCGGCGGCGACTGCCGCCCTGGTCGTCCCACTCGTGCTGGCCCTGCGGCCCCACCTGCGCAGCTCCGCCGCAGGACCGCGCGAGAAGTTCGTTTGATGCCGATCCCGGACGGGCGGCGGAACGACCAATGTCGCCGCGCCGTGCCTATCGGCCGGTCACAGTCCTGGATCATCATCCCATCACTACATGGAGGTTCGCTCAATGGATACCACCTCGCAGGCGCCGCTCATTCTGATAACGGGTGGAAGTCGTGGCGTCGGCGCGGCAACTGCGCGGCTTGCTGCCGCGCAGGGCTACGACGTCGCGATCAGCTTCGTCTCCAACGAAGCTGCCGCCCTTGCAGTGGCGGCTGATGTGGAAGCCGCGGGGCGGCGGGCGTTGCCCGTGCGCGCGGATAGTGCGGATCCGGAGCAGGTGGCGCAGCTCTTCGCGGCGATCGACCGGGAGTTCGGCCGGATCGATGTCCTGGTGAACAACGCTGCTGTCCTTGCGCGGCAGTCCCGGCTTGAGGACCTTGGTTTCGAGCGGATGCAGCGGATCTTCGCCGTCAACGCGATTGGTCCCATTCTCTGCGCCCAGCAGGCCGCCAGGCGGATGTCCTATCGGTACAACGGGCGGGGCGGCTCCGTGATCAACGTCTCGTCCGCGTCGGCCCGGCTCGGCAGTCCGGGCGAATATGTCGACTACGCCGCATCGAAGGGTGCGCTGGAGACATTCACGACCGGTTTCGCCAAAGAGGTCGCGCGCGACGGAATTCGCGTCAACTGCATTCGCCCCGGACACATCTACACCGAAATGCATGCGAGCGGCGGAGAGCCGGGGCGGGTAGATCGCGTTAAGGACTCGATCCCGATGGGACGAGGCGGGCAGCCTGAAGAGGTGGCGCGCGCGATCCTGTGGTTAGCCGGCGCCGAGGCCTCGTTCATCACTGGCACGTTCCTCGATGTCACTGGCGGCAAGTGAGCAACAGGATTTGGCGCCGGGATCTTTCCTCGACACACCATCAAGTCGCAAAACCATGCGACTTGGAAGTCGCGCCTTTCGAGACGACTTGCTCGCGCATGCAGCAGACATGAACAATGAATTGCCGCCCTGGGGAAGATCCATGTCAGCTTCTGGCCCATCGCGATATCCTGCGTTGCCCCACGAACTTGGTCGCTATCGGGACAAAGCGGACGTAGAGGGCTTTGTCTTTCAACGGGGATTGACTGACCGTCTCTCCGCCACTTCGAGTTTCGCTCTATCCCTTCCGTCCGACCGATCAGCCCCTCTAGCCGTTGCCTCAACTAATAATTTGAGATGGTTGCAGGTCCCCGCAACCAAAGTTGATAGCAAGCCCCAGCGATCTTACCCGATCGCTGGGGATTTCTTTTGATGACCTGAATGGCGCCAACGGCCGGGCTGGCAGGTTCAAGGGCGCTCCGGCTAGCGTTCGTGGCTCCACGGGAACAGCGACGCCGGGAAATCTGCTGCGTAGCGATGACCTATCGGCGTGCGAGGCTCCTCCTGGGGGGGATTCGGGTCGGGCTCGACCACCTTCCGATAAAGATGCCAGGTGGCATGACCGAGCACCGGCAGCACGACAGCGAGGCCGACGAAGAACGGCAGCGAACCGATCACCAGCAGCGCCGCCACGATCAGCCCCCATGCGGCCATCACAAATGGGTTCTCTTTCACGGCCCGCAGCGACGTCCGGATGGCGTCTATCGCGGTGGCATGTCTGTCCAGCATCAACGGAAACGATACGACGCTGACGCACAGGGACACGACGGCGAACAGGAAGCCGACGCCGCAGCCAATGATGATGAGCGACCAGCCTTCCGGCGTCGTCAGCACGCGCGTTGCGAAATCAGGGATGCTCGCGGCCGCGGCATGGCCGAACGTGGCAACGTAGATAGCGTCCGCGGTGGCGATCCAGACCCCGAACAAAACGAGCAGGAGCACGCCGAGGCCGAGAATGGCGCCGAAGGACGGTGCGCTCAGCACGTGCATCGCATGCCATGCCGCGGGTTCCTCGCCGCGTTCGCGGCGGCGGCTGAGTTCGTAGAGGCCGAGCGCGGCAAAAGGGCCGATCAACGCAAAACCGGCCGCCAGTGGAAACAGCAGCGGCAGCACCGAATAGCCAAGGACCAGCCTGAACAGCACAAGACCGAGAACAGGATAAATTCCGCACAGGACGACAGCGTGAGTTGGTATCGCTTGGAAGTCTTCCCAGCCCAGGCGCAGCGCGTCGCGCAAGTCCGAAAGGCTGATCCTGCGAACGGCATAGGCGGTGGAGACGCCGAAGAATTGCAGGTGAGGTCTTGCAAAATACTGAGTGGCCATGGCTCCGGTCTCCTTGCTCGTGATCGCAAGGGGGAACGGCGCGGCCTTCAACTCGCGCACATTCGCCTCATGCGCGGAAATCGCGATCGAGCCCGGCGAGCCAGATTCAGCGAGAAGGAGCTTTGCCGGGCGACACCTGTCGCAATGGTGTAGGAGCTTAAAGAGATGAGAGCAAGATGGCGCTCACGGTTGGGTGAATTGTGCGGTTGCACAATCTCTCTTGTTGCGTCGCATTATCAGGCGACGGTTGCCGTCCGACAATTGACGGTTTGCGCGACGCCGCTGACGCGGGGCGCGGCATACTCCACTATTGACGCCCGGCTCGACGCGTACCATCCTTCATCCAACGCCCCCAGCTCCGATGAGACTTGCGGTCGTGGCGTGCAATCCGCGTCGCGACCAGTGGAATGGGCGAGGCAAGAGGCACGACGACAGCGGATGTAAAGTCCGCCATCGCGACAGACGTGAGCTCCGCCCTCCGGTTCGTATCCGCAGCCTTTTAGCGGCAAGGATGCATGAGGGATGGCTGTAGCAATTATTCTGCTTTTGGTCGCAATCGCCTCCGTGGTGTTCCACCTCTTCAGCCCGTGGTGGTGGACGCCGCTTGCCTCGAATTGGGGCTACATCGACGACACCATCACCCTGACATTCTGGATCACCGGCGCGGTCTTCGTCGCGGTCGTCGCGTTCATGGCCTACTGCGTCTTCCGCTTCCGCCACAAGGAGGGAAGGCGGGCGGACTACAATCCTGAAAACAAGCGGCTCGAATGGTGGCTCAGCGTCGGGACAGCAATCGGCGTCGCGGCGATGTTGGCACCGGGACTGGTCGTCTGGCACCAGTTCGTGACCGTCCCGGCCGGTGCGACCGAAGTCGAGGTCATGGGACAGCAGTGGCAATGGAGCTACCGGCTTCCTGGAAAAGACGGCCGGCTGGGGACCACCGACGCCCGCCTTATCAGTGCCGACAATCCCATGGGCTTGAATCCCGACGATCCGAACGGAAAAGACGACATCGTTGTTCAAAACGACGATCTGCACCTGGCGATCGGCAAGCCTGTGAAGGTGCTGCTCCGCTCAATTGACGTCCTGCATGATTTCTATGTGCCCGAGTTCCGGGCCAAGATGGACATGATACCAGGCTCGGTGACCTATTACTGGTTCATGCCCACGCGCACCGGAACGTTCGAGGTCCTCTGTGCAGAGCTCTGCGGCGCCGCGCACGCGCAAATGCGCAGCAAGGTCGTCGTCGAGGAAGAGAAAGAATATCACGCGTGGCTGGAGAAACAGCGGACATTCGCTGAGCTGTCGGGCCAGCGCAACGTCGCGAAGGCGGCGTACAAGACAGGCAGCGAATGAGCATACCGCCGAGGAGGCGCCATCCATCGTAAGGCGAACTCCTCGCTGAACGGAAGGCCAAGGAGGGAATTCCGATGGTCGATGTCCCGTATGACACAATCGCAGGCGTTCCGCCCGCTGAGGTTACTGAGGTCGAACTCTATCATCCGAAGAGCTGGTGGACGAGGTACGTTTTTTCGCAGGATGCCAAGGTCATCGCCGTCCAGTATTCGATCACGGCGATGGCGATCGGAATGGTCGCGCTCGTGCTGTCGTGGCTGATGCGACTGCAACTGGGATTTCCCGGCACGTTCTCCTTCATCGATGCCAACCAATATCTCCAGTTCATCACCATGCACGGCATGATCATGGTGATCTACCTGCTCACCGCGTTGTTCCTTGGGGGCTTCGGCAACTACCTCATCCCGCTCATGGTCGGTGCCCGGGACATGGTTTTCCCCTATGTGAACATGCTGAGCTATTGGGTCTATCTGCTCGCGGTTCTGGTGCTGGTCTCGACCTTCTTCGTGCCTGGCGGGCCCACGGGCGCCGGCTGGACGCTCTATCCACCGCAGGCGATTCTCTCCGGCACTCCCGGGCAGGACTGGGGCATCATTCTCATGCTGGCCTCCCTGATCCTGTTCATTATCGGCTTCACCATGGGCGGCCTCAACTATGTGGTGACGGTGCTGCAAGCGCGCACGCGCGGCATGACGTTGATGCGGATGCCCTTGACGGTGTGGGGCATATTCACCGCCACCGTCATGGCGCTGCTGGCCTTCCCGGCGCTGTTCGTCGCCTCGGTGATGCTGCTGCTTGACCGGCTCCTCGGCACCAGCTTCTTCATGCCGACCCTCGTCGAGATGGGCGAGCTGACGAAATATGGCGGCGGCAGCCCAATCCTGTTCCAGCACCTGTTCTGGTTCTTCGGCCATCCCGAAGTCTATATCGTCGCCTTGCCGGCCTTCGGCATTATTTCCGATCTGATCAGCACCCACGCGCGGAAGAACATCTTCGGCTATCGCATGATGGTGTGGGCTATCGTGGCAATCGGCGCTCTCAGCTTCGTCGTATGGGCGCACCACATGTATGTGAGCGGCATGAATCCGTATTTCGGGTTCTTCTTCGCCACCACGACGCTCATCATCGCCATCCCGACCGCGATCAAGGTTTACAACTGGGTGCTGACCCTCTGGCGCGGCGATATTCATCTCACCATCCCGATGCTGTTCGCGCTGGCGTTCATCATCACGTTCGTAAATGGCGGGCTGACCGGCCTGTTTCTCGGCAACGTGGTCGTGGACGTTCCGCTGTCGGACACGATGTTTGTTGTCGCCCACTTCCACATGGTGATGGGCATTGCACCGATCATGGCCGTGTTCGGCGGGATCTATCATTGGTATCCGAAAGTCACGGGACGAATGCTCAATGAGGCGCTCGGACGATTCCACTTCTGGGTCACGTTCCTCGGGGCTTACGCGGTTTTCTTCCCGATGCACTACCTCGGCCTCTTGGGCGTGCCGCGCCGCTATCACGATATCGGCGAAACCGCCTTCATCCCGGCCTCTGCCCATGACCTCAATGCGTTCATGAGCGTGGCGGCCCTGATTGTCGGCTTTGCCCAGCTTGTCTTCATATTCAATCTGATCTGGAGCCTGTTCAAAGGGAAAGAGGCGGGCGGCAATCCCTGGGGAGCCGCGTCGCTGGAATGGCAGACACCAGAGACCCCGCCGGGGCACGGCAACTGGGGCAAGGAGCTCCCGATCGTCTATCGCTGGGCCTACGACTACAGCGTACCTGGCGCCGCCAGGGACTTCGTGCCGCAAAATGAACCGCCAGCCAAACTATCGCCGCAGGGGGCCCATCCGTGAGCGCCATTATCCTGTTCATGGCTGGAATAGCGGCAATTGCGGGATGGTGGCTCTCGCAGCAACGGCTGACAGCAAAACCCTGGCTGGAGGAAGAAGTGATCTTCGATCTTCGCGAGGAGAGCGGATCGTCGTCGCAGGCGGCGAAGATCGGATTGGGGGTGTTTCTCGCGGTCGTCGGCTCGCTGTTCGCGCTGTTCATCAGCGCTTACTCCATGCGCATGAACATGGTGGACTGGCGGACGCTGCCGGTGCCGGCGCTGCTGTGGTTCAACACGGGCGTGCTGGTGTTGAGCAGCGTCGCGCTGCAATGGGCGTACATGGCCGCGCGCCGCGGCGACATGGACAGTGTCAGCGTCGGCCTCTGCACTGGCGGAGCATGCGCCGTTACATTCCTGGTTGGGCAGCTTCTGGCGTGGCGACAGTTGAATGCCGCCGGGTATTTCGTCGCGTCCAACCCAGCGAATTCTTTTTTCTATCTGATCACCGCGGTGCATGGGCTGCATCTGATGGGCGGTCTCGTGGCGCTCGGCAGAACGATCGCCAAAGTGTGGCGTGGCGCTGAGGTCGCAAAGGTGCGCGCGAGCGTGGAGCTCTGCGCTATCTATTGGCATTTCTTGCTGCTGGTCTGGCTGGTCTTGCTCGGTCTGCTGACGGGCTGGACAGATAATTTCGTCGACATCTGTCGCCAGTTGCTCAGTTAGGGAGGGCAGGGATCGATGGCAGAGACTGCGCTGACAAACATCGGAGCATCGCCCGCGCGGCTGGCGGGGTGGCGAGGGATCGTTGCCGATTGGTCCTCCGATCAGCGCGCATTCAAGAACGTCTCCTGGGGGAAGGCCATGATGTGGATCTTCCTCCTGAGCGACACCTTCATCTTCAGTTGCTTCCTGCTGTCGTACATGACGGCGCGAATGTCCACGACAGTGCCGTGGCCCAACCCCAGCGAAGTCTTTGCCCTCAATATCGGCGGTCAGCACATCCCGCTCATCCTGATCGCGATCATGACCTTCATCCTGATCAGCAGCAGCGGCACGATGGCGATGGCGGTCAATTTCGGCTACCGCCGCGATCGCGTCAGAACCGCAGCCTTGATGCTGGTCACCGCTGCATTCGGCGCCACGTTCGTCGGAATGCAAGCCTTCGAGTGGACCAAGCTGATCATGGAGGGCGTCCGGCCCTGGAGCAACCCGTGGGGCGCGGCGCAGTTCGGCGCCAGCTTCTTCATGATCACCGGCTTCCACGGCACCCACGTGACCATCGGTGTGATTTTCCTGATCGCCATCGCACGAAAGGTCTTGCGGGGAGACTTCGATGTCGAAAGGCGCGGCTTTTTCACAAGCCGCAAAGGGTACTACGAGATCGTCGAAATCACCGGCCTGTACTGGCACTTCGTCGATCTTGTGTGGGTGTTCATCTTTGCCCTTTTCTATCTTTGGTGAGGTTGGCGCATGACAGAAGCCGCGATACATGTGGAAGGCCAACAACCTTCGCTGCACGTTCACGCCCATGAGGCCCATGCGCCGGGAGCCGCCCAAGCAAAGGGCCAGCAGCACCCGATCAAGCTCTATCTCGTGGTCTGGGGATGGCTGTTCGTCCTTAGCACCTGCTCCTTTCTCGTCGACTATTTCGGCCTCCACGGCCATCTCAGATGGTCGCTGATCCTGCTGTTCATGGTTTTGAAGGCCGGTCTGATCGTCGCCGTCTTCATGCACATGGCCTGGGAACGGTTGGCCTTGGTCTATGCCATCCTGCTACCGCCGGGGCTGGTGCTGGTATTCGTGGCGATCATGGTGTTCGAGTCCGACTACACGCATCTGCTCCGGGTCATATTTTTCACGCCAATGGCGTAGCTCCCATCGCTTCGCAGCGAAGGAGAACGGCAATGGCCAAGGACAGCGTAGCGGCACACGAGTGGAGATTTCGGGATGCAGTTTACCGTCGGGTTTAAGCTAAGGGGGAAAACAGACCATGTCGTCCTGGATGGAGAAGACGCGCTCGTCGCCGCGCTGAAGGTGAAAGCAGAGCTCCCGGAAGCCGTCATCATGTACGTGCGCCCACAAAACCGGCGTGGCGACACACGTCATCCGTCACGTGCGCTCGCCGAAGATGTTCTTCGATGAGAGCCCGGGGGATCCGTACCTCACGCCGCATCCTCGACGACAGGGCGGAACGCGTTGAGTAGATCGCCGTCGAGCTTGTTTCCCATATCCTGCATTATCCTGAAGGCGTTCATTGGCGGCAGCGATTGGCGGTAAGGTCGATCTTCGACCAGTGCGGAAAAAATATCGGCAATTGTGATAACGCGTACGAGATCTGCAATCTGCCCGGTGCGAAGCCGGTCCGGATAACCCGATCCATCGAGCAACTCGTGGTGATGAAGCACGCAATCGAGGATCTCAGCCGGAAAGCCGCCGTGTTGCGTGAGCAGGTCATATCCGTACCGGGGATGTTGTCTTATCTGCTCCATCTCATGGTCGGTCAATTTTCCCGGCTTGTCGAGAATATCAATTGGAATGAACGATTTTCCGACGTCGTGCAGCAGCGCGGCGTGCGCGATGCGTTGTTGGTCTTTGGGACGCATCTTCAGCTTCTGTGCGAACGCAACGGCGAAACCGGTCACGAGCAGGCTGTGCCTGTAGGTGCCGCCATGATGCCTCCGCACCGTTTCCATCCAGGGACCAATTCCCCAGACGTCGAGCGCCTCCAGGATCAGCGGGGTGTTGGCTTCGAGAGTTTCGAATGGAAATGAGCTCTCGTTGTGCGGCGCCTCGATTGTCTGCGCCAGCGCGCGATGAGCAGCGAAAACGCCCCGCAATACGATTTTGTTGCGCGATGATGCTTCTGACTTGGCGCGCGCGTCATGCATTGGAGCAAATATCCGCAGCACTTCATCGGCATCGAATGGATGATGGATGTAGTTGCGTACGCCGAATGTCCTTGCGCGACGTATGCTTTCGGCAAGCGCGAGTTCTCCAATGCTCTTGTCGATAACGAGGAGGCTGGGCAGCGAACGTGCCAGGATTGCTTGACGAGTGGGACGAAGCGCTCGGATCACCTGCGTTGACGAAAGATCAACGTCAAGAACGACGCAAGAAGCGAAATCATCGATGACAAGAGGGTCAATCGCCGGCGGCAGCAAATGAACGTCGCAGGTTTGACTGAGTATGGATGCCAGCGGTCTTGTCCGTTCCGGCGTCTCGGTTATGAGGGCGATATGAAGTTGTCGGACTGTCGTGGCGGCCTCGATCATGCGATTCACTTTCCTGGCGGTCTCGCCTGTTCGTAAATTATCGCGGCTGTCTTTTGGTGCGCTGGTACCTGCGCGAGCGACGGGGAGGCAACGGAGCTTGCAATGTTGCGAACATCCACCTCATTCCTCCTGCTGCCGCCATCGTTCGTTTGATGGCTTGTCGGCTTGAGATGAACAGAGAGAGTCGCGTCCCTGTCCAAGCTGCATCCGCGCGCTTGTGATCGTGATGTTGCCAACATTTCCCGGGATGTCGGCGGACATAAGCAGGAGCGCTGTTCACGTCATCTGCCACGTATCTCATGCGTATGCAGCGTTGCTGAATGAGGTGTTACCGACGCGCGGGCGATTCGCCTTTTGGCCATATCTCGCGCGAATTGGATAGCCACCGTTAAAATTGACGCCTCGTGGCACCGCGTTGCTTAACCGGAGAATTTCGATTAATCGCGAAACAATTACGGTATGGCCTGCTCGGAATTATGAGTTCGTTTTTGCGTGTTGCGTCCCAAGACAAGCGTGGGGTTGGTTTCGATAAGTACCTTGACTGTCTCTCGATATTCCTGCCGGACGTTTCGGCGGAGCCGGAGAAGGCCGGGCGACAATTTTCGTGGCGAGCCAACTTCGCTGCGGTCAACGGCCTGACCTGCTGGCGAGTGCAGGGTAGCCACGGCTACGAAATAACACTCAACGAGTCAGCGGAGACCTTGCATGTCTCGCAGCCTGTCATTGGCGCTGTTGCTGCAATTGGCAGGTACGGTGCCTGCCGAGCGCTTCCAGGATCTCTGTTTACACATCTGACAGACGCGCCAAGCCGAATCTCGACCAAGGGAGCTCATGCAACGAGAGGGCTCCGGTTCGAACGCCCGGAATTGATGCGGGCGCTTTCCACATTCGATGAAAAGCTCTCTGTTCAAGATCTTACGCCTCTGATGCTCCATCATCTGACGGAGACGACGACGCAATCACTTTATCACTCCGCGCAAGCGGTCGTGTCCGCCGTTCTTGATGAGGATCTTCAGGGGCGCTCCCCCATCGCAATGGCGCTGCTGAGCGAATCCTTGCTCCTGCTGGTGCTTGAGAGACTGACATCAGGCAAATTGCGGGAGCCATCTGAATCAACCATGCGCCACCTTCGGCGGGCGGTCGATTACATGCATTCCAACATTCATCGGCCCTTTACCATGAGCGACGCCGCAGCCGCAGCGGGTATCAGCGTACGGACGTTGCAGACCGCTTTCCAAGCGCACTACGGTGCAACGCCGGTTGCCTACTTGCGTCGCATCAGGCTGGAAGCCGCACATCTGGAGCTTACATCTTCGGACAACATCCTGCCTGTCTCCGAAGTCGCCCTGAAATGGGGCTTCACGCATATGGGGCGCTTTGCTGAGATATATCGCAAGACCTACGGTCTTCTTCCATCCCAGCTTGCCGGACTGCGAAGGCGGAACGGCTGATCTATGCCGGCCGTGATCTCCGCCCGCATCGCGCCGGCGGCTCCGCCGTTTCGATTTCAGCGCAAGAACCGGAGTTCGGCTTCCTTTGGTCAAGCGTAAGCCTCGTTTAGATCACCACCCGACGTCGGTGATCGTCACGAGACACAAGGAGCCATTCCAATGAGCAAGGAAGAGGATAACAAGGCCGTTGTCGGCCGCTGGTTCACGGAGTTCTGGGGCAAGGACGTCAATCTTGCTGTTATCGACGAGATCGCCGCGCCCGACATGCTGCTCAAATATTCGCTGCATGAGCCTCGCCGCGGCCGCGCCGATATCAAGGCGTTCATGACCGATTTCCGTGCTGCATTCCCCGATCTCAATTTCTGGGGCACTGCGGACCTGATCGCCGAAGGCGATTACGTCGTCGGCCAATGGGAAGGTGGCGGCACCCATAAGGGGCCGGCCTTCAACGATTTCCTGGTCGGCGGCCTGCCGGCCGCAACGGGCCGCAAGATGCATTTCACCGGCACCACGGTGCTGAAGGTGATCGACGGCAAGATCGTCGAGGAAATCGGTCTCGACGACGGCGTGACCGCGCTCACCCAGCTCGGACTGCTCAAGGCTGCCTAGGCCGCCCACGCCCGGCCATCAAATAAGGTCCGCACGCACGTGCGGGCCTTATTGCTTCAGGCCATCCCCGGAACTCGTCAAGCCTGTGTTCCCCCTGATCCCGTTGCCGGCATGAGCAATCGAATTCGAAAGCAAGGATCGGAGTGCGTCGGCGGGGAATTGGCGGCATCATCGATCCAACACCATATGAGAAAGAAGATGACTGCGACGCCCGCCAGGACCCCGAAGTCAACGCCCACGTCGGTGGGGGATGATCCGCGATGGGCACGCATTGTCGCGCGTGACAAGACGGCCGACGGCCATCTCTGGTACTCGGTCGCAACGACAGGCGTCTATTGCCGGCCGTCCTGCCCTTCGCGCGTTCCCAACCCGAGGAACGTGCAGCTCCACGACAGTCTGGAAAGCGCCAGGGCGACAGGTTTCCGGCCTTGCCAGCGTTGCAATCCGGAAGGCCTTTCGACCGAAGCCGAGAACGCGGCCCTGGTGGCGAAGGTGTGCCGGATCATCGAGGAAAGCGAGGAAGAACCTTCGCTGGAGCAATTGGCCGCGGCGATCGGCCGGAGTCCGAGCTATTTCCATCGCGTGTTCAAGGCCACGACCGGGCTGACGCCGAAGGAATACGCCGCCGGCCATCGTGCCGGGAAGGTTCGCCGGGGATTGGCCTCGGGCAACTCCGTCACCGAGGCGATCTACGACGCTGGCTTCAATTCGAGCGGGCGCTTCTACGAGAAGTCGACGGACATGCTCGGCATGACGCCGTCGCAGTATCGCGCCGGGGGCACCAACGAGGAGATCAAGTTCGCTGTCGGGCAGACATCTCTCGGCGCGATCCTCGTTGCCTCGAGCACGAAGGGCGTGGCTGCGATCCTCCTGGGCGACGATCCGGACGAACTCGTCCGCAATCTCCAGGATCGTTTTCCGAAAGCGCATCTCATTGGCGGTGATCACGACTATGAAGCGCTGGTTGCCCGGGTCGTCGGCTTTGTCGAAGCGCCGGCGATCGGCTTGAACCTTCCCGTCGACGTCCGCGGCACCGCCTTCCAGCAGCGGGTGTGGCGGGCTCTGCAGGAGATCCCAGTCGGCGAAGCGGTGTCCTATGCCGAAATCGCACAGCGTATCGGCTCCCCCAAGGCGGTGCGCGCGGTGGCCGGCGCTTGCGCGGCGAACAAGCTTGCCATCGCCATTCCCTGCCATCGCGTCGTTCGGAAAGATGGCTCGCTCTCCGGCTACGCCTGGGGCATCGAACGCAAGCGCGCGCTGCTCGATCGGGAATGCACGCACGGTACAAGAACATCGCGAGTTTGAAAGCAATATTCGGAGTGCCCTGGTCGCATTCCCGTGCATTTTTACTCGGTCATTCAGGTGATCGATGCATGCCTGTTGAAGTCGCTGGTGATCGCCGGCACCGATCGACTGGCAAGGAACGCTTCAGACGATGTTTCCTCGGAGTGCATTGGACGCAAGAATAAAGCGCAAGAATCGCCGCCGCACCAGGACAATGCCCGATGCGACCGCAGGTCTCGTTCACGCCGATCCGGCAAAAGGGCGCGTGATGGCCTATTTCCGCCGGCTCGTCGCCGACGGCCATGCAGAGTGGCAGATGCTCGAGAACGGAGATATCCGGCTCCGCTTTCGCACCGGCGAGACCTATCTTCTCGCGAAGACGACAATCATCCGCATCGCGTGAGCTGACGGAGCATTTTCGATCATAAGCGCAGATACTGATAAGGAACGATCTCATGACAGTCCGTTCGTCCACCATCACCCGTGCCCCCGCGGTTGCGTCCGCAGAGGCACGGGTGGCCGCTTACGACTGGCAGGTGCTCGCAGGTGAGCTCGACAATTACGGCTGCGCCGTCTTGCCCAAGCTGCTTTCACCTGAGGAATGCCGCACCATCGCAAGCCTCTATCCCGACGAGAGCCATTTCCGAAGTCATATCCACATGGCGCGGCACGGCTTCGGCAAGGGCGAGTATCGCTACTTCAAATACCCGCTGCCCGACCTCATCGGCTCCTTGCGAACGGCGCTCTACCCGCGCCTTGCAGGCGTTGCCAACGAATGGAACGCCCGGATGGGAATAAGCGAGCGCTATCCAGGCGACCACGCCTCGTTCCTCAAGCAATGCCACGACGCCGGCCAGACGCGCGCGACGCCGCTTCTGCTGCAATACGTCCCGGGTGATTTCAACTGCCTCCATCAGGATCTCTACGGCGATCTCGCATTCCCGGTCCAGGTCGCGATTCTGCTCTCGCAACCCGGCGCGGACTTCGCAGGTGGCGAGTTCGTTCTGACCGAGCAGCGGCCGCGCATGCAAAGCCGCGTCGAAGTCGTGCCGCTCCGGCAGGGCGACGCAGTGGCCTTCGCGGTCCATAACCGGCCGGTGCAGGGATCGAAGGGCAATTACCGCGTGAGCCTTCGTCACGGCGTGAGTCGCGTGCGTTCCGGCATGCGGCACACCGTCGGGATTATTTTTCACGACGCGACCTAGCGGCGCCGCAGACGCGATCTTGTTGCTGTCGTTTTTCGATTTGAAAGCAAGGACCGGATCGGCCAACGCTATCGCTGTCTTCTATCGTCTCGCCAGAAAGAAATTCGCAGGAGCGCAAGATGCGCGGAATCATTCGCTTTGCCTGGGGGAACAGTTCCCTCGGCGATTTCATGGTGGCGATGTCCGGCAAGGGGCTCGTCGCCCTCGAATTCAGCACGAATCATTCCGGGGTGGAGGACGCATTGCGCCTCCGCTTCCCGGAGGCCGACTTCATTGGAAGCGAGCAGGAGTTGACCGATGTGCTGGAGAAGGTGCAACGCGTGATCGAAGCGCCGGGTTTCGATCCCGCGATTCCGCTCGACTTGCGCGGGACGCCGTATGAAATCGAAGTCTGGTCGATGCTGCGTGCAATTCCCGTCGGCGAAACGACCAACTACGGCGCCCTGGCGGCCAAGCTGGGTACCCGCGACGCGCGCGAAGTGACGGAGGCGATCGCCTGCAATCCGGTCGCGGTCCTCGTGCCGTGTCACCGCGTCATCAAGAAGGACGGCTCGATCTCCGGCTATCGCTGGGGCGTCCAGCGCAAGCGCGAACTATTGGCACGCGAACGGCGTTCCGGCGCATCCTGAACTCTATGAAGGGCTCTGGCGCGTCAGGCCGCGTCGTTGGCGCGTTTCCACACCGGAAACGGATCGGGCAGGCCGGCCCAGGCCTGCGTATCCATCCCCTGCTTTCCTTTCACAAGGCACGCGTCGAGCCGTGCACGGATCGCGGCTTCATCCATAGCGGTGCCGATGAAGACGAGTTCTTGCCGGCGATCTCCATAGAGATCGTTCCAGCTCTTCTTCAATATTCGCTGCCACTCGGGATCCCGTGGCCACCGTTCGCGCGGTATCGCCGCCCACCAGAATCCCAAGGCCTCGGTCTTGGTGATGGCGCCGGCCTGGCTCATCTCACCGACCCACTGCGGACGCGTGGCAATCCAGAAATGCCCCTTGGCGCGAATGACGCCTGGCCAGGCGTCATGAAGGAAGTGATGAAATTTCGTCGGCTCAAACGGCCGCCGCGCACGATAGACGAAGCTCTTGATGCCGTATTCTTCGCTCTCCGGCACATGGTCGGCAAAGCCGTATAATTCCTTGAACCACAGCGGATGCTGTTGCGCCTTCTGAAAATCGAAGCGGCCGGTATCGAGGATCTGGTCGAATGGGACCTTGCTGTGATTGGCTTCCAGGATCTCGGCTTCAGGATTGAGCGCCCGGATGATCTTGCGTGCAGCATCGCGCTGCACGGGTGTTGCGTCATCCACCTTGTTCAGCACGACGACATCGGCAAATTCGATCTGCTCGACAAGCAAATCGACCAGCGTGCGCCGGTCGTTGTCGAGGGCCTCGCCGCGCTCGCTAAGGAAATCGGTGGAGGAATAGTCCCTCAACAGGTTCACGGCATCGACGACCGTGACCATCGTGTCGAGCCGCGCGACATCGGACAGGCTCTCGCCGTGCTCGGTCCGGAAATCAAATGTGGCCGCAATCGGCAGCGGTTCGGAGATGCCGGTCGATTCGATCAGCAGGTAATCGAACTTTCCGCCTTCAGCCAGCGCGCGCACTTCCCTCAGCAGGTCGTCGCGCAGGGTGCAGCAGATGCACCCGTTGGTCATCTCAACCAGTTTCTCGTTCGTCCGGGAAAGATTCGCACCGCCATCGCGGACGAGGTCCGCATCGATGTTCACCTCGCTCATGTCGTTCACAATCACGGCCACCTTCAGGCCGTGCCGGTTGTTGAGCACGTGGTTCAGCAAAGTTGTCTTTCCAGCCCCGAGGAAGCCGGACAAGACGGTGACGGGCAGTTTTTGCATGGAGATCGAACAGCCTTTGCAACTCGAGGAATTTTCGCCCGGCAGAGGGCATTGGGGCATCCATATGTAATGTTATAACATTACATAGTCTGAGCTGTTTTCGATTGTCAAGCAGCACCGACGGTAACGTGTGCAGTGTTGGCGCAATGCCAGCCGGTTGAAGCGGCCAGATCATCAACTGACGCCAAGTGACCCAACAACCTGACCAAGACGCCACGCCTGACCGCCGTGGCTTGAGCTCCCGGAATGATCAAACATCGGGGAATGTAGGAACGAAGCAGATTCGATCGCGTTGCGCTCCGCATCTGCGTAGGTCCTGCATCGGCACTTCTGGTGCGTGCTCCGAACCGGAGGTCGCTCATGTCGAAATACCCGAAAATTGCGGCCGCACTGGCCGTAGCGAGCTTGATTGCAGTCGCTGCATTGGCCGATCCTCTGCCCCCAGACGCGACCTACAGGCCGCTTCCGACGCAGCCGCTTGATGTGGTGAAGGCGCTAGATGAGGCGCAGAAATCGCAGGTCATGCAGCGCCAGCAGGCCCTGTTGGAGCAGCGCTACGACCTCTCGAACCGGCCGATCGCGAATGTGATGATGTCGGGCGGCCGAAAGCCCGTGCAGGACGGAGTCCGCATCAGGCTGCCGGCAGGAGTAACCTGGGACAGTCTGTCGGCGATGAGTCCGGACGAGATAAGGCAGCGTGGACTATTGCCGGCTGCTTTCATGCCGCTGCCGCATGTCAAGCAGGCGACCGGCGGCCAGGTTTTCCCGAACCAGCAAATCGACGAAATCAACCGGCAGGAATCGCGGAACATCAGGCGCTTCGATGTTGATTTCGATCTCCCCGACCAATTCACGCCGGAGTTTCCGCCGCCGATCTTTCTGACCAGCCATCCGGAACTGGGTGATGTCTCACACGGCCAGCTCCTGACGATAAAGAACTACTATCAACTGATGATCGGCATCATCACGCCCGTGCAGATGGAGGGAATGCGCCTGTTGCTGACGCCGTTCCCGCAGGAAGAGTTCAACCAGACAGAAGATCGCAAGAGCGCAGACCAAAGCCTTGGCGTCACCTGCCTCGACTGTCATGCGAATTTCCACACTAACGCGGCCTTCCACCAGACGCCTGACGTGCGCCCTCAGGCGGCCCGCTTCCGCCTCGATACGGTCAGCCTTCGCGGCATGTTCAACCAGCAAATTCATGGTTCGAAACGGTCGCTGCGCTCGATCGAGGACTTCACGCAGTTCGAGCAGCGGACGGCCTATTTCAACGGCGATCACGTCAGCGCGCAGCGGAAAGGCGTGCACCTGCCCGACCGATTCGATCAGGTCCCGATGATGGCGCAGATGCAGAACATCATCGATTTCCCGCCTGCGCCAAAGCTCGATCCACTGAGCCGGCTCGATCCCAGCAAGGCGACACAGCAGGAACTCGAGGGAGAAAGGGTATTTCTGGGCAAGGGACAATGCGCACAGTGCCACGTGCCGCAGACGTCATTCCTTGACAACAATATGCACGACCTGAAGCTCGAGCGCTTCTACAATGTCGGTCAGACCGTCAATGGTCTCGTCGCATTGGCTGATGGACCAATCAAGACCTTCACCCTGCGCGGCATCAAGGACTCACCGCCCTATATGCACGACGGGCGCTTGCTAACGCTCGCCGACACCGTCGAGTTCTTCAATCTGGTGCTCGGCTTGAAGCTGACGCAGGAGGAGAAGGATTCGCTGGTGGCGTACATGCTGACGCTGTGATGCCAGTCGGGTGCCGGCAGTTATCCCAGCGAGTCGCAAAAGGAGATTGAGTGATGCGTCTTCTAACGCTCTTAGCGATCGCGATTGCATTTCTTTCTCCGGCGGCTTTCGGCCAGTCGACCAATCCCGTGAGCCCCGCGCCGGGTAACCCCGGCGGCATGCCGCCGGGAACGAGACAATCTGCTCCGGGTGTGCCGGCGCCGCGCCAAGCCAATCAAGCGGATCGCGCCTTCATCAATGCCGCAGCAACCGGAGGATTGGCCGAAGTGGATCTTGGCAGATTCGCGGCGCAGCAAGGGGCGAGCCGCGCCGTGACGGAATTTGCACAACGCATGGTTCGCGATCACAGTGCTGCCAATGATCGGCTTTCAGCACTCGCAAAAGCGAACGGGATTGCAGCGCCCGACAAACTCGACGAAGAACACAAAGCCATGCGTGCGAAGTTGGAGCAGCTCAGCGGTCCTCAATTCGATCGCGCCTACATCGAAGGACAAATCATCGACCATCAGAAGACTGCTCAGCTTCTGGAGTACGAGATCGGTTCAGGGGAGAACGCTGAACTGAAGGATCTTGCGTCAGACCTTCTGCCAACCGTCCTGAGTCATTTGCGGATGGCGCAGGCGATTGCCTCGGAAATGGCGCAGCAGGCGGCAGCAGAGACACCACGAACGGAAAGACCCAGCGAGCGGCGCTAGCAATACTGCGATCGGCGGTCCCCTGAGAGGTTTCGATCGCGCGCAAAGGCAAGCAATTGCGCGTCGTCGGGCGAGGTGCGCGCTTTCGCCGCAATGGCGACGGTGCCATGTGGGGCTATGTTGAGTGCATTATGACATACGTTGTCGACATTGATCCGCGCATCGCGCGCTTCTGTCTGCACGCCGGCCGCCTGCACGCAGGCACTTAGCCGGACGGCCGATCGAGCCGTCCGGGTTCTGTTCTCATCGATATCTCGAGTTCGTGGCTTCCGTGCAGGAGCCCGATTTACTTTGAACAGAAGGAACTTGCCGTGCCGCCTCCGTCAGAGACCGTCCACACCGCATCCGATGACCGCCGGCTCGAGCGCACGCGCGAAAGTGTGAAGCAAGCCGAGTCGAATGTCGTGCCGCTGTTCCGTGCGCCTGTGGTCCGGAAAAAAGATGGCGCGATCGACGACGACCCAGGGCCAACGGCTGCCTGAACAAAGGTGACAACAATGAGTAAGAATACCGAACCCAATCTGCCGCCGATCCGGGTGACAACGGAGGAGAAGCAGCGGCTGAGCGGACTTGCCAACTCAAGCATGGAGCTTTTTCCGCGCGTGGCCTATTTCCTTGCGCGCGAGATGGAGCGAGCGAGTATCGCGCCTGACGATGCCGATTTGCGAAACGTCGTCCGCATGGGCTCGCAGGTCGACTATCGTGACGACAGCACCGGTGCGGCGAGGGAGGTGGTGCTGGTCTATCCGCACGAAGCCGACATCTCGCGCAAGCGCATTTCGGTGCTGACTCCGGTCGGTGCCGCGCTGATCGGCCTATCAGTCGGCCAGACCATCGAATTTCAAACGCCGGATCGCCGAACGCGAGCGCTGACTGTGTTGCGGGTTTCGCATTGAGCAGGAGCTTTGCGCCCATGCGCGACCGTGTGTTTGAGCAAGCCGGGCTGATCGTGATCTGCATCACCATCGGGCTGATCGGGCTCGTCGTCGGTCTGAGCTACCTCGCGCGCTTGTTCATGTGAGTCCGGTGGCCGCTTGAGCTTGGTGGCCGGGTTCGATCCTTGCAGCGGACGCGCTATAATTGCGCATCGCTTAAGGCGAGGCACTTGTCATGACACAGTGGTACTTCGTCTGGATCGAAGGTCCGCGTGGGCCCGTGCCGCAAAAGTGGTCTACGGAGGGACTTTGGGGGCAGGTCACCCGTCAGGATGTGATCGTGCGCTTTACGTTGACGGAACGCGAAGCCGCGCTTTCGCTCGACGAATTGGCGAGGTTGCATCCTGTTCCCGAGGAATGAACCTTGGGGAACCCACGAATTTAATGCGAGCGCGGGGTTGAATAGGCGGGCTCGGACCCAATGTCCCGCACTTCACGTTCGTTGAAACGCGGTCGAAACGGATCGTATTTGGCGAAGAGCCGGCGACAGGATGGCAATTCGAAGAAAATCATCCAGCGGCGGCACAAGTGAAGCTCCAGTGCGTCGTCGTGTTGGCGGGATGGCTGTCCCGCGAATGCAGGCGGCCGCGTCCGGCTTAGGCCGTTGCGCGGTGCAACCCTCCAATCCAGAGGAGCGAGGAACATGAGACTGAACTCATCGCAGGTCGAGCGGGCCTTGAGCCAATTCGATGCTCACTGCCTTCCCGACGATCATCCGGCGGTCGCCCAGTTAAACCGCTTGTTCGGTGATCACACCTACTTCCTTGACACCAACGGGCTCAACGTACTCGAGCCGAGCGAGTCCACGGAGACGGACACACAGATCGGCAAGATCGTGAACCTCGCCCATTGGAGCGACGACACCCTGACGAATTTGATGCCGCACGAGCCTGAACCGACCGGCGTCATCGTCAGTCTTGGCTCCAAGCACTGATCGTTTCTGATTGACCATCGTGAAAGCCCGCCTCTGGCGGGCTTTTATTTTGCAGCACTCATCACGATGCTTTGGGTTCAGGCGGATAGACGCAGCGGAAGCCGATATAGGCGAGATAGAACCGCCGCATTGCATGCTATCTTGGGCCTCCAAATGGAGTGACCCTCATGCCAACCTGGACTTGCGAACAATGCGGCGCGCAGTTTTCCGACAGCGCCAATCCGCCGCCGTCTTGCCGGATCTGCGAGGACGAGCGGCAGTTCGTGAACTGGAACGGACAGGTCTGGCTCAGCCGCGAGGAACTGGCCAAACGCCATCATGTCGTCTGGCGCGACGATCTTGGGCTCGTTGGCATCGCGGTCGAGCCGCGCTTGGCGATCGGCCAGCGTGCGTTGCTGGTCCCCGATGGCGAAGCTCTTGTGATGTGGGACTGCATCCCGCTCGCGACGCGCGAGGCGATCGACTACGTCAGGTCGCGCGGCGGACTGAAGGCGATCGCGATATCGCATCCGCATTATTATGGGGCGCTGGCCGACTGGAGCGAAGCGTTCGGCAACGCGCCGGTCTATCTGCATGGGGACGATGCGCAATGGATCACGCGGCCGCATCCGTCGATCGTGCCGTGGCGGGGGGAGGAACTCGCGATATCGGACGATCTTCGGCTGGTCCGCGCCGGCGGGCATTTCACCGGCGCCACCGTGCTGCATTGGCGCACGGGGGCGGACGGCAGCGGCGCGCTCCTGGCCGGCGATGTCGCGCAGGTGGCGATGGATCGCCGTCACGTCAGCTTCATGTACTCCTATCCGAACTACACGCCGCTGAATGCTGTCGCCGTGCGCCGTATCGCTGAGGCGATCGCGCCACTTGCGTTCGGTCGCATTTATGGCGCCTGGTGGGGACGTAACATTGAGCACGATGCGAAGGCGGCGTTCGATGTGTCGGTCGCGCGCTATCTTGCGGCGATCACTGGGTGAGGCGTGAAAGGGAGGGCTCTCGCCTGGGAAATTGATAGCGATCTATTTGGCTGGAGGCGGCTCCTGGAATGGATCGATGACGGTGACGTCCATAGGCACAAAATGGCGAACATTCCGGGTTAGGAGCGTCAGTTTGTGCCAATGAGCTGTTGCGGCAATCGCGACATCTGCAAAGCCTGGAGCATGCCCACGGCTGCGTGCAAGATCAGTCAGCTGGCCAGCGATCTCTGCCGTCGGCGTATCAAACGGGAGCACCCGATCACCATAGAGATGCAGCACGGTTCGCGACCAATCCGAGAGCCTGGAGGCCTTCCGCTTGGCACCCTCGCGCTTGGCCTTGGCGATGCCATCGGCGATCTCGGCCACAGTGACGGCCGACAGAAACAAAGCAAGCGAATGAGAATCCATCCAGGCAACAAGCTGCTGCGGCGTCACCGCCGACGTGGGTGCCACAGCCGAAATGATATTGGTATCGACCAGATAGCGCGTCACAGGCCGCCGTCGCGGGAGGGCGCCTGGTTACGCTCGGGCAAGTCACCGGCTTCGATCGGCGCGGACATCAAGAGACGGCCGAAGGAGGGTACGCGCGACAGCCGTTCCCAATCCTCAAAGCCGAGGATGACCGCCTCCGGTCGCCCGTGGCGGGTAATGACGGACGGCTTGCCCCGCGTGGCCTGATCGACGACGGCGGACAATTTCGCCTTTGCGTCTTTCAGCTGAATCTTGCGCATGTTGCCTCGTGTGACTACAGTGGTCATATTTATAGTAGGTTCAACGACATAGCGCAATGCCGCGGTCGGATCATCCCGCTGCCGTCGCGGCAAATCTTGCGGGCGGAGATGGCTGCGCTATATCTGGAGTTTCCTACCCCCTATTGGTTTCACCTGAGCCCAGCAATGACTGCCACCACGACCTCCCCCGAATCCCAGCCGTTCCAGGCCGAGGTTGCCGAGCTCCTGCACCTGATGGTGCATTCGGTCTATTCGGAAACCGATATCTTCCTGCGCGAATTGATCTCCAACGCCTCCGATGCCTGCGACAAGCTGCGTTATGAGGCGATTGCCGCGCCGGACCTGATCGCCGATGGTGCGCCGCCGAAAATCTGGATCAGGCCGGACAAGAAGGCCGATACCTTGTCCGTGATCGACAGCGGCATCGGCATGGACCGGCAGGAGCTGATCGACAATCTCGGCACCATCGCGCGCTCCGGCACCAAGTCGTTCCTGGCGCGGCTCACCGAGGCCAAGGACGGCGGCAATTTGATCGGCCAGTTCGGCGTCGGCTTCTATGCCGCCTTCATGGTCGCCGACAGGATCGTCGTGATCAGCCGCCGCGCCGGGAGCGGTGAGGTCTGGACCTGGACCTCGTCGGGCGGCAGCGGCTTCGAGATCGCGCCCGCCAGCGAGGAGGATGCCAAGCGCGTCACCCGCGGCACCGAGATCGTGCTGCATTTGAAGAAGGACGCCGCGAAATATCTCGAGACCTATGAGATCGAGCGCATCGTCCGCGCCTATTCTGATAACATCCAGTTCCCGATCGAGCTGGTGCCGGAGGAGGGCGAGCCAAGCCAGATCAATTCCGCGAGCGCGCTGTGGCAGCGGTCGAAATCGGAGCTGTCGGCGGAGGATTACAAGGAAGCCTACAAATCGATCGCCGGCGCCTTCGACGAGCCGGCGATGACGCTGCATTATCGTGCCGAGGGCCGGCAGTCCTATGCCGTGCTGCTGTTTGCGCCGTCGACAAAGCCGTTCGACCTGTTCGAGCCGGCGCGCAAGGGCAGGGTGAAGCTCTATGTCCGCCGCGTCTTCATCGCCGACGATGCCGATCTTCTGCCCGCGTATCTGCGCTTCATTCGCGGCGTGATCGACAGCGAGGATCTGCCGCTCAACATTTCCCGCGAGATGCTGCAGAACAACCCGCAACTCGCGCAAATCCGCAATGCCGTGACCGGCCGCGTCATCGGCGAACTCGAGCGATTGGCGGATAAGGAGCAGGGCGCGTTCGCCAAGATCTGGGACGCGTTCGGCCCGGTCCTCAAGGAGGGCCTGTGGGAGGATTATGAGCGGCGCGAGAAGCTGCTCGGCCTGGCGCGCTTCACGACCACCGCGGGCGAGAACCGTTCGCTCAAGCAATATGTTGAGGCTATCAGGCCGAACCAGACCGACATCTACTACCTCACGGGCGAGAGCATCGAGCGGTTGAAGTCGAACCCGAAGCTGGAGGCCGCGCAAGCACGCGGCGTCGAGGTGCTCCTGCTCACCGATCCCGTGGATGCGTTCTGGACCTCGGCGCCGATCGATTTCGGCGGCAAGCCGCTGAAGTCGCTGAGCCAGGGCGACGTCGATTTCAGCCTGATCCCGTTCGTCGACGACAAGGCGGACGAGAAGAAGGACGAGCCGGCCGCGGATGAAGCCACGACGATCGCCGCGATCAAGGAAGCGCTCGGCGAGCGCGTCGCCGACGTCCGCGCCTCGCAGCGATTGACCTCGAGCGCTTCGTGCCTGGTCGGCGGCGGCCGCGACCGCATGCTGGAGCGACTGCTCGCGCAGCAGAACCGCGGTGCGGTGACCAAACCGATCCTCGAAGTCAATCTGCGCCATCCGTTGGTCGCCGCGATCACGCGCGAAAAGGACGCGGCGAGGGATTTGTCGCTGCTTCTGCTCGAGCAGGCGCAGATTCTCGAAGGCGAACTGCCGGAGGACCCGGCCGCCTTTGCCGGCCGTCTCAACCAGCTCGTGCTGCGCGGATTGGCGAAAGCGTAACGCGCACTGTTGCTCCGTCATGCCCGGGCTCGTCCCGGGCATCCACGTCTTCCTTTCTGGGAGGCGGCGCTCACGTGGGTGGCCGGGACAAGCCCGGCCATGACGGTGTTCGGTTCTACGCAACCGATCCCAAGACCGGCCGTATCTGCTAGACAGGCGCCGAAAGCGGAGCGGTCCATGGCGGCGGCAGGCGGCAGCGAGATCTTCTACGGCGGCATTCCGGTGTTCCGCGGCTTTGCCCGCCTGATGGAGCCGTCGCTGTATTCGCCTTTGCCCGATGATTGGACCATCGGCGTCGCCGACATCGTGGAATCGACCAAGGCGATTGCCGCAAAGCGCTACAAGGCCGTCAACATGGCGGGCGCGGCCGTCATCGCCGCCGTCACCAATGCACTCAGTGGCCGCGAATTCCCCTTCGTGTTCGGCGGCGATGGCGCGAGCTTTGCGGTCGCGCCCGCCGATGTCGACGCCGCGCGCGAGGCGCTGGCGGCGACCGCGACCTGGGTGAGGGACGATCTCGACCTCATCATGCGCGTGGCGCTGGTGCCGATCGAAGCAGTCCGTGCGCAAGGACTTGATGTGCGCGTCGCGCGCTTCGGACCGTCGACCAATCTTTCCTACGCGATGTTCTCCGGTGGCGGGCTTGGCTTCGCGGAAGCCGCGATGAAGCGGGGTGAATTTGCCGTCGCGCCGGCGCCGCCGGGCACTCAGCCCGATCTCAGCGGGCTCTCCTGCCGCTTCGAGGAGATCCCTTCCGCCCGCGGTGTCATCCTGTCCGTGCTGGTGGTGCCGGCGAAGGGCGGCGATCCCCCCGCGTTCCGCAAGGTGATTGAGGACATCATCGCTCTCGCCGAGCAGAGCCCGGATGCTGGCCGTCCGGTGCCGTCGGGCGGGCCGGCGCTGCGCTGGCCGCCGCAGGGCCTCGACTTCGAGGCGCGCACCAAGCGCGGCGGTCCGCTCTTCGCGCGGCGCGTGCTGGTGTTCGTCAGCACGTTGTGGGTCTACACCCTCATCCGCTTCGAGCTCAAAATCGGCAAGTTCGCGGCGAAGGACTATATGCAGCAGGTGGTCGACAATTCCGACTTCCGCAAATATGACGACGGATTGCGGATGATCCTCGACTGCAGCGAGGAGTTGGCGCAGGCGCTCGCCGAACGTCTCGCGCAGGCCGCGGCCAACGGCGTCGTGCGTTACGGCCTGCACCGGCAGGATGCTGCGATGATGACCTGCTTCACGCCGTCGGCGATGCGCAGCAACCACGTGCACTTCATCGACGGCGCCCGCGGCGGCTACGCCTCCGCCGCGTCAGCCATGAAGGCGATGCAGATCTGAAGAGTTAGCGCCCGACCCGCGTCCAGCTTTCGCCGCCGCAGAGCGCGCCGACGCAGCCTTCGACCCGTAGCGTATCGGGGCCGGCGAGCGAAATGCTGCTCGCATAGGTGCCGCCGTCGTCAGCGTTGTAGATCTGACCGGTCCACTTGCCGCCGGCCGGCCGCATGCCCGAAAACAGCGGCAGCCCGATGATCGGACGGGTGGTGAGCGACGGATTCGGATTCTTGTTGTCGACCTGCGGCTTGCCGGTTGCGGGATCGATCGGCTCGCGCAGGGAGACGATCACGCCGCAAATCCCGCCGCCGCATTTGCTGACCTTGACGCGGGCGTCGCCCGCCTGCGTCTGCCAGACGCCGGATGGATCGGCCGCGTTTTGCGCGCGCGCCGTCGGTGCGGCCAGTAATACCGCCAGCACCGCTGCGATGAGAGCTGATCTGCAAGCCATGATTCGTTCCCCAAAAAGGCACGCCTGCATAGCAACAAATCGGCTTTGTGCAATCTCACTTCCGCGCGTCGGCGCGCGATCATTTGCCCCAGTGATGCGCATCTGTCACTGCGTCTCGCCCTGAAGATTGTGTGAAGATGATGCCCCGCATCTTACGGACGGCGCAGGCCAGGCTAACCTATGCAGAGATCACCACGGCAGGCCGCATAGGTCGATGGTCCCCGTATCAGGCGCGCGCTTGATGTCGAACACGAACGGTGTCATCGCCTCGAAGCGGACGCGTCCGCCCGGCTGCTCGCAATAGACCTCGCCGGTGAAGGGCCGCCAGCCGCGCGCCTGGTAGAACGCGAAATTGTGCGGCTCACAGAACAGCAGCATGAAGCGCGCCGCCTCATTGGCGCGCACGGTCTCGACCGCGGCATTGAGCGCAATCGAGGCATAGCCGCGGCGCCGGCAGTCCTCGCGGGTCGCAACACCGCCGATGCCGCCAATATGGATCCGGTGTCCGTTCCAGGTGATGGTGCGGAAATGGATGCCGACATGGCAGCCGACGCCGCCCTCGGGCGCTTCGAGCAAGACGCGCAGGTCGGCACCGGCCCACTTGATATGGCCCCACGGCAATTTCGCGACCACTTCGCGCGGCCAGACCGCCCGAAACAGCGGCTCGACCGTCTTCCAGGAAGCATCGCCGTTGAGGACTTCGATCTCGATGCTCACTTGAGTGGGTCCTTGCATTCCATCGGCGCGATCTTACTCGCACAAACGGGAAAACGCACCTCCGTCCGCACCCTGCCGCTCGGAGTTGATCTTAAGCATTTCATTCCCAACACTATTTTGGAGTTGGTTCGTTGCGCTGACGTTCTGCGAATCGCCCGCACGGCCTGCATGCCTGCGCCGAAAATGCGGTGTTTAAGTGTGATGGAACCTTCTATAAGAGGTCTCCGTTAGTGTCGTCTCCCCTCATGTTGGACATCACACCATGACTTTCACGCTACCCGACCTCCCCTACGCCCACGATGCCCTCGCGCCCTACATGTCGAAGGAAACGCTGGAGTACCATCACGACAAGCATCATCAGGCTTACGTGACCAACGGCAACAACGCGATCAAAGGCACCGAATTCGAGGGCAAGTCCCTCGAGGAGATCGTGAAGGGCTCGTACAACAAGAACGCGGCCGTCTTCAACAATGCCGGCCAGCACTACAACCACATTCACTTCTGGAAGTGGATGAAGCCGAATGGCGGCGGCAGCAAGCTGCCGGGCCGTCTCGAGAAGAAGATCAACGAGGACCTCGGCGGCTTCGAGAAGTTCAAGGCCGATTTCGCCGCCGCCGGCGTCGGCCAGTTCGGCTCCGGCTGGGCCTGGCTGCAGGTCAAGGGCGGCAAGCTCGAAATCTCCAAGACGCCGAATGGCGAGAACCCGCTGGTCCATGGCGCGGTCCCGATCCTGGGCGTCGACGTCTGGGAGCACTCCTACTACATCGACTATCGCAATCGCCGTCCGGACTATCTGAAGGCGTTCGTCGACAACCTCGTCAACTGGGACTACGTCGACGAGCTGTTCGGCAAGGTGTGACGGTTTAGGCCGTCGTTCCGGATGCGACTTTCCCGACCCTCCCCCGAAAGGGGAGGGTCTGTTCGCATGTAGCGAAGCGCAATGCGAACCGGGGAGGGATCATCTCTCCACGCGGGCACCGTCTCAAGGGAGAGACTGTGGGTGCGCACATCGTTCAAGGAGAGGTGATAGTCCCTCTCGACGGCACACCAGCGGGGCAGTGGTGGGAACGGCAGCAAGCTATTTTCTGGTCTTCTTCGGCGGCGGCCTCGGCGCAATGCTGCGCCATTTCATCAATCTCGCCTGCGCGCGCAGCCTCGGCACCGATTTTCCCTACGGCACCTTCATCATCAACATCACCGGTTCGACCGTGATGGGCCTGATCGCGGGCTATCTCGCCTTCAAGGGCGAGGCATCGCAGCCCTGGCGGCTGTTCCTGATGACCGGCATCCTCGGCGGCTACACCACCTTCTCCGCCTTCTCGCTCGACGCCGCGCTGCTCTACGAACGCGGCGAACTCGGGCTCGCGGCATTCTACGTGCTCGGCTCGGTCGTGCTCTCGATCGCCGGCCTGTTCGCCGGCCTCGCCATCGTCCGCCACCTCACATGATCTCTCCGTCATTCCGGGGCGCGCGAAGCGCGAACCCGGAATCCACGGGCCACATGCACAGGCTGTGAAATGGATTCCGGGCTCGATGCGGAGCCTGTCATCGGGCCGCGCTTTGCGCGGACCCGTTGGCATCGCCCCGGAATGACAAATGGAGAGGGCGCCGCAACCGCGCATGGCCATAGCCTGCGCGCGCATGGATACGCGGCCAGCTTCCATTTGCGTCGCCTTTGTGACGGGACTAAGCAGGATGGACATTCTCACCCCGCCCTGGCCCCATTGCCTTGTCAGATGCACCGCTAAAGGATCCGCCGCCGGCCGATGACGCCGCGGAGGCCGAGACGCCTCCCGGCCGTGTGCGCAAGCCGATCGGCTGGTCGATGATCTCAATCCTTGTGCTCGTCCTCATCTGCGCCGGCCTGGTCTATCGGCGCGACGGCGCTGACGGCGTGATCGAGATCCTCACCCACGACCTCTCGCTGTTCGGCGGGATCCTGCCGCGCGTGCTCGCGGGCTGCCTGCTCGGTGCGTTCATCGCGGAAATTCTGCCGCACGAAAAAGTCTCGCGCTCGCTCGGACCGAAGTCGGGATTGAAGGGCCTTCTGATCGGCACCGCCTTCGGTGCGATCCTGCCAGGCGGTCCCTTCACCGCCTATCCGGTGGCGGCGGCGCTGCTCACCGTTGGCGCCGATTTCGGCGCGACGATCGCGATGGTGGTGAGCTGGACGCTGATCGGTTACGGCCGCGCGGTGGCCTGGGAACTGCCGATCATGGGCACCGAGTTCACGCTGTGGCGGATCGTGATCTCGCTGCCGCTGCCAGTGCTCGCCGGCGCCTTCGGCCGCTTCGTCTATGCCCGCGTCTATCCGAACGGCGCACCGGAATGAGCGCCGCGCTCCTGATCGACATCCTGCTGTGGGGCTCGGTCGCCGGCGTCGGCTTCATCGCCTGGCGCCGTGGACGCACGGTGCTGGTGTCGTCGTTGCGCGAAGGCTCGCTCGAATTCGCCAATATCATGCCGCGGATCGCGATCGGCGTGGTCGGGTCGGGCTATATCGCCGCCGTGATCCCGCAGGAGATCATCACCGGCTGGCTCGGGCCCGACAGCGGCTGGCTCGGCGTCGCGACCGCCGTCATCGCGGGCGCAGCGACGCCGGGCGGGCCGGTGGTCGGTTTTTCCATCGGCGCGGTGGCGCTGAAGGCCGGCGGCGGGCCACCCCAGGTGATCGCCTATGTCGTCGCCTGGGCGCTGTTCGCCTTCCAAAGGGTGATCCTGTGGGAGATACCGTTCATGCCGGCCCGCTTCGTCTGGTTCCGCGCCGCGGTCTCGGTGCCGTTTCCCTTCCTGGCCGCCGCCATCGCGATGGCGATCGGCAAACCGTGAACCATCGATCAGGTGGACTCGCGTAATGTTATAATGTAACGTTCCCGCGAAATGGCTCACGCACATCCCCATACCCACGACCACGTCCATGGACACGGCCACGACCATGTCGTCCACAGCCATGGTCCGACAACGCCGCATCCGGCGCAGGCGGCGACTTGGTCGATCCTGCGCATGACGGTCGTCGCACGCCTTGCCGCGGCGCTCGCGGTCTGTGCCGGCCTGTGGGCCTTCGTGCTGCTGGCGATGAGGTGAGCGATGCCCGCGCAAGTGCAATTCCGCAACGTCACGCTCGGCTATGACCGCCATCCGGCGGTGCATCATCTGAACGGCGACGTCGCCTCCGGCGCGCTGCTCGCAATGATCGGCCCGAACGGCGCCGGCAAGTCGACGCTCTTGCGAGGCATCACCGGCATCCTGAAGCCGCTCTCCGGTGCGATCGACCTCGGCGGCCTCGACCACAGGGACATCGCCTATCTGCCGCAGTCGGCCGAGATCGACCGCAGTTTCCCGATCTCGGTGTTTGATTTTGTCGGCACCGGCCTGTGGCGCGGCATCGGCCTGTTCGGCGGCATCGGCAAGGACGCGCGCGAGAAGATCCTCGCCGCAATCGCCGCGGTCGGGCTCAACGGGTTCGAGAACCGTCCGATCGGCACGCTCTCCGGCGGCCAGATGCAGCGCATGCTGTTTGCACGGGTGCTGCTACAGAATGCGCGATTGATCGTTCTCGACGAACCCTTCAACGCCATCGACGCCAAGACCACCGCCGACCTGCTGGCATTGGTCAAGCGTTGGCACAGCGAGGGACGCACGGTGCTGGCGGCATTGCACGACCTCGACATGGTGCGCGCCAATTTCCCGGAAACGCTGCTGCTCGCGCGCGGGCCGGTGGCGTGGGGGCCGACCGCCGAAGTGCTGACGCCTGATAATCTCACGGTGGCGATGCGGATGTGCGAAGCCTTCGACGACCGCGCCGCCGCCTGTGCCGTGGACACCTCGCGCGCCGCCTGAAGCCATGCTCACTGACGCGCTGATCGCGCCCTTCACCGAGTTCGAGTTCATGCGCCGCGCGCTTGCCGCCGTGGTCGCGCTCTCGCTCGGCGCCGCGCCGATCGGCGTGTTCCTGATGCTGCGGCGGATGAGCCTGGTCGGCGATGCCATGGCGCATGCGATCCTGCCGGGGGCGGCGATCGGCTTCCTGCTCTCCGGGCTCAATCTGTTCGCGATGACGGTTGGCGGCCTGGCCGCGGGATTTACGGTGGCGCTGCTCGCCGGCCTCGTCGCCCGCAACACGGAGCTGAAGGAGGACGCCTCGCTCGCCACCTTCTACCTGGTCTCGCTGGCGCTCGGCGTCACCATTGTTTCGATCAAGGGCACCAATATCGACCTCCTGCATGTGCTGTTCGGCGACATTCTCGCGATGGACAACCAGACTCTGCTGGTCATCACCTTCAACGCCACCATCACGCTGCTCGTGCTCGCGGTGATCTACCGCCCGCTGGTGATCGAATGCGTCGATCCGGTGTTCCTGCGCACGGTCAGCCGCGCCGGCGCGCCGGCGCATCTGGCGTTCCTGGCGCTGGTCGTGGTCAACCTCGTCAACGGCTTTCATGCGCTCGGCACGTTGCTCGGCGTCGGATTGATGATCCTGCCGGCCGGCATCGCGCGGTTCTGGTCGCGCGACATCACCGGCATGATCTGCATCGCGGTCGCAAGCGCGATCCTTTCGGGCTATGCCGGGCTGGTGTTGTCGTTCCAGACGCGAATTCCCTCGGGCCCCGCGATCATTCTGGTCGCGGCCGGGCTCTATCTGGTCTCGCTCCTGTTCGGCAATGTCGGCGGACTGGTCCGCCAGATGTTCCCCGGCCGGCATCTGGAGGCCTAGCGGCGATGCGACGGTGGTTCTGGCTTGCGCTGCTCGCGCTCGTCACGCTTGTAGGTCCGGCGCGCGCGCAAGAGCGCCTCAACGTGGTCGCCAGCTTCTCGATCCTCGCCGACTTGGTCCGCAACGTTGGAGGCGACAAGGTCAATGTCGCGGCGCTGGTTGGCCCCGAGGGCGATGCCCACGTGTACCGGCCGACGCCGGCGGACGCCAGAAAGGTCGCGGAAGCGAAGCTGCTCTTCATCAACGGGCTCGGGATGGAGGGCTGGCTGCCGCGGCTGGTGCAATCCGCCGGCGGCAAAGCGACCATCATCACCGTGACGGACGGCATTGCGCCGCTCAAGCTCGGCTCGGCGCCCGATCCTCATGCCTGGCAGTCCGTTGCTAATGCAAAGATCTATGTCGCCAATATCCGCGACGCGCTTGTGGCCGCTGCGCCTGCGAACGCCGCCGCCTTCCGCACCAATGCGGAAAGCTATCTGGCAGAGCTCGACGCGCTGGACAGAGAAGCGCGGCAGGCGGTCGCCACCATCCCGGAGGCGCGCCGCAAGGTGATCTCGACCCACCGCGCCTTCGGCTATTTTGCGGCCGCCTACGGTATCGAGTTCATTGCCCCCGTAGGGGTCTCGACCGAATCCGAGCCCAGCGCCCGCGATATCGCAGGGATCATCACCCAGATCAAAAAGGCGAAAATTCCGGCGATTTTTCTCGAAAATGTCAGCGATCCCCGCCTGATCCAGCGGATCGCTGAGGAGACCGGGGCCAGGATCGGCGGGACCCTCTATTCGGACAGTCTCACTGCCGAAAAGGGCGAGGCCCCCACTTACATTGGGGTGGTAAGGCACAATATAAAGGCCTTGACCAGCGCGCTTGGCCACTAGGGCAGGGGCCCTCCCTGCCGGCCCGGGCAGCGCGATCGTTAGTTCCGCCCCCGGAGTCGCCATGCCAGAACCTTCTTCGCAAAAGATCCCTGTGACCGTGCTGACGGGCTATCTCGGCGCCGGCAAGACCACGCTGCTCAACCGCATCCTGTCCGAGAACCACGGCAAGAAATACGCGGTCATCGTCAACGAATTCGGCGAGATCGGCATCGACAACGACCTGATCATCGGGGCCGACGAGGAAGTGTTCGAGATGAACAACGGTTGCATCTGCTGCACCGTTCGCGGCGACCTCGTCCGCATCATGGACGGCCTGATGAAGCGCAAAGGCAAGTTCGACGCCATCATCGTGGAGACCACGGGCCTCGCCGACCCGGCGCCGGTGGCGCAGACCTTCTTCGTCGACGAGGACGTGCAGAAGAACGCCCGGCTCGATGCCGTCGTCACCGTGGCCGATGCCAAATGGCTCAGCGACCGGCTGAAGGATGCGCCCGAGGCCAAGAACCAGATCGCGTTCGCCGACGTCATCGTGCTGAATAAGACCGACCTCGTCTCAAAGCCCGAGCTCGCCGAGGTCGAGGCCCGCATCCGCGGTATCAACCCTTACGCCAAGCTGCATCGGACCGAGCGCTGCAAGGTGGAACTGGCCGACGTGCTGGAGCGGGGCGCCTTCGATCTCGACCGCATCCTCGACATCGAACCGGATTTCCTGGAAGCCGACGATCACGATCATGACCATGATCATCACCACCATGGCCACGACCATCATCACCACCATGATCATGGCCACGGCATGAAGCACTACCACGACGAGGAGATGCAATCGCTGTCGCTGCGCACCGACAAGGCGCTCGACCCCACGAAATTCATGCCGTGGCTGCAGAACCTGGTGGCGACCGAGGGCCAGAAGATCCTGCGCTCCAAGGGCATCCTCGCCTTCGCCGGCGACGACGACCGTTACGTGTTCCAGGGCGTCCACATGATGCTGGAAGGCGACCATCAGCGGAAGTGGAAGGAGGACGAGCCGCGCGAGAGCCGGCTGGTCTTCATCGGCCGCGAATTGCCGGAGCAGGCGATCCGCGACGGCTTTGAGCGCTGCATCGTCTCGTGATGAGCGAGTTCGACCCGGGCGAGGTGCCCTCCATCGCTTCGATGACCGATCAGGTACGGCCAGTGCCGCTCGGCATGGCCGTCACATCAGTGCATTTCCTTGGCGACACCGCCCACTTCATCGGCGCCGAGGAGAATGTCGCCGTCGTCGGCGGGGAGGGCGAAGTCTCGCAGACGCCGGTGCATGGCGGCGCGATCCTCTGCTCCGTCTCGGATGGCGAGCGGATCGTCATGGGCGGTGACGATGGCAAGCTGGTCGCGCTCAATGCTAAAGGCGAGGTCTCGACCTTGGCGACCGACCCGAAGCGGCGCTGGATCGATGCCGTGGCGCTGCATTCCGATGGCGCGGTGGCGTGGTCGGTGGGCAAGACCGCGTTCGTGCGTCCGGCCAAGGGCGAGGAAAAATCCTTCGATGCGCCGTCCACCGTCGGCGGTCTTGCCTTTGCGCCAAAGGGCCTCCGGCTCGCAATCGCCCATTATGGCGGCGCGACGCTGTGGTTTCCCAACATGGCGGCCAAGCCGGAATTCCTGGAATGGGCGGGCTCGCATCACGCCGTCACCTTCAGCCCTGACAACAAATTCCTGGTCACCGCGATGCATGAGCCGGCGCTGCATGGCTGGCGGCTCGCCGACAACAGGCACATGCGGATGAGCGGCTATCCCGGCCGGGTGCGGTCGATGTCGTGGAGCGCCGGCGGCAAGGGGCTTGCTACCTCAGGGGCCGACACCGTCATCATCTGGCCCTTCAACAGCAAGGATGGCCCGATGGGCAAGCAGCCGGCGATGCTGGCGCCGTTGCAGGCGCGCGTCGCGGTCGTCGCCTGCCATCCGAAGGACGACATCCTGGCGGCCGGCTATAGCGACGGCACCGTGCTGATGGTCCGGATGGAGGACGGGGCCGAGATACTGCTCCGTCGCAACCAGGGCGTGCCAGTCGCCGCACTGGCCTGGAACGCCAAAGGTACGCTATTGGCATTCGCGGACGAAGACGGCGACGGAGGTCTGTTGGCGTTTTAATCACCTGTCGTGTCCAAGCCGTATTGAGGGGCTATGCGGTTTCTGACGACCTTCCAACTCGCTGATTTCTTCGACACGCTGATAAGCCTGACCACAGCCTTTGTGCTGGGCACGCTGATCGGCGCCGAGCGGCAATATCGCCAGCGCACCGCGGGCCTGCGCACCAATGTGCTGGTCGCGGTCGGAGCGGCTGCGTTCGTCGATCTTGCGATGCGACTGTCGGGCGCGGACGGCGCCGTGCGGGTGATCGCCTATGTCGTGTCGGGCATCGGCTTTCTCGGCGCCGGTGTCATCATGAAGCAGGGCATGGATGTGCGCGGGCTCAACACGGCGGCGACCTTGTGGACATCAGCCGCGGTCGGCTCTTGCGCCGGCGCCGACATGGAGGCGCAGGCCGCAGCGCTCACCTTCTTCATCCTCGCCGGCAACACGCTGCTGCGGCCGCTGGTGAATGCCATCAACCGCATCCCGCTCGACGAGCAGGCATCGGAGGCGACCTACTATTTCAAGCTCGCGGTCTCCAGCGACGCCTTGCCGGCCATGCGCGACCAATTGGTCGAGAAGCTCGAGGCCGCCAGCTACCCGGTTGCTGATATCGATCTCCAGGAGATCGGTGACGATCTCCTGGAGATCGTGGCGACGCTGGTCAGCACGTCAGTCAATCCCAATGAGCTCAATGCCGTCGCGGTGGACCTGCAGCGTCAGGCCGGCGTCCGCCACGCCACCTGGGAAGTCAACACAGCCGATTAGGGCGTCGAACTGCGCCTGGCTGCGGGGTTGTGTCAGGTGCCTGCACGCTTGGGGCGCGGCGCGATCCACACCCAACCGGCGAGGCCGGCAAGTGCGGCGCAGCTTGCGGGCACCAGCATGATCGTGCTCAGCGCCCGCTCGAATGCGGCTATTGCCCCTGCATGAGCGTCCGCCTGTCCGGACATCACGGCATTCAGGGCCTCGTTGGCTTGCGCGGGCGTTGCTCCGGCAAGATCATGCAAGAAGTTTGCAAAGAACACCACGCCGAGTGCCGCAACCGCGAGCAGGCCGCCAACGCGAGCGACCGCGTTGTTGATGCCCGAAGCAATCCCGGCGTGGGCTTCGCCGGCGGCTGCCATCACAGTCGACGTCAGCGGTGGAACCGTGATCGACATCCCCCCGCCCAGCAGGACCATCGACGGAAATACGCTAATCCAGTAAGGCTGCCTGAGATCGACAAAGGCAAGTATCGTAAATCCGCAGGCTGCGACGATGGGCCCGACAGTGAGCAACAGCCGCGGCCCCCAACGGTCAGCAATGGTCCCGGCGAATGACGCCCCGAATCCCATGATCAGGGCAAAAGGCAGCAACGCTGCGCCGGCCTGGGTCGCCGAGTAGCCGCCGACGCGGATCAGGCCGAACGGCAGATAATAGAGCGCACCTCCGAGCGCGAAGTAGAGCAACAGCGTCAACGCATTCGTTGCTGAAAAATCGCGAGATTGATAGAGCGACAACGGCATCATCGCCCGCTCATGGAGACGGGCTTCAATCACGACGAACGAAGCCAGGAAAGCGGCTCCCACTCCCAGGGCAACCAGCACTGTCTTGTCGCGAAATCCCGACGCCGGAATGGCGCTGAGGGACCATGTCATCGCAGCAAGGCCAATCGCGACTGAGGCGGCGCCGCTCCAGTCGAGTTGCTTCGCCCGGGGATCGCTGCTTTCGCAGCCGAAGCGAAGCGCAAGTCCGGCCGCGGCAATGGCGAGCGGGACATTGAGGAGAAAGATCGCCCGCCACGATACCTGGTCGACCAGCCAGCCGCCCAACATCGGACCGGCCGCCATCATCAGTGCACCTGCGCCCGCCCATATCCCGATTGCCCGGATCCGTTCATCCTTGCCGAAGGTCGCTCCTAACATCGCCAGACTGGCCGGCGTTAACAGCGCGGCGCCAAGACCTTGAACCGCACGGCTGACGATAAGCACCATGATATTCGGTGAGAGCCCGCAGACGATGGAGGCGGCGGTGAAGACCGCGATGCCGATAACAAAAATCCGGCGTCGGCCGTAGAGATCGGCCGCCGAACCTCCGATCAGCACGAGCGCACCAAGCAGCAGCAGGTAGGCGTTGACGATCCACTGTGTCGCAGCCGCATCTGCATTCAGCGCCTGTTGGATTGCGGGTAACGCGATGTTCACGACAGAACCGTCGAGGAGAGCCATGCTGGACCCAATGACGGCTGCGGCCAGCGTCAGCCACTTGCGTCTCTGTGACAGGGCAGCGTCAAAAGCCGGTGTCGCCTCGATGACCCCGGCGTCGCACGGCGGCTGTGTGAATCCAATCATTGGATGCCCGAGTAAGGACATTGGTCCTGGGTTAGGCTGCACCTGTCAGTCGCTGAGGACAAGCGCGATGGGCTCGGGGCGGTAGCAGCGATTGCGTACCACCGGGTCACCCGGCGCAAAAAAAGGAGGGAGCGGCTGGTTGCTCGGCCGCTCTTTTGCCGTGAACACAATCCCCGTCAGGCGGCGCGCTTCATACGCCGGAGACTTGCGCCGTATGGACCTACGGAGCGAGGCGGTCGCTACCTACGAAAAACGTTTCGAGAGTCAGAAAGCGAACCGAAGTCTCGGCGCTGGTCGAGCATAGTCCGGTAGATGGGGGCACGGCGCGACAACTCCGTCCGGTCCGACATCTGGGAAATCCTTCCCGGCTCGTTCGTGGCACGCTCGCTTCGAGAGAGCCGGGATTGCGTATCGAACTGCCGCTGGTTCCAGTCTCGCTTGAAAGGATTACAACCCGTGAATGATGCATACTCGAATGAAATGAATGCCAATCCGACTGCCGGTGCTGACGCGAAACGCGGATTCGACATGCCGCTGTTCGCGATACCGGGAGTGTATCAGAACATCGCCGAGCAAAGCATGCTGCGGGCGAAGGAAAATTGCGAAAAGATGAAGGCCGCTTCTGGCGAGATCGCCGACATCCTCAAGGAGGCCTGCTCAACCAACGCGAAAGGCGCCGCCGACTACGCGGCCAAGTTGATCGAGATCTCGGGCACGAACGCCAGCTCCGCTCTCGAATTTCTCACGCATCTGATGGGGACGAAGTCGCTGCCAGAGATCATCCAGCTATCGGCCACGCATGGCCGCAAGAATTTTGAGGTCACCTCCGCTCAGAACAAGGAACTGTGGGAGCTCACTCAGGAAGTGGCGAAGGAGACTGCCGAGCCTATCAGGAAGAGTCTTGCCAGGGTGCTGCGGACAGGTCCCTAGATCGAACTTCTCTTAAGCACCACCGAGAATCGGCTGGACGAAAAGCGCCTCCCGCGAGAAGAGGCGGAGTCCAGCCGATGGCCCGCGGAATGCTGCTGATGCAGCAACTCGGGACATTGAGGGAGGACCAAGATGGGTATCGTCATGATCAAATGCCCGCAGACGGGACGCGCGATCCCTACGGGCATGAAAGCCGATCGCGAGAAGTTTCGATGCAGTACGGTGTTCTTCGCGCGCACTTATTGCTCGATCTGCCAGACCAACCATGAATGGTTTGCCAAGGAAGCGTGGGTTTACGAGACGGACGAAAGAGTGAGGAGCGTGTGCTAAGGCTGGCCACTAGCTAACCGTTCCTCAACGGTGCCTTGCACGGTGAGCGGCCGCTCCGTGGGCGTGCGCGCGGTGCTGCGCTCCGTTCTCGGCGGTCGGTAGCGGGGCGTGCGTGCGCGGCCTTTCATGCGCTGGCCAGGAGTGACCGCGCGGCGTCATCTCGTTCGTCGAAACGATGCGCTCGATCCTGCTGCGCATGATCTGGTAGCAGTCGCATGCCGCTGCTTCGAGCCGCGGCCTGTCGATTTCGATCGAGCTTCGCCGATTGGACCTGATCGCTCCCGACGCGCGGAGCTTGGATACGACATGGGTCACCGTCGTTCGTCGCACGCCCAGCAACTCCGAAAGCGTCTCCTGCGTCAGCGGCAGCATGTCGCTTTCGGTCCGGTCGTGGATGTGCAGCAGCCAATGGGCCAACCGGGCTTCGACTGAGTGCAGCGCATTGCAAGCCGCAACATGCTGGAGCTGCACTATCAGGGCCCTGTTGAGCCTATTGACGGCGGCCTTGAGCGCGTGGCTGTGCTCGAGCGCCGCATGGAAGCGTGCCGGAGAGAGCTGCAAAGCAGTTCCGGCGATCCGAACCACCATGGTCATCGGCGAGCGGGCCGGCCCGAGCGCCGTGAGGATGTTTACCGCGCCCTCTTTGCCGACGATCGCGGTGGTGACCGTTTGTCCGTTCGGCATGTCCATAACGTGCGCGACCAGCCCGCTGGACGGGAAATAGATCTGTTCAATCAGATCGCCCGATCGCGCCAGGACGGCGTCGCGTTTGAGCGACACGTTCCGGAAATGGGGCGCAAGCAAATCCAGGTCCGCTTGCGGCAGCGCGGCCAGCAGTCGATTTTCAATCCTGGTCTCATGCTCCATCGCGGGAAAGCTCCTTCCCAGAGACGGAGGCGAGGTGCACTTAGTGCCATGCGCACTAACCCACCACGCCGGACCACTAAAAACGGCCGCGCGGGAGAAAGTTCCAATGGGAGCCGCAGCGCCAGGTGGCGGGGTGCGCCACGCCATCTGGAAAGTCAACACAGCCGATGGGGGGCCTCGATCGTCAGCGCTTCTCCGGCGCGACCTTGTAGCCGACGATGCGTGTGTTCCAGACGCAGGGAGTGGCATCATTGGCCCACTGCTGGGTCGCCCACAATGTCTTGCGGTCCACCGGGTCGAGCGCGGTCAGGATGCCGACCGAATTCCCCATCGGGCTCACGTTCCTCTCATTCGGGCAGGTGTAGGGATGCGTGCCCGCGACGATCGTCGTCGGGCCGGTGAACGTGTTGGCCGGATCGTCCTGGCGGCGGGTCCAGAGCAGGACCGACAGGTTTGCGCGCGCGCTTGAGGACGTGCCGACGATGCCCAGGTTCCCTGCATCGTCCACGCCAATCGTGCCAAACTCCAGGTGATTGTCAGGGCTGGCAATCTTTGCCGTCTGGCTGACCACGCAGGCGGCCGGCTGCGAGCAATCGAGGTCCACCCAGATCAGCAAATTGTTGGCATCAGCGCCCTGCGCCCCGCAGGAGTCAGTGCATGGCCCGGACCCGAGGACGCCATACAGGTGCGAGCCGTGCTGGACGACATTCATCAGGCGGTGGCTGGTTGCGGCGCGAAGGGTGACGTCGCTGCCGGCCTGCGGGATCGACATGGTCTGGCCGCAGCACGGCGTGTTGTAGAGCCACTTGTTCTCCTTCGAGCCGATATCGGTCTTGATCACCTGCTGGGCGCCGCCAGCATTGTAGGTGCCGGTGGCGCCATTCCACCTGAAGGTGTTCACGATCCAGTGAAACGAGAAATTGGTCGACCGCTGGCAGGAGTATTGCGCCGCGTGGTCGCAGCTCTTGTTGGCAAAGAACGCCAGAGCCGATGGTGCCTTCGATCGATCGTGGTCAACCGCAGGGACGATGTCGAGCGGCAGCTTGTGGCCACGGTTGATATGGGTTGGCGCTGTGCCTTGCGCGATCGCCTTGATCTCATCCGGCGGTACTGCAAAGCAGTCGTAGGACACGCCCGGCACCGTGCTCGGATTGTCGTCGCCGACGTGGCCTCCGCAGATGTACACACCGTTCTTGTCGTAGCCCAGCTTGATGCCGGGATTGCGGTCGAGGCAGGGGCCGCCCTGCAGGCAGGACAGGTAGGTGCCGCCCCACGAATCCGTCGCGTCGGCGCTGGCGCTCACAAGCGTGCAGTCGTTGGCGCAGGTCACGGTGATGATCCAGCGCTCGATGAACTCGTTGTAGACGACATGCGGCTCGAACGGCCCGCCGCCTTTCGCCGGGTTCGGGTCGAGCCCGGCACCGCGGATCAGTGCGGCCAGCGGCGTGGATTTCAACAGCTTGCCCGTAGTGTCATACACGTTGACGTTCTGCCAGGTGACCTGCACAATCTGCTTGCCGCTCGCGGCAACGTCCATCTCCGCCCGATCACAATGGATCGGCCCCCCGTTCGATTTGCACACCGCCTGACCTGGTCCGCGGTCGCCCTCGAACGAGTTGACGGTCTGCGCGCTCGCGGCTCCCCAATGAGACAGCATTGGCAAGACGATCAGCAGAGCACCAACGGCAAGCTGCCTTCCGGTTCGTCGGTTAGACATGATTTGGTTCAGCCATCGCTAGAAGTTGAAAGTCGTCGAGACCAGATAGGTTCTGGGCGCACCGAGATAGACGTATCTGTTGGTGTTCGCGCCCTGCCAGTAGTTCTTGTCGAACAGGTTCTCGACCTGGAAGCGCACCACCACCGGCTTGTTGTTCCACGGCGCCGTAAAGGTGTAGCGCGCACCGGCGTCGTAGCGTGTCCAGTCCGAGACCAGCAGCGTGTTGGCCTGATCGACGAAGAAGCTGCCGGTATAGATCGCGCGTCCCGTCAGCGTCAGGCCGTGCAGGAACGGCACGTCCCACTCACCGCCGAGATTGAGCTGTGTGTCGGGCACGCCGAAAGTCCGGTAGCCGTCAAACTGCCCGCGCTCGGTCTTGTCCTGACGCGCATCGATGAACATCACGCCGCCCAGCAGCCGCACGCCTGGCGTGACCTCACCGAAGACATTCAGCTCGACGCCACGGTTGCGGCTCTCGCCGGATTGCGTCAGCGTGTTGGTGACGAAATCGACGAGCTGCAGCGGCCGGTTGATGTCGAAGGCGCTGACGGTCGTCGTTATCCGGCCCCAATCGACCTTGGCGCCGACTTCATACTGCCGGGTCCGATAGGGTGGCAGCACCTGGCCGGCATTGGCATACTGAGCGCCGACCACGGTGCCGGCCTCGAGCCCTTCGATGTAGTTGGCATAGATGGAGACGTTCTCCAGCGGCTTGATCACCACCGCATAGGCCGGCGTCGTCGCCGAAGTGTCATAGCCGGACGTCTGCAGCCCGGTCGTCGCACTGAACGAGCGGCTCTCGACATATTGCTGGCGCACGCCCGCGGTGAACTGGACGCGACCGTTTGCCACCGACATGGTGTCGGCAATGCCGAAGCTCGACAGATGCGTATCCGAGATTTTCGGCGGTGCTCCAACCGAGATCAGCGGCGTCGGGCTCGGACGCGGGCTATAGAGATTGGACGTGAAGGCCGTGCCCGTCGTGTTGATGATGCCGACGTCACCTTCGGATCCCGTCGCGTTGAAATTGATCGCGTGATGGATAGGCCCGGTATCCACCGAGGCACGGAAGCCCGCTTGCACCGCCGCCTGGTCGCGGGTCTGGCTGTTCAGTCGTGGCGAACCGTCGAAATTGCCGTTGAGGTTGGTGACCCTGATATCCGAATAAAGATACTTGGTCTCCCCCTTCACCACGCCGGCCTGGGCATAGGCCGTCAGGTTCTCGGTGATGTCGACCTCACCCTGCACGAGGCCGAATTTGCCTTCGCCGTTCCAATAGCCCCAGCTTGGCATGAAGCTCGCGCGTGCATCCGGCGGCACCGGCACGCCGGTCAGCGTCGGACCTAACACCACGAAGCGCGTCATGGCGTCGACGTTGTTCTTCTCGTAACCGACATCCGCGGACAGGCGGACGCGCTCGCCGCGGTAGTCGAGGCCTAGCGCTGCCGTCCCGAGCTCCTGGCTCTGGTTGGCGAGTTCGGTATCGCCGTTGCGATAGCTGCCGTTGAACCGAACGCCGAATTCGCTCGCTTCGCCGAACCGGCGACCGACGTCGAAATGCGTGCCGAACTGCGAGCGCGACGCATAGGTGTTGGTGAGCTGTGCGATCGGATCATCGCCAGCACGCTTGGTGACGAGATTGATGCTGCCGCCGACGCCGCCGCCCGGCGGCATGCCGCTCAGCAGCGCGCCCGGCCCCTTCAGCATCTCGACGCGTTCGATCGCGGCCAGCGACGAGAACGAGAAAGCCGATGCGATGCCGTACAGTCCGTTGATGCCGTAGGCCGAACTCGGCACGTCGAAGCCGCGGATGGACACAAAGTCGAAGCCGTAGGCGCGCGGCACGTTGGAACGGATCGACGGATCGTTGGCGAGCACGTCATCGAGCTTTCGCGCCTGCTGATCCTGGATTGTCTGCGCGGTGTAGCTGGTCTGGTTGAACGGCGTGTCCATCACGTTGCGATTGCCGAGCATGCCGACCTGGCTGCCCGAAGCCACCTGCCCGCCCGCATAGGATGGCGGCAGGCTGCCGATCATGCCGGTCGGCGGTGTCGTCCGCGCACGAGGCTCGACAGGGCGCGGAGCCGCACGCGGCGCAGTTGCGGCATTTTGGCGCGGTGCGACACGACGCGCCGCGCGCGGCGTTGGCGCATGCACCTGCACGGCCGGCAGCTCGTGCGACGTCTGCGCAACGGCTGCGTCCCCGCCATCAATCATCAACGCAAGTGCGCTCGCTGCAGCCAGAAGGGTTTTCTTGTGAAGTGTAGTCCCGCACGTCATCAGATCAGTCGCCCCAAAATCCCCAGCCGACTTCTGTCGGCTACCGAGATCGCGACCTACAGGAGGTCGTGGTGCGGTCACAATGCGGCGGGCTTAGATTCCATCTAGCTTTTCACGCAGATTGAGAAGCGAAAGGCTGCACACAACTCCGCGCACGGCGCGATATGACAACAGCGTTTGCGTCTGACCTTCGACTTTCGTTCGTTCTTTGGAAGCTGCCGTCATCCACGAGAATTCAACTAAACAATCGCCCTTCGATACGTGCAGGCGCGCGTCTCGCTTGGCTACGGCTGCGCTTCCATGCCACCAACGAAGCAGGCATGTACGACGTGGATTTGAACGGAAGAAGCGACTTCCCGCGGTCAGCCTAGCACCTTCTTCTGCAGATAGCTGAAGGCAACGAAGACCAGCACGGCGCCAAGGATCCGGAGCAGATAGAGCATGCCCTGAGGCCATCCATTATAGCGCACATCTTGGTGGTTCTTGTCCAAGTGGATGCCCGGGATCACTGAATCTAGAGCTAACAGGAATGGACTCTTCGGTTGGTAGGAGCCTGCTGCCAGACGAGTGGAGGCGTGCCAGAAGATTCCCCAGCCAAGCAGCACGAATCCGGCGATCCACAAGAAACCCACTTCCGGATGGAAGCCGTAATCGGCGACAAGCCATGTGAAAGTGAGGCCAAGAAAATCCACCGACGCTATATCCGCCCAGTGCCAGTCTTGGTTGTTCTTGGCAATCAGGATCTTGTCGGAGTTGTGGGTTTCGCCGCGTTGTGCGTACGACTTGGCGATCAGCGTATACGGCTCCAGGTCGGGACGACCGTGAGTGCGGATTCCGGCGTATGCATCCATGGCGCGGACGACCGGCATCGGGTCCGGACCGAAATAGGCATTGGCGAAGATGAACTGGTCGAGCTTGATCTGCCGAGGCGATGCGCCCTTAGGGTTGGCCTGAAAGGCGAAGACCCCGTGGTCCACGGACTCGGTGATGCTCAGCTCTGGCTTATCGAGGTCCCTGAAGCGGTTCCAGTCAGGATGGAGGATGAACAGGTCGCCGACTTTCACGCGCTTCAAGTCGATGGCGTCGTAGGACCCTTCCAGGATCGATACCCGGTCCTCGATCCGGGCCGTATGAATCGTCAGTGCTCCATCGGGCTTCTCTGCCTCCAATGACTGCGGATCGGGATCCACATGGTCCGCTCCGACCTTCTTCGCGGTAACCGATACCTTGTTCAGGAGGAAATGCTTGGCCGCTACCAATTGCATCTTGATGCTTGCCAAGTGGGAGTTCTCCAGCCTGAGATCGCCATCAAGGGTCGTATTCTGGATTACGAACCTCTCGACGTAAGCGTTTTGTATATCCAGCGATTTCAGCGCCGCGGTGTCGATAGCAAGTCGGTCGGTACTGAACCCGAACAACCTGAGCGGTACATTCCACGTGTGATGCCTCAATTCCGGATCGCCGAAAATCATCGCCAGAAATTTGCTGCTGAGCGTTCGCGATTCGTCGGTGGCCAGCTTCTCGGGGTTCTTGTTGTTTTCCGTTCGAAGAGCTTCAAGCTTCTGCCGGTACACTGCATCGCGCTTCGGTGAATCCTTGCCCTCCCTTTTGTCCGCGTAGTCGTTCGCTTCCTTCTCGTCGAAATCGACATTGAGATGCCGGCAGATTTGTTGCCATGCCCACACCTCAGGGTCCGACCAGGTGTCGGAAGCCTTCTTCTCGCACTTTTTTGCGTCGACAATGAAGACGGCGGTTGCCGCCGGGTCTTCCGATGACGTGCCGTTAGGCTGATCCGCGGGTTTGAGGGGTGCCTGGGCGGCACACGTGGCAGAGGCCGAGATCAGGCAGATGCTGCAGCAGCCGACAAAAGCAACAAGCGATCCCTGCTTACGCCAACGCTGTATCCATTCCAAACAAGCTGTGCTTTGCATGGCCGTGCCCTCCGGCATCGGATGGATCATCGTCAAACTAACAGGAAACTCCCACGAGCAATGTGAGCAGCTTCACATCGTTCGCGGGTGTTCAGTGCGGACTGGGTACCTGACCATGCTCCCATTGAGTAGAGGGTTTACGTTTTTTCCTAAAGCCGTCGCCGCTATCGTTGATCGGTCATGGCCTCTGAGACAGAATTGGCCAACCGCAATTTGCGTGAATCGCTGCAAATCAGAAACTTATGACCAAGCCCGCGAGCAACGCCCCTATCGCCGAAATCTTCCATGCCTACTGGAAATCCGACTGGCGGGCGCTGTCGCTGGTGGCGGCGGTCGTCTTCCTGTCGAGCGCCAGCGGCATCGCTGCGCCGTACCTGTTCTCCCGCCTTGTGGACCGGCTGACCAAAGAGACTGTTGTCTCGGACCTTCTGTGGGCGTTCTTGCTCTACGCCGCGCTGGTGGGATTAGCCTCGGCGCTGCAGCGCGCGGTGCAACACCTGTCGGTGATGACGGCCGAAAACCTCGGCTTCATCGTGAGCACGCGGTTCTTCGAACGCATTTTGAGGAAAAGATCCGACTTCTTCGTCGAGCATAACCCGGCCGAGATCCAGACTGCCGGCGCCCAGGGGCGTGGCGCGCTGACGACGATCATGCACATCGCGCTGATCGTGTTCATTCCGGGCGCAACGCAGATCGCGCTCACGCTCGTCACCCTCGGCGCTCTCTTGAGCATCGAGGTTGTGGCGATCGTCGCCGCTTACGGCGCCGCCATGATCACGGTGACATTCGTCTCGACGCGTCGATCGCAGGCCCTTCTCGACGCCGCCGTCTCGGCTGCGCAGGAAAATGCTCGATTCGTCGGCAACGCGATGAACGCGATGGAGACGTTGCGTCATCTCGGCAGTCATGCGTGGATGAGCCGCCGCTTCACCGAGAAGGCTCGCGCGGTAAAGGATGGCTGGCGGGCTTACACATTCCGTCGCGCCGGCTCGTCGGCCCTGCTGGGCCTGGGTCTCTCGATCCAATTCGCCGTCAATTTCCTGCTGTTGCTGCCCCGCCATCAGGCCGGAGCGATGACGGTCGGCGATATCGTGCTGTTCAACGCCCTGTTGCTCCAGCTCAACCTGCCGTTCGAGATGATCGCCCAGACGATGGACGTTTTCGCGCGTTCCCGAGCGCAACTCATTCCGCTCGCGGACATGTGGCGGGCTCCGGAAGAGAATGAATCGCCGCATGCAGAGACCTTTGTCCCCCGAGAGGGACGCATCACCTTCGACGATATCAGGTACGATTACGGCAATGGTCGTGGGGTCGATGGCATCAGCTTCACGGCAAGCCGCGGCTCCATCACGTTTATCGTAGGCGAGACCGGCTCTGGAAAGTCGACCATCTTCAAGCTCGCGCTGAAATCCATCGAGCCTCATTCAGGTCGCATTCTGGTCGATGACATCGACCTCCTGCGCATCGCGCGCGCCGACTGGTACCGCGCCATAGCGGTCGTGCCTCAGGACGTCGCGCTGCTGAACGAAAGCCTTGCAGACAACATCATTCTGGGTCGCCCTCGCGATGAGGCCCGGCTTCGCGACGTCTCGGAGAAGGCGACTATCCTGTCTTTCATCGATGCGCTCCCGGAGGGCTTCGAGACCAGGGTCGGCGAACGCGGCCTGAAGCTGTCGGGCGGAGAGCGCCAGCGCATCGCGATCGCCCGCGCCCTCTATGGCAACCCGACCGTTCTTTTCCTCGATGAGGCGAGCTCCGCGCTCGATGACGCGACCGAGCGGGACATCATGAACCACGTTCGTACCCTGGTTCGCGATGTCACGGTGCTGGCCATCACGCACCGAAGATCCGTCCTTGGCGACGCGGACAATGTCGTGGATCTCAGCGATCCCCGGCCCTTGTGATCAGCCTTGGTTGCGTAGGTCGGTCGATCGACAGCATGCAATAGCGTCCGCGAACAGCGGCAGCATTGCAGGTTTCGACCTGAAGCGGGCCGTTTGATCCCGATCAATGAGGAGCGAGTGCATTTGGACCTATTCCAACATTGGTCGTGGTTGGGAGCTCGATACTATGCGCAAGTTCTTATCTGTCGCTGTTGCGATGCTGGCCTCTTCACAAGCTGTCGCTGATGACGATCTCATGAAGGCTGCCAAGCAGCTCTTCACACCAATCCCTTCGGTGCTCCCCGCTGTCAAAAACAACGCCGTCACGCGCGACAAGATCGAGCTCGGCAAGATGCTGTTCTTTGATCCGCGCCTGTCGGCTAGCGAGATCATCAGTTGTAACACCTGCCATAACGTTGGCACCGGCGGCGTCGACGCCGGTCCGACCTCCGTCGGTCACGGCTGGCAAAAGGGGCCGCGCCGGGCGCCAACGGTCTATAACGCGGTGTTCAATGTGGCGCAGTTCTGGGACGGACGCGCGGCGGACCTCAAGGCGCAGGCGAAGGGTCCTGTGCAGGCGAGCGTCGAAATGAACGCGACACCCGATCACGTGATCAGGACGCTGACGTCCATGCCCGACTATGTCGCGATGTTCAGGAAGGCGTTCCCCAACGAAGCATCCCCAGTTACCTTCGACAACTTTGCCAAGGCGATCGAGGCGTTTGAGGCGACTCTGATTACGCCGGCCGCGGCCTTCGATCAGTACCTTGAAGGGGATGCCAACGCCCTCAGCGCGCAGCAGAAGGCGGGATTGAAGCTGTTCATGGACAAGGGGTGCTCGTCCTGTCACAACGGCATCAACATCGGCGGCCAGGACTACTTCCCGTTCGGCGTGATCGAAAAGCCGGGTTCGGACGTGTTGCCCAGCGGCGACAAAGGCCGGTTCGCGGTCACCAAGACGGCGAGTGACGAGTACGTGTTTCGCGCCGCGCCTCTCCGCAACGTCGCCCTGCGAGCACCGTACTTTCACTCGGGCCAGGTCTGGAGCTTGAAGCAAGCCGTCGGCGTGATGGGCGAAGTTCAGCTTGGTGCCAAGCTAACTGACAAGGAAGAGAACGATATCGTGGCGTTCCTGAATTCGCTGACCGGGCAATTGCCAAGGATCGAATATCCCATATTGCCCACGCGCACGGATGCAACACCGCCGCCGTCGCTCGGAAAATAGGCCGTTCTTTTCCGGGTCCGGTGGCTCGGGCCACCCGCGCCCCAGGTCGGTACAGTTCCCGTTGCCCCGTGCGTGGAACCAGGTCTCGCTGGAATCGTTGAACCCGCAGACAATGACGCGGGTAGAACGAGATGGCGACCGACAGGCAGCGCAGCTACCGGAAGGATATTCTGATCGCATCCGCTCTGTTTGTAGGCGGACTGGTGATTTCGACCGCTTCGCTGGTGGAGATCGCCGCGCGTCAATCCGAGGAGGTGGCGCAGGCGACGCCGCCAGTGCAGTCTTCCCCGCCCGAGCCGCAGACGAAGCCAGCCGAATCAAAGCCAGGCGGCGAGCGGCCGACCACGCCGGCGCCCGAGCCCGCACGTCCCGACCCGGACGCGCAGAAGACCGGCGCGCAGCCGGCGCTGCCACCGGCACCCGCAGAGAAGACCGCCCCGCCGGTCCAGAAAAAGTGATGTCCTCTCATTCCCGCGGACCGGCCTGAACGTACCCTGCCGAATTTACAGTCTCGCCTGCGTCCCTCTGCCGCCGCATAATCGTGGTTGTCAACGAAACACCAACGACCTTTGGGGCCAGCAGATGAAGATCGACGATGTCAGGCGAAGTGCCTATTCGATGCCGCTCACCAGCCCCGCGTTTCCGCCGGGGCCCTATCGCTTCTTCAACCGAGAATATTTCGTCATCACCTACAGGACCGATCCCGAAGCGCTCGCCGCCGTGGTGCCCGAGCCACTCGAGGTCGCCGAGCCCGTGGTGAAATACGAATTCATCCGGATGCCCGACTCCACCGGCTTTGGCGACTACACCGAGACCGGCCAGGTGATCCCGGTTCGCTTCAAAGGGGAGGAGGGGGCTTATACCCACGCGATGTATCTGGACGACGAAGGGCCGATCGCCGGCGGCCGCGAGCTATGGGGATTCCCGAAGAAACTGGCGAGGCCGAAGATCGAGGTCGAGAGCGATGTGCTGGTCGGCTCCCTGCATTACGGCTCGGTGCTCTGCGCTTCCGCCACCATGGGCTACAAACACCGTCCGGTCGATCATGACGCCGTGCTGAAGGGCATGAAGGCGCCGAACTTCATCCTGAAGATCATCCCGCATGTCGACGGCAGCCCGCGCATCTGCGAGCTCGTGCGCTTCCATCTCGAAGAGATCACGCTGAAGGAAGCCTGGACCGGCCCTGCCGCTCTCGGCCTGTTTCCACACGCGCTCTGCGACGTCGCGCGGCTTCCGGTCCGCGAGGTCGTCTCCGCCCTGCATTTCAAGGCGGACCTGACGCTGGGGCTCGGCACGGTGGCGTTCGATTATATGGCGAAATGACCGGAGACCGCGCCAGACCCTCGCGGCTTCGTCATGGCCGGGCTTGACCCGGCAATCCACGTCTTGGCCAACCGAGGCGAAGCGTGCATGCGCGGCGCGAGGCCGCGCATGACCTCGTTGGCCGCAGCGCCGGCCCGGCATGCGTCACGGATCACCGATCAGGTGGCGCTATCCACGGGCGACTGCGCTGTCGCTTTAGGCGTGATGAGATCAGGTCGAGTTGGCGCCACGCTGGAAGTGCCTCACCTCTCCCCATCGGGGAGAGGTGAACGACTGCGGTCACGCCGATTCGAACAAAAAATCATCACGCTTTGACCGCCGAAGATTGCGAGAGCGACAAGAGCGCTATCAGTGCCGAAAGACTCAATCCGGCCGATACGATCACGATCGATCGGCCCAGGGTATCTATGAGCAGTCCGAATCCAAGGGGCGCCAATGCTTGGCAAATGCGGGATGGTGCGCCGATCAATCCAAGTCGATAGGCGTAGTTCTCCGGTCCGAAAATCGCCAATGGGAGCGTTCCTCGTGCAATGGTCAGAATACCATTGCCGGCCCCATGTAGCAGAGCGAAGACGCCGGCAGCACCACCGCCGAAAATACCGATTACGCACGCTCCGATGGGATGAGTGATGCAGGCAAGCCGTGTCGAGACGAGCGGGTGGAAACGGTTAAGAAGGCTCGCTTCCATCACACGGGCTGCGACCTGCGCGGGTCCGATCATCATGCCGGCAAACACTGCCTGCGCTGGCGTCGCGCCGAATGCTTCGACGATCCGCGGCAGATGCGCCGCCATCGCCGATGTCACCGTCCAGGCGGCCGCGAACGCGAATGAGAGCAGAACCATGGTGCGGTCGATCGTAATATGCGGCTTCGCCACGGGTCCTTCTGAGCGGACCGGCTTTGCCGTGCTGGGCAGCGCGAGATTGAGGGGGAGACCGATCACTATGTGCGCGATCGCCCAGGCGTAGCAGGTTTCCCGCCAACCGATCGTCTCGAGCCCGAATGAACTCAGCGGCCAGCCGACCGTGCTGGCAAAGCCGGCAATCAGCGTGATGCCGGTGATCGAGGCGCGCGCGTCGCTGCCGTAGATACGCCCCAGCGCGCCGAACGCCGCGTCGTAGAGTCCGAGGCCCATGCCAATGCCCAGCAGGAGCCAGGCCACCGACATCATCCACACCGAGGCCGATGCGCCGAGCAATGCGAGCCCGCCTGCAAAAACCACGTTCGAGATACAGAGGACCTGCCTCCCTCCGACGCGGTCGATCTGGCGGCCGACGCGTGGACCCAATAATCCGGAGATCACAAGCGAGGCCGAGAAGGCGGCGAAGAACCAGTTGGTCGAAATTCCGAGATCGTGGGCAATGGGGTCTGCCAGGATCGCCGGCAGATAGTAGCTCGATCCCCAGGCCAGCGTCTGGGCGGTCCCCAGCGCGGCAACCACCCGCAAGCGTTGTCCGTTCACGCCGGCGGCCCTAGCAGCCGCAGCCGGGCTTGCCGGCGACCTTCGCGATCGCATCGTCGGAGCAGCAGGCGTCGATGCCGGCGGGTGCCGGCCCTCCGCAGCAGCCGGATGCGACGATACCGCCCTCCACGCCGCCGCGTGTGCAGACGCCGGTTTCGGGGAGCTCGAGTTCGACGCGCTCGGCAGCTTCCTTGTCGCCGGCGATATCGGCCGCGATCGAGCGCACCTGTTCGTAGCCGGTGATCATGAGGAAGGTTGGCGCCCGGCCGTAGGATTTCATGCCGGCGAGGTAGAAGCCCGGATCGTCCTGCTGCAGTTCGCGCGCGCCATGCGGGCGCACGGTGCCGCAGGAGTGCTCGTTGGGATCGATCAGCGGTGCGAGCGCGACGGGCGCCTCGATCGCGGGATCGAGCCGAAGCCGAATCTCGCTGAGGAAGGAGAGGTCCGGACGGAAGCCGGTTGCGATGACCAGCTCGTCGGCGACGACGCTGCGTCCGCAGCAGGCTGACGACGTCGCGATCCGAAGCCGGCCGTCGCTCGGCGAGATCGCCGAGACGGAAAATTCGGCCTCAACCTGTACCTCACCTGATGCGACCAGCGATGCGAAGTGTGTGCCGAGTTCGCCGCGCGCAGCGAGCTTGTCGTTCGCGCCGCCCCCGAATGCCTTGGCCGGATCATTGCCCCGGAGCAGCCAGATCGGGCGGGTGCCCGGCACCTGACGGGCAAGCGTCGCCAGGTCGGTCAGGGTACCGATCGCCGAGTGTCCGGCGCCCAGCACGGCGACAATCTTGCCCGCGTAGCGCTCACGGTCTCTCCCGAGGACATCCGGCATGCCGTAGGCGATCCTCGCTTGTGCTTCGCGTTCGCCGATCGCCGGCAGGCCATTGGCGCCGGCGGGATTCGGCGAGGCCCACGTTCCGGAGGCGTCGATGACGGCCTCAGCGCGCAGGGTCTCGCGCCCTTTGCCGTTCTGGTAGCGTATCTCGAACGGAGCCGCCTCCCGGCCTCTTGTCCTCGCCTTGTCGAAGCCGACGCGGGAAACGGCGGTGACGCGGCTCGACGTGCGGATCACGTCCTTCAAGCGCGTGCGCGTCGCGAGTGGGACAAGGTACTGTGCCAAGAGCTCGCCCCCGGTCGGATACACCTGCGGGTCCGGCGAATTCCAGCCAGTTGGCGCGAGCAGCCGCGCGGCCGCCCGGTCGACGTTGTATTCCCACGGTGAAAAGAGCTGGACGTGTTGCCATTGACGGACCGCATGTCCCGCTTCTGGCCCGGACTCGAGCACGACGGGCGTCATGCCGCGCTCCAACACGTGCGCGGCTGCCGCCAGGCCGACGGGTCCGGCTCCTACGATCGCGACGGTCTTTGCTGCGCTCATTTTGCTTCTCCCAACCTTCTAGAATTACCGAATAATCGGACAAAAAAAATCAGGCCGCCGTCTGAGCGTCTTTGCATTGGGTCTCGTCGATGCAGCATTCAGCAACGAGGAAATCCACCAAGCCCTGCATCGTGTCGTATTCGGCGTGGCAAGCAAGTGTCGTGCCCTCGCGTACCTGCGAGATCAGACCGACGGAGACCAGCGCCTTGATGTGGTGCGACAGTGTCGACGCCGGAATCTTGAGCCGCTCCTGCAGGCGCCCGACCGGCATGCCTGCACGCCCTGCACGGACCAGCGCGCGATAGATTTTCAACCTGGTCGGGTTGCCCAGCGCTTCGAGGCGGGCTGCTGCTTCGTCGAGCTTCATGGTGACCAAGATGAGCGCGACCCGTCTCCTTGTCAAACTATATTTCTAGAATATTCGAAATAAGTCCGCCGATCCCGGTATGCTGAATTGGGTTGACTTGGCCATACATTTCCATAAATCTGGATATATGGAAACCGAAGAAGCGGTCTTGGCGCTCGCGGCCCTCTCGCAATCGACCCGCCTGGAGGCCTTCCGGACATTGGTCAGGCACGAGCCTGACGGCCTTGCGGCTGGCGATCTTGCCCGCATGCTGGAAGTGCCGCCGAACACGCTGTCGGCGCATCTGTCGATTTTGACCAGAGCGCGCCTCGTGACTTCCGAACGGCATAGTCGCTCGATCGTCTACCGCGCCAACCTGGGTGAGTTTCGCGATGTCGCTCTGTTCCTGCTTCGGGATTGCTGCGACGGACGACCGGAGGTCTGCGCGCCGGTCGTGAATAGCCTGCAATCGTGCTGTTCACCAAAACGAAAGGAGCGAACCCGTGGCTGACCATCTCTACAAGGTTCTGCTCCTCTGCACCGGCAACTCGGTGCGCTTGGGCGCGACGCATCCGACGCCAAGGGCCGGCTGATGGAGGCCTTCGACCTTTCACGGCGCCTTGTGGCCGAGGCGTTGGGTACCGGAATTCTCGTCGCCGCCGTGGTCGGGTCCGGGATCATGGCCGAGGCGCTGACCAAGGACGACGCTCTCGCGCTTCTCTGCAATACGTTGCCGACCGGCGCAATCCTGGTTGTGCTGATCAGCGTGCTCGGACCTATCTCCGGAGCGCACTTCAACCCGGCCGTAACACTTGTCTTCACCGGCAAACGCGAACTGCCGGCGAACGAGGCTGCACTGTATGTGATGGCGCAGATCGCAGGCGGTATCGCCGGAACGATGGCCGCGCATTTGATGTTCGCCCTACCGTTGATTGATTTCTCCACCAAAACGCGGACAGGTGGACCGCAATGGTTCGCGGAGGCCGTGGCAGCTTTTGGCCTGATCACAACGATTCTGGCTGGCATCCGTTTTCAGCGCGCCGCCGTTCCCTGGCTGGTGGGCCTGTACATTACGGCCGCGTACTGGTTTACCGCCTCGACATCGTTCGCCAATCCGGCCGTGGCAATCGCGCGCTCGCTGACGAGCACATTTGCAGGCATTCGCCCGATCGATTTGCCTGGCTTCATACTTGCGGAACTGTGCGGAGCGTTCGCCGGCATGCTGTTGATGATTTGGCTGCTCGGGCGACCTCAGGCGCGCGGCCCGGTCCCAATTGCGGAGACAACCAGATGAGCGTCACCATTTATCACAACCCGGATTGCGGCACGTCGCGCAACACGCTCGCCATGATCCGGCAAAGCGGTGTCGAGCCCACGATCGTCGAATATCTCAAGACGCCGCCGTCGCGCGAGAAGCTCAAGGAGCTGATCGCTGCGATGGGTATCCCGGCGCGCGCCCTGCTGCGTGAGAAGGGCACGCCCTACAAGGACCTCGGCCTCGATGATCCCAAATGGTCGGACGACGAATTGCTGGATTTCATGATGGCGCATCCCATCCTGATCAACCGCCCCATCGTGGTTACCTCGAAGGGCGTGCGGCTTTGCCGGCCGTCCGAGGCGGTCATCGACCTTCTGGAGAATCCGGTCGGACGTTTCGTGAAGGAAGATGGCGAGGTCGTTGAAGGCCGCAGATAAATTCCGGCCTCGCAAAAGTAGCCTCCGTCATTCCGGGGCGGCGCGCAGCGCCGAACCCGGAATCCATTTCTCCGCCCGCGCCCGCGGTCCGATGGATTCTCTGATGTGCAATTGCACATCATAGCTCGCGCTTACGCGCGCCCCGGAATGACGAGAGGAGCGCGCGCGTCAGCGCACCAGCACGTTCCGGAACTGCCAGGGATCGGACGTGTCGATGTCTTCGGCAAACAGGCCCGGCCTGTCGTTCAGCGGGGTCCAGTCGGTGTAGAAACCCTTCACCGGGCCGAGATACGGCCGCTGGATTTCCAGGCAGCGGTGAAAATCCAGCTCGTCGGCTTCGACGATGCCGGCTTCCGGATTTTCCAACGCCCAGACCATGCCGGCGAGCACCGCAGAGGACACCTGCATGCCGGTCGCATTCTGATAGGGCGCAATCCGGCGGGTCTCCTCGATCGAGAGCTGCGAGCCGTACCAATAGGCGTTCTTGGCGTGGCCATAGAGCAGGACGCCGAGCTCGTCGATGCCGTCCTCGATCTCGTTCTCGTCGAGGATGTGCCATTTCGGCTGCATCCGCCCCGCAGCGCCGAACATCTCGTGCAGCGACAGCACGGCGTCGTTGGCCGGGTGATAGGCGTAATGGCAGGTTGGGCGATAGATCACCTTCTCGCCGTCGCGTACGGTGAAATAGTCCGCGATCGAGATCGACTCGTTATGGGTGACGAGGAAGCCGTATTGCGCGCCTGGAGTCGGGCACCAGGAGCGCACGCGGGTGTTGGCGCCGGGCTGCAGCAGATAGATCGCGGCCTGGCAGCCATGCGCGTGCGTGCGGCCGTTCTCCGGCATCCACTTCTCATGGGTGCCCCAGCCGAGCTCGGCCGGCTGCAGGCCCTCGGAGACGAAGCCCTCGACCGACCAGGTGTTGACGAAGACGTTCATCGGCTTCGGCTTCTTCGAACGCTGGGTGTCGCGCTCGGCGATATGGATGCCCTTGACGCCGAGCTTATGGGCGAGCTGGCCCCAGCCCTCGCGGCTCTTCGGCTCGTTGAATTCGACGCCGGTGTCGCGGGCGATGTCGAGCAGCGCCTGCTTGACGAACCAGGATACCATGCCGGGATTGGCGCCGCAGGTCGAGACCGCGGTGGTGCCGCCCGGGTTCTTGCGCTTGGCGGCCAGCAGGGTCTCGCGCAGGGCGTAGTTCGAGCGCCCTTCGGTGCCGATGTTCTTGTCGAAATAGAAGCCGGCCCACGGCTCGATCACGGTGTCGACATAGAGCGCGCCGATCTCGCGGCACAGCGTCATGATGTCGACCGAGGAGGTGTCGACTGAGAGGTTGACGCAGAAGCCCTGTCCGCCGCCGGCGGTCAAGAGCGGCACCAGCAGTTCGCGGTAATTGTCGCGGGTGACGCCATCCTTGATGAAGCGCACGCCATGCTTCTTGGCGAGCTCGCCGTCCTCATGCGGATCGATGATGACGAAGCGCGACTTGTCATAATCGAAATGCCGCTCGATCAGAGGCAGCGTGCCTTTGCCGATCGAGCCGAAGCCGATCATGACAATGGGGCCGGAAATCTTGGCGTGGATCTGCGAGGAGGGGCTCATCTAATATCTCCAGGAGATTGGCTCGAGCGGGTGGACAGGTTTGGTGGTTCAGGCGGTACGTCGTTTCGCGGTGACTTCGATCTCGACCTTCATCTCGGGTTTCAAAAGTCCCGCGACGATCAAGAGTGTGGCGGCCGGGCGGATGTCGCCGAGAAACTCGCCGCAGACCGCGAAGTGGGCGTCCGCATCCTTGGCATCCGTCAGGTAGTAGGTCGTGCGGACGATGTCGGCCAGCGCGAAGCCGCCTTCCTTCAGGGCGGCCTCGATGGTCTTGAAACAGTTCCGTGACTGGCTCGTGACATCTTCAGGCATTGTCATCGTCGTGTAGTCATAGCCGGTGGTTCCGGAGACGAAGGCGAAATCGCCGTCGATCACGGCGCGGCTGTAGCCGGCGGTCTTCTCGAAAGGCGAGCCGGTCGAAATCAGGCGTCGGGACATTCAGGACCTCCTATTCTCAGCGTTGCGGGACATACGGGTACTTGCGCGGGTTTACGGGATTTTCCCGCCCGCGCAACCTTTGGCTCCGGTCTTGCGATCAGCGGGAGTGCTGGGTCGTATCTGCTGCCGGAGCGGACGGCGAGCTCCAGCGGCGCACGAAGATGTCCCTGACGATCATGACCGAGATCAGGATCAGGACGATGGTGGTGATGATGCTGCGCAGAACTGGACGCGCGACGTCGCTGGTTGCGGGAAGGTTTTCGGCCATGATCGCAACCGTCACGCGGCCTGCGGCACGGCGCGCAATGCGCGTGCCTTGCGTTTGAGCAGCAATGCGCCGGTCGCGGTGACCATGCCGCTGGCGCCGTCGAGCGCGCCCTCGGCAAGTTCGAGACCGAGCAGCCGGTCGCGCTCGAACGGGCCGGGCAGCACGAGTTCGCTCATCCTTTCCGGCGAGAAGCCGAAGCGGGCGTAATAGGGCGCATCGCCGAGCAGGATCACCGCGCCATGGCCGCGCGTCCGCGCGATCGAAATCGCGCGGTCCATCAGCGCGGCGCCGACACCGAGGCCGCGGCAGGTGGAATCCACCGCCAGCGGCCCCAGCATCAGCGCGGGGTTGCCCCCGGCGCTGACGTGCCACAACCGAACGGTACCGACCAGCCGGCCGCTTGCGACCGCCGACAGCGCAAGGCCTTCGGCGGGCGCGCGTCCGTCGCGCAGGCGCTGGCATGTGCGCTGATGGCGGTTCTCGCCAAAGCAGACATCCAGCAGCATTTCACGCGCCTCGACGTCCGAGGAACGTTCCGCACGGATCGCGAACGGAGCGGCGCTCGGGGTGAGGGCAACGGTGGTCTTCCGCAAAGCAGTCATGGCACGTCAGTCCCCGCTTCCAGCGGCGGGCACACCGGTGAAAGCGTCGTTCGAAAATTCGAAAATGTCGGGGAGGGAGCCGGCAGGCCGGCTCCCTGTTTTCTTCTCCCTCTCCCGCAAACGCGAGAGGTAAGAGACGTCAGATGTGGTAGGTCCTCAGCGGCGGGATGCCGTTGAAAGCCACCGACGAGTAGGTCGACGTATAGGCGCCGGTGCCCTCGATCAGCAGCTTGTCGCCGATCTCGAGCGTCACCGGAAGCGGATACGGCAGCTTCTCGTACAGCACATCGGCCGAGTCGCAGGTCGGGCCAGCAAGCACGCACGGCGTCATATCCGCGCCGTCATGCGGCGTGCGGATCGCGTAGCGGATCGACTCATCCATCGTCTCGGCGAGACCGCCGAACTTGCCGATGTCGAGATAGACCCAGCGCACCTCGTCCTCGTCGCTCTTCCTGGAGATCAGAACGACTTCGGTCTCGATGATGCCGGCATTGCCGACCATGCCGCGGCCCGGTTCGATGATCGTCTCCGGGATCTGGTTGCCGAAATGCTTGCGCAGCGCGCGGAAGATCGACCGGCCGTACTGCACCACCGGCGGCACGTCCTTCAGGTACTTGGTTGGGAAGCCGCCGCCCATGTTGACCATGGACAGGTTGATCCCGCGCTCGGCGCAGTCACGGAATACGGTCGAGGCCATCGCCAGCGCCCGATCCCACGCCTTCACCTTGCGCTGCTGCGAGCCGACATGGAAGGAGATGCCGACAGGCTCCAGGCCGAGGCGCTTGGCGAGGTCGAGCACGTCGACCGCCATCTCCGGGTCGCAGCCGAACTTGCGCGACAGCGGCCATTCGGCGCCGGCGCAGTCATAGAGGATGCGGCAGAACACCTTGGCGCCGGGGGCGGCACGGGCGACCTTTTCGACCTCGGCGGCGCAGTCGACCGCGAACAGGCGAATGCCGAGCGCGAAGGCGCGCGCGATGTCGCGCTCCTTCTTGATCGTGTTGCCATAGGAGATGCGGTCCGGCGTCGCGCCAGCGGCCAGCGCCATCTCGATCTCGGCGACTGTCGCGGTGTCGAAGCAGGAGCCGAGCGAGGCGAGCAGCGACAGCACTTCCGGCGCCGGGTTGGCCTTCACCGCGTAGAACACGCGGCTGTCCGGCAATGCCTTCGCGAAGCTCTGGTAGTTGTCGCGCACAACTTCGAGGTCGACGACGAGGCACGGCTCGGTGTCGAGGCCCTCGCTGCGGCGGTGACGCAGGAATTCCTGGATGCGCTCGGTCATGGCACTCTCCCAACGACCCCAGCGACGGGGCCGCATTCAAAAACGTGACGCCGGATAAGAGTGCCTTGGCCGAATTGCGCGATGGAGGCGCAACGAAGCCAAAAAACTCAAACCAGACTGTGCTGCCGTGGATTGGTTGGGAGATTTCCCGCCCGCTCACCTGGCAATGAAGGACAAGCCTTTTCAGTAGCCCGCGCCGGCGTTGGAATGCCGGTAGAGACCAAAAAAGCCCGCTCCGTCGTTGCTTTAAGTCGCGTCCCCCGTTGAGAGCGGGGTGCGCCGGTTCGCCTCCGGCTGCCAGTCACGGTTGCAAGAGATGGAGAGACCTTCATTGGCATCCCTTGAGAGAGATGCTGGCCGCTTCAGAGGCGACCCTCGGTTCTTCATCCCTTGGCGGCTGTCCGGCCTCTTGTCCGGATACCTACCGACTGACACACGACCACAGGCACGTGCGAAATTGGGCAAGGCTGGAAATAAGTGTTTTGACTTAGCTGCGCAAGAATTTTTTTGGGCTGCGCGCAGATTTCCCTAACGCGAGCTTGCGATTGTTTGTCGCTGCACGCGCGCACCACGTCGAATATGAATGGACGTTAAGAGAAGCTAGCAGTCGGCTGCGCGTTTGAGCCTTCTGCCACAGTGTTTTCGCAGTCGCGCCTCACGCGCGCCGCGTGAACGGCTCGATGCGCTGCGCTGCGCGGATGAACGCGATCATCACGAGGACGCCGAGCGCGAACAGCACCGCTTGCAGGATGTGCGCGGCGGTGTCTTCGAGCCCGAACAGGATCGCGAGCGCCCAGCCGCCGGCGAAGGCACCGCCGAACACTTCCGCGCCGATCAGGATCGCCGCACTGATCACGGTGATCACGCTCGGCCAGACGATCTGGCGGTTGCCGGTGGAGGAGGGCTGCAGGCTCATGGAAGAAGGTCCTTTTTGAGGGGCGCAATGTCCCTGAAATGGGCCCTGCGATCAAGCGCAAAAGGCCCAAAATTGCCGCACGGTGTGGTATAGTTTGCCGCAATATCTTGGACAAAAATAGGATTTCGCATGTCGGCAAGTTCGCAAGGTTTGGCCAACCCGCTGCTGCAGGGCTGGCAGACGCCGTTCGAGACGCCGCCCTTCGACGAGATCAAGCCCGAGCATTTCCTGCCGGCCTTCGAGCAGGCCTTTGCCGATCACTCCGCCGAGATCGGCGCGATCGTTCATGATCCGGCGGCGCCGGACTTCGACAACACCATCACCGCGCTGGAGCGTTCCGGCAAGCTGCTCTCCAAGGTCTCGGCGGTGTTCTATGACCTGGTGTCGGCGCACTCCAATCCGGCGATCCTGGAGATCGACAAGGAAGTCTCCTTGCGGATGGCGCGGCACTGGAACCCGATCATGATGAACGCCGTGCTGTTCGGCCGCATCGCGCTCTTGCACCAGAACCGCGCCTCGCTCGGCCTGAGCGGCGAACAGCTCAGGCTGCTGGAGCGCACCTATACGCGCTTCCGCCGCGCCGGCGCCGGCCTCGACGACGCCGCCAAGGCGCGGATGGCCGAGATCAACGAGCGGCTCGCCCATCTCGGCACCAGCTTCAGCCACCATCTGCTCGGCGACGAGCAGGACTGGTTCATGGAGCTCGCCGAGGACGACCGCGCCGGGCTGTCGGACAGCTTTGTCGCCGCCGCCAAGGCCGCGGCGGAAGAGCGCGGGATGGCCGGCAAGGCGATCGTGACGCTGTCGCGCTCCTCGGTCGAGCCGTTCCTGAAAACCTCCGATCGCCGCGACCTGCGCGAAAAGGTCTTCAAGGCCTTCACCGCGCGTGGCGACAATGGCGACGCCCACGACAACAACGCGACCATCGTCGAGATCCTGGCGCTGCGCGAGGAAGCCGCCAAGATCATGGGCTTCTCGAACTACGCCTCCTACCGGCTCGAGGATTCCATGGCGAAAACGCCGGACGCCGTGCGCGGCCTCTTGGAGCGGGTCTGGAAGCCGGCGAGGGCGCGGGCGCTCGCCGACCGCGACGCGATGCAGGCGCTGATCGCGGAGGAGGGCGGCAATTTTGCGCTGGCAGCCTGGGATTGGCGTTACTACGCCGAGAAGCTCCGGCAGATCAGCGCCAATTTCGATGACGCCGCGATCAAGCCCTATCTTGTGCTCGACCACATGATCGAGGCCGCCTTCGACTGCGCCACCCGCCTGTTCGGCGTCACCTTCGAGGAGCGCAAGGATATCCCGGCCTGGCACCCCGACGTCCGGGTCTGGGAAGTCAGGGATCGCGACGGCAAGCACAAGGCGCTGTTCTACGGCGACTATTACGCCCGCCCCTCGAAGCGCTCCGGTGCCTGGATGACCTCGCTGCGCGATCAGCAGCAGCTCGACGGCGCGGTTGCCCCGCTCGTCATCAATGTCTGCAATTTCGCCAAGGGCGCGGGCGGCGAGCCCGCGCTGCTGTCGCCGGACGATGCCCGCACTTTGTTCCACGAATTCGGCCACGGCCTGCACGGCATGCTGTCCAACGTCACCTATCCCTCGCTGTCGGGCACCTCCGTGTTCACCGATTTCGTCGAGCTGCCGTCGCAGCTTTACGAGCACTGGCAGGAGCGGCCGGAGGTGCTGCAGCGCTTCGCAAGGCACTATGAGACCGGCGAGCCGCTGCCGGACGATCTCCTGCAGCGCTTCCTCGCCGCGCGGAAGTTCAACCAGGGTTTTGCCACCGTGGAGTTCGTATCCTCGGCGCTGATCGACCTCGAATTCCACACCCAGCCGGCCGAAGCCAGCCGCGACGTCAGGGCCTTCGAGAAGCAGGAGCTCGAGAAGACCGGCATGCCCGCCGAGATCGCGCTGCGGCACCGGCCGACCCAGTTCGGCCACATCTTCTCCGGCGACCATTACGCCGCCGGCTATTACAGCTACATGTGGTCGGAGGTGATGGACGCGGACGCCTTCGGCGCCTTCGAGGAGGCCGGCGACATCTTCGATCCCGCGACCGCAAAGCGCCTGCTCGACGACATCTATTCGTCGGGCGGCTCGCGCGATCCGGAAGAGGCCTATGTCGCCTTCCGCGGCCGCGAGCCGGAGCCGGATGCACTGCTCCGCCGGCGCGGGCTGCTCGAGACTGCCGAGGCCGCCTGAAGTGAGGCGCATGTCCCGCAATTGGCTCGGCCTCCTGGCCGCCGGCGCCGTGATGCTCGGCGCGGCCGCCGCACAAGCCCATCCGCATGTCTGGATCACCGCGAGGAGCGAGGTGATCTATGCGCCTGACGGCACCATCACCGGTGTCCGCCACGCCTGGACCTTCGACGACATGTTCTCGACCTATGCGCTGCAGGGCATAGAGGCCAAGACCAAGGGCGCCTTCACCCGCGAGGAGCTGGCGCCGCTCGCCCAGACCAATGTCGAGTCGCTGAAGGAATACGCCTACTTCACCTTCGCCAAGGCCGACGGCAAGAAGCAGAAGTTCACCGAGCCGGTCGATTATTTCCTCGAATACAACAACACGGAATTGACGCTGCACTTCACGCTGCCGGCGAAGACTCCGTTCAAGACCAGGCAGCTTTCGCTCGAAGTGTTCGACCCCGCCTTCTTCATCGACTTCAAATATGCCGACAAGGACCCCGCCAAGCTGGTCGGCGCACCGGCCGACTGCAAGCTGCAATTCCAGCGGCCGAATGACGGCACCGCGAGCGCGCAGCAGCTCGGGGAGCAGAACTTCCTGAGCGGCGAAAGCTCCAACTTCGGCGCGATGTTCGCCAACAAGATCGTGGTGGAGTGTCCATGAAGCAGGGATCATCCGTCGCGCGTAGCCTGGCGATTGCCGCCGTGGCGCTCGCAGTCTTTGCGCTGGCCGATGCCGCGATGCATGCGCTGTCAGCGCAAAACCCCTTCGGCGCCCCGCGGCGGGCGGCCGAGCCGCAGGTCGGCGGTATCATCGGCTGGCTGCTCGCCAAGCAGGGGGAATTCTACCGCGAGATTTCCGCGTCCATCCGTGCTGCCAAGACCGATGGCTATGCAGTCTGGACGTTGCTTGGCGTCTCCTTCGCCTATGGGATCTTCCATGCTGCAGGCCCCGGCCACGGCAAGGCGGTGATCTCTTCTTATCTCGTCGCCAACCGGGAAACCGCCTCGCGCGGCATCGCGCTGTCGTTTGCCTCGGCCCTGCTGCAGGCCGTGGTGGCCGTGGTGTTCGTCGTCATCGGCGCCTGGCTGCTCAACGCCACCGCGAAAACCTCGTGCGGCGCGGAAAAAGCGATCGAGATCGCCAGCTATGCCCTGATTGCCGCCTTTGGTGCGCGGCTGGTCTGGAGCAAGGGCGGCGGCTTCTTCCGCGCGCTGCAGGCGAATGTGCCGCAGCCGGCCATCGCCGGTGTCCCGCATCACCACCACGATGACGGTCATCACCATCACCGCGATCATCACCATGACCACGACCACGATCATCACCACGATCATGGGCACGAGCACGGGCATGGCGCCGGGCACCAGCACGCCCACGCTCATGTCCATGACGAGCATTGCGGCCATTCGCACGGTCCCGAGCCGAGCGAGCTCGCCGGCCCCGGCGGTTGGCGCCGCGGCTTGAGCGCGATCGTGACCGTCGGCATCCGGCCCTGCTCGGGTGCGATCCTGGTGCTGGGATTCTCGCTGGCGCAGGGCCTGTTCTGGGCCGGCATCGCCGCGACCTTCGTGATGGGCCTCGGCACCGCGATCACGGTCGCGACGATCGCGATCCTCGCCGTCTCCGCCCGCGGCCTGGCGCAACGCGTCAGCGCCGGCCGCGACGGCAACGGCATGCTCTTCATGCGCGGCATCGAGTTCGGCGCCGCCGGCCTGGTGCTGCTGTTTGGGCTGGGATTGCTGTTCGGCTACCTCGCCACCGAGCCGCCGACCTGCGCCTATTTCATGTGACGGCGCCGCGGAGCGGCCTTTGAAGTTACCTCTCCCCGCTCTTCGCGGGGAGAGGTCGGCGCATTGCGCCGGGTGAGGGGCTGTTTCCGCAAACACAACTTCCAGCTTTTTCGCGAAGGCAGCCCCTCACCCCAACCCTCTCCCCGTAAGAACGGGGAGAGGGAGAACTCAGACCGTCAGATATCGCTTTATCATCGGCAGGAAGAAGATCGCGACATTGATCGTAAAACCGATGGTCCAGAGGATCGAGCGCAGGGTTGGGCGGTTGCCGAGATAGGTGAAGACGTAAGCGATCCGCACGATCAGGAACAGCACTGCGAGCTCATCGATCAGCCGTAACGGTCCGATGCGGAATTCGGCGAGCAGCACGGCGAAGGCGAAGAACGGAAACGCCTCGATCCCGTTCTGGTGGGCGCCGAGCGCGCGGGCCCGGATCGGGTCGTCGTAGAAGGCGGGATCGCGCGGGTTGGAATTGTCGAAACGGCCGCTCGCAGTCCACTTGGCGGCTGCGAGCGTCAACAAATACAGCATCAACGTTCCGAACACGCACCATTCGGCAACCGTCATGGTTCCTCCCCCGCATTGCGGAGGGGAGCCTAGCTAACGGTGCGTTGTCTTGACAAGAATGGGGCAACGCGCGAAGCCACGGCCGTCATGACCGTGGCCGTCCCAGTCCGAAACACGACGCCGGCAGCGCAAGCCCAGCCGGATCGCATCGGCGTGCTGCTGGTCAATCTCGGCACGCCCGACACCGCCGACGCCCCGGGCGTGCGGGTCTATTTGAGGGAATTCCTCTCCGACCCGCGCGTGATCGAGGATCAGGGGCTGCTGTGGAAGCTGATCCTCAACGGCATCATCCTGCGCACGCGGCCGCGCACCAAGGCTCTCGACTACCGGAAGATCTGGAATACCGAGAAGGACGAGTCGCCGCTGAAGACGATCACGCGCTCGCAGGCCGAGAAGCTAGCGGCGGCGATCGGGGAAGATCATGTCGTGGTCGATTGGGCGATGCGCTACGGCAATCCCTCGATCCGGGCGGGGATCGAGGCGCTGACGGCGCAGGGCTGTAACCGGTTGTTGGTGGTGCCGCTCTATCCGCAATATTCCGCCGCGACATCGGCGACCGTCTGCGACGAGGCGTTCCGGGTGCTCTCCAGCTTGCGTGCGCAGCCGACCTTGCGGGTGTCCTCGCCATACTATGACGATCCTGTCTATATCGACGCGCTCTCGGTTTCGATCAACGCGCACCTGGCGACGCTGCCGTTCGAGCCGGAATTGATCCTGGCGTCCTTCCACGGCATGCCGCAGAAATATGTCGATCAGGGTGATCCCTATTTCGCCCAGTGCGTCGCCACGACGGAATGCCTGCGCAAGCGCCTCGGGCTCGATGCCTCCAGGCTGATGCTGACCTTCCAGTCGCGCTTCGGCAACGATGTCTGGCTGCAGCCCTATACCGACAAGACCGTCGAAAAGCTCGCCAAGGACGGCGTGCGACGAATTGCCGTCGTCACGCCCGGTTTCTCCGCCGACTGTCTGGAGACGCTGGAAGAGATCGCGCAGGAGAACGCGCACATCTTCAAGCAAAATGGCGGCGAGCAGTTTGCGGCGATTCCCTGCCTGAACGACAGCGAGCCCGGCATGGACGTGATCCGCCAACTCGTGCTGCGCGAACTGCAAGGGTGGATCTAACGTCGGCCCGTAGCCCGGGTGGAGCGCCAGCGCAACCCGGGGCCAGTCGCAAACGCAGATGCAGATGTCCCGGGTTACGCGTTCGCTCCACCCGGGCTACTGAACGAGCATCCGCGTGACGGCCCACACATCATTTACGTTCGCAGGCTATATCTGGCAGCCTCGCAAACCGCTCCTTAACTATGTGTCAACCAACAGCCGGCTGAACCGGCGTTGCGGTTTTGCAGACCAAATGCAGGGCCGCGCCGGCTTTCGCCGGTCTTGGAGGACTTTATGAGTGGTTTCGACATTTTCGCCATCGCCCTTGTTCTGCTTGTCATCGTCACGCTGTTCGCCGGGGTCAAGACCGTTCCGCAGGGCTATGGCTGGACCATCGAGCGCTTCGGCAAATACACGCGCACGTTGCTCCCTGGCCTCAATCTCATCGTGCCCTATTTCGACCGCATCGGGCGCAAGATGAATATGATGGAGCAGGTGATCGACATCCCCGAGCAGGAGGTGATCACCAAGGACAATGCCACCGTCACCGTTGATGGCGTTGCCTTCTTCCAGGTGTTCGACGCCGCGAAGGCGAGCTACGAAGTCGCCAATTTGCACCAGGCGATCACGGTGCTGACCATGACCAACATCCGCTCGGTGATGGGTTCGATGGACCTCGACCAGGTGCTGTCGCATCGCGATGAGATCAACGAGCGGCTGCTCCGCGTCGTCGACGCCGCGGTCTCGCCCTGGGGCGTCAAGGTCAATCGCATCGAGATCAAGGACATCGTGCCGCCGGCGGATCTCGTGGAGGCGATGGGCCGGCAGATGAAGGCCGAGCGCGTCAAGCGCGCCGACATCCTGCAGGCGGAAGGCCAGCGGCAATCGGAGATTTTGCGCGCCGAGGGTGCCAAGCAGGGACAGATCCTGCAGGCCGAAGGTCGCCGCGAAGCCGCCTTCCGCGACGCCGAAGCGCGCGAGCGACTGGCGGAGGCTGAGGCGAAGGCAACGCAGATGGTGTCCGAAGCGATCGCGAGGGGCGACGTCGCCGCACTGAACTACTTCATCGCCGACAAGTACATCAAGGCGTTCGGGCAGTTGGCGGAAGCGCCGAACCAGAAAATCGTGATGCTGCCGATCGAGGCATCGAGCGTGCTCGGCTCGCTTGCCGGCATCGGCGAGATCGCGCGCGCCACCTTCGGCGAAAGCACAGCTTCAGCAGCCGCCGCCGCGCGCCGCTCCTCGGTGCCGCCGGCCGGCCCGACGCCGCCGCCAATCGCGCCGGAGCGGTGAGGGCGCGGGCGTGCTAGCATTGCGTCTGCGGAATTAGAGGTCGTGTCATGACCGAGATGTTTTCGACACTGGGTACCTGGAACTGGCTGATCTTCGGCTTCATCCTGATGGCGCTGGAATTGGCGGCGCCCGGCGTGTTCCTGTTCTGGCTCGGGCTATCAGCGCTCATGGTCGGACTGGTGTCGTTCGTCATCAATCCGCTTTGGCAGACGCAGTTCCTCATGTTCGCCGCGTTCGCGGTCGCCGCCGTGCCGGCATGGCGGCACTTCGCCAAGAGCGGGACCTCGGCGAGCGCGAGCAGCCCGTTCCTCAACCGGCGCACCGAAGCCCTGATCGGCCGCGAGTTCACGCTGGAGAAGCCGATCATCGACGGCTCAGGCACGGTGCGGATCGATGACACGATCTGGCGCGTCGCCGGCCCCGACGCGCCCGCCGGCAGCCGCGTCAAGGTTGTCAGCGCCGACGGCGCCAGTTTGACGGTGGCGGCGGCGTAGCGGTGTAGGCGGATGAGTTTTTCGCTCTCGCCCGAACAGCGAAAGCGAACGGCATAATCCGCCATTCCCTCTAACCCCCACGCAGCCGTCATTGCGAGCGCAGCGAAGCAATCCATTCCTCCACTTGCGGCGCTATGGATTGCTTCGCTGCGCTCGCAATGACGATGTGGATGCTTGGAGTGCGACAAAACAACCCGTCGGGCAAATCAGCAGAAACGTGTCCAGCCCTCGCGCGAAAAACATTCCGCTTTCGCCGTCGGGCAAATCAGTGATTTAACTCCGCGCGTCTCAGCGCGAATGAGGGGCGGGTCGCGATCGTCACGAACGTTGCGGTGAGATGCGGTGGACGTGATGGGTGTGACTGACGAGCACACGCATCACGGACGGCGAAGTCGTGTGGTCCTGGCGCCCCGACGCTGGCGCTAAGTTTTTCGTGCGAACAAGTTGCGCGAGAGATGACGGTGGCAAGAGAGCCCGGTCACCGGGGAGAGCACGAAGGAAACCGTAACACCATCGCGCAGGGAAAGCCGGAATGCTTCGGTTGAA
>NZ_JCAMOR010000035.1:0-80657 GCF_059512385.1 Bradyrhizobium sp. Crot121 | reverse complement strand
GCAGCTTACGCCTCAAAGACAATCAACTGATGTCTGAGCGCCGCATTCTCTGCTTCAAGTCGGCTCTTCGACTTGAGGGCGAAGCCAAGACGGCCAGTACGAAACAGAGCAGCCCGATCATTCCGCCAGCTTAGGCGATTCCATTACGTCATCAACCCGGATAAGGTTTTCGGTACACATAGGTCGTCGCCGGCTGCGGGGAGCCTTCTTTTGCGATGGAAGTCGGGGATCTCTCTCGATCCGATAAGCGGTCGACGCGCTGAATGACGCCTTGGCCGCCGCCACTGGCGGACTATCGGTCTGACGGTACTTCATGTATAGCCTCATCTGGTGATCTGTGATGTGTCGGCCGGGCAAGCGAGTGATTCCTCTTGGCGGAAGAACCACTTGCATAACCTGCCAGCCGCGATCACCAGTCGGCGCGGTCCCTCGCGGATCGCGCCGACGCCGGGCTCGTAACTCCGGTCGGGCTACGCCCTCCCTACGTCACGAGCCCGGCGAAACTCTCTCACCTTGATTGACGCGCTCTTCCATCCAGATCGCCGCGCGACACCATTCCGGACTTCAGGCCCCAAGAACTCCTTCCGGAACGGCAGGCTACCGTTCACGACGTCGGGGTTGCGAGGACGAGTCCAATTTTGCCTTTACACTCTCACCCTACAGGCAGGATACATTGAACGACTGTACCCGGGGCGGCAGTAGCAGAGGCCCATATTCGTCCCCCATGAGCTTCCACGATCGATCGGCAGATCGATAGTCCCATGCCCATGCCACCGGGCTTGGTGGTGTAGAATGCGTCGAACAGGCGGTCAAAACTCTCCGGGTTCAGTCCCGGGCCCGAATCCCGCACGGCGACGAGCACCCCGCCCGATGCATCTTTTCCGGTGCTGATTAGCAACTCTCGCGCCCCTTCACCGACCTCGCTCATCGCTTCGACGGCGTTGATGATCAAGTTGAGGATCACTTGTTGCAGTTGGACTCGATCTCCTTGAATGAGCGGTAAGCCCTCCGCGAGCTGTGTCTGCACCGAGACGCCGTTCTTCACAAGTTCGCCACGGGTCAGGGCAATGACCTCAAGGATTGCTCCGTTGATCTCCAAGGCATCCTTCCGTGGGGGCGCCTTCTTGATTAGGGCACGGATCCGGCCTATGACGTCGGTGGCTCGGTTGCCTGCCTTAACGGTGTTGCCGAGCGCCTGCCGGGCCCGCTCCAGATTTGGCGGCTGGGCGTTTAGCCAGCGCAAGCCAGCTTGGGCATTGGTAACTGTCGCCGCTGATTGGCTGCATGACTTCATGGGCAATCGAGGCCGACAGCTCTCCCATCGTCGTGACGCGATTGACGTGCGCCAGCTGCGTCTGCGCCTCGCGCAACGCTTCCGACGCCAGCATCAGCTGGTTGGTCCGTTCTACTACACGTTGTTCGAGTTCCTCATTGAGCCCCGTGATTTCGGCCTTGGCTCGCTTGAGCGCGGCGGTTTCGACAATGTCCCAATTCCCGTGTCGCCTTGCGAGGACAAACTGGTGTGTACGCACCACGTCCAGGATTTCATGAGCTCCGCACGTCGCAAGCGGGTACGTGCACAGCAGGGCAAGGCTCTGATTGCCGATAACCTCGTTGAGACCATCTTCATAGTCGCAAAAGTGTCTCCAGAAGTCCTTCTTTGCGACCCAGGTGGTATCCGCGGTCGCTCTCATGCCAGCGTACCCTCTGGCCGATACGCGAGCGAATTTCTCATACAAAGCGTCTGTCACTCTCTTGCCATCAAACGTGCCGCCCTGGAGAAACCAATCGCGGGCCGACCCAATTTCCATCCTGGAGTCCGCCAGGTGTCGATCAAGGTCAGGCACCGCGGCTTTCAACGCAGCTGTCGCTTCTTCGATCGTCAAAGGCGCGGCAACAACCCACAGGCAGTACTCCTCCCTTCCCAAACCCGACTTGAAGTATTCGATCAACGTGTCGAGGAGATCCTCTCTCGTGTCATAGAAGAGGCAAAAGTGGGCACCCCAGGCCACCATGTCGCCAACGACGTCGATACCGGTCTTCCGCATCTCTGTTGTCATTGGGGGTCACCTCCAATTTCCAACGTTCCGGTTGCGCAACCAAAGTTCTACTGCGGCCGCAGCAGCGGTAGCGATTGGCGTTTTGATCATAATAGTGCTCTAGGTCAGTATCGAATTCCGACCGGAGCGATCAGGAAGGTTAAGCCGACTTCTTGTGGTCGGTCATGAATTTCCTCGACGAACCTTTTTGTTGCTGAGGCACGTCAGTGATGCTGACAGTAGATCCATCGTCTGAAACGAATCGGGGCTTTACCACAGGGCGCATCCTCGTCGGCTACGGTCGTGGGTTGCTCATCCCCGCATCCACCAATGATCGATTAGGCGACGACATCCGCTTGTGGCCCATGGCCGAAATCCGGATTGAAGATCGCCACGTCAACTCACCGGGGTAGACGAGACGCCGCTCAGCGCGAAGTCAAATGCCGCTTTTGACCCTGGCTGTGCAAAAACGCGAAATATCGAAACGCGACGAGAATTGCATTCTTCAGCTCGTTCTTTAAGTTCAGTGCCGTTGCGAGTTGGAGCGCTAAGAGGCTCTTGGACGAATAACTTGTTCTATGGCGCATCAAGTGCTGAGCGTTTTCACCAGCCAAGACCCGGAACGGACATTGACCCTGCCGTCCCGGAAACCGGTTCACTAGCGGTCTAGAGCAGCACGGTCGATGCGAATGATACAGGAGGCGGAGTTTCGGTGACCCACCCGGCCGCCATAGATGGCTCGGGTGCACCATGTCAATCTGGCAGGTCGTTTTCAGGATGAGTCCAGGCATCAAGAACTGTCATGCTCACCTGCAAGAAGGCAATGGAAATTAAGAAACCAAGATTGACCGGGTTAAGCGCAGCTTCCCACGAGCTTTCGCTCGGCGCTGGTCTCGCTCGCGCCGCCCGATCAATAACCAGAGGTCGGAAGCTGCGGCCGTGCCGCCGGTACTTTGCTCCCGGCCGGATACCGCTTGAGCAATGGATCAGTCGTAGACGTGGGTTCGACATGTCAATCATCCGTGAGCATTGCGCAACTTAGTGCCTTAGCGGAAATTTTGGCTAGGCCGCCCGTCGCGATCGCGCCTTCTATCTCTGGAGCGAGCGTGGCTTGTGTGGTGTGAACCTGGAGAAGATCGGCCCACTGCATGTCTCTATAGTTGAAGCCGAACGCGAGCGTGGGCTTCACCACCATGAAGTAGGGCGAAATATCGAAGTCGCGCGGCGCGTAGAGTGACGAGTGACGGGTCTCGGCGATTTCGCGCCGCGCCGTCTGGCTTTCGATCCGCGTGATCTTGGGCAGGATCGGATAACGCACGGCGTCGAATGCTTGCGCAATCAGCGACGAACAGATGATGCGGCTCGCATCGCCGGAGCCGAGTGCGATCGGTCGGCGACGCCAACGCGGCGCCACCGGCCATGGGAATAGATAGCGCATCAGGTCGATGACGTTCCTGAAATCGTAGCCGAGGCCAATGCGTTCAGAGCCGTAGCGGCAAACCTTTTCGCGGTCGGCTTCGCTCAGGCCAACCGGCCGGCAGATGCGGGTTTGACAATGCAGATATTTCGACAGGGGCGCCGACACGACACCTTCGTCGAGATTGGCTTCGACCAGGACGTGGGGCTCGCCCTCGGTTGCGGCGCCCGCTATCGGCCCGACGTACAACGCCGAATGCGACCAGGTCGATTGAGTGAGATATTTGATGCCGCCGGAAATACGACCTTTGCCTTCGACCAGCAAAACGTCACCGGGGCGAAGAGTGTCGCGTAAGGCCGCCGAATCCTTCGAGGTGAGCGGCTCACAGTGGTTGGCCGGCTTCTGCAGCCAAGCAATCAAACGTCCCACGTTCTCGAACATCCAGCCCATCACTCGTCGCTCGAATTTTTGGTGATTTCCCGCATGGCAGTTGCAAGTCAGCTTTGTCGTTCGGTTACCCAAGTCAGAGCGTAATCATAGAGAGATGGACTGGACAATTGGACGAGAGGGTTGATCCGTGCGTACATTTGTCTGAGACGGGTATACCGAGGTTTAGGATCGACCACCTTTGCGAGTGATGGGAACGTCGCACCTCGCTCGGCAGCTACCGAGCGACATCGGTCCATCAGACGGGTGACGCTGTTGTTCACCCAGTACGTTCGCGAGGTCGGCGCCGCCAAGCGACAAATCGAATCGTCCGCGCGCCCCAGAAGAAGCACGGCGCGTCTACCGGCTCGCCGTTGGTGCTGATTTCGGATTTTGGCCCGCAACCGACCTTCCGACCGTCGTGTGGAGTGCCGGTTATCGGGGTAAGGCGGAGGTCGTCGGGTGATGCCGTGAAGTCGCAGTTTGACCCAAGGCGGAAATGTGCGGGACTACGGCTGAGGTCTTTAGACGTAAAACCGGAGTGGCAGAAGCTACGGGGTTGATCTCGGCTATTCGGGCGGCAACAATGGAGTAGGCCCCGAGGTTTCGCTCGATGACTGACTTCAAACTGCCCGAGACGAGATATGCCCAGAGCGGCGACGTTAGCATCGCCTATCAGGTGATGGGCGACGGGCCAATCGACCTGGTTTTGGTTCCCGGCTTCATCTCACATATCGAATTCCAGCACGAACTCCCAGGATACACCGCTTTTCTGCGGCGGCTCGCGGGCTTCGCCAGGGTCGTGACCTTCGACAAACGCGGACAAGGGATGTCGGACCGGATGTCCGGTGCGCCGTCGCTCGAGGTGCGCATGGACGATGTCCGTGCCGTCATGGATACCATCGGCTCCAAGCACGCGGCGCTGGTCGGTTTCTCCGAAGGTGGTTGCATGAGTGTGCTATTCGCCGCGACATACCCTGAGCGCGTGTCGCACCTCATTCTGGCCGGCTGTTTCAGCCGATCCGCGGACCGTCTCTCGGATGAGGCATGGGAGGCACGTTTCGAGCAGATCCTGAGGCTGTGGGGTACCGGCGAACTGACCAAAACTATCGCTCCGAGCGAGGCGGTCGATCCAGCCGTGATCGCGCAATATGCTAAGTGGGTGCGGTTGGCGAGTAGTCCCGGTGCACTGCGAACACTCTTACGACTCAACCGCCAGATCGACGTGACCGCGATCCTGCCGACGTTGCAGGTGCCGGCCCTCGTCTTGCACAGCAAAGCCGATCTCCAAGTGCCGGTCGATCTCGGCCGAAAGCTCGCAGCCGCGATCTCGGGCGTCAAATACATTGAATATCCAATTGGCGACCACGCGGTCTGGACCGCCAACAACGAGACCGTGCCCGGAGATATCGAGGAGTTCGTCACCGGTCGCCGCGATCATGGCGCGGTGGAGTTTGAGCGCGTGCTGTCGACCGTGCTATTCACCGATATCGTTGACTCCACGCGCAGCGCCACTGCGATGGGCGACGCGCGCTGGCTTCGGCTGCTCAACAATCACGATCAGATTGCAAGAGACATGGTCGGTAAGCACCGCGGCAATCTGGTGAAGAGCACTGGCGATGGCATTCTAGCAACCTTCGACGGTCCTGGACGAGCGGTGCGCTGCGCGCTCGCCTTTGGCTCGGCGGCGAAACAGATCGGACTCTCCGTTCGCGCCGGCCTGCACACCGGGGGAGATTGAGACTAGAGGCAATGACATTGCTGGCATCGCCGTACACGCGGCCGCGCGCGTGATGTCGCAATGCGTCTCCGATGACGTTTTGGTTTCGCGCGTCGTCACCGACCTCGTCGCCGGAGCCGGGTTGAAATTCGCCGAACGCGGTTCTTACGAACTCAAAGGACTGCCCGGGAAGTGGGATCTGTTTGCGGCGAGCGGATAGTCATCGAAACCGAAAACCATTGCGCTCCTTATTAGGCAGAAAGAGCTGAGTGCCGGAGACGTCAGCTTCTGGCCCCAACCGAGACATCGCAGGCAGCTCGGCGGTTGTCCGGTTATCAGGGTAGACGGAAGTCGCGGGCGGCAGGTCAGAGTGGCGCGATTGGCCCGAAACGAAGCCGGACCGCTCAGAAAAGGATGGCCGCTGCTGAGGGTTAGAGCGGACATCACCGTTCCGTAACATTTGATTTGCGTGCAGTCGCGGTCGTACCATCGCTTCCCCGCAACTTACGAGGCCATTGATCTCACGCGTACGTACAAGCCCGGCGCGTTTTCGATAGCCGGTAACTTGCCGCCGCCCGGTTCGCGGGCAGGAACCCGGCCTGCATCAAATTGCGTTACCCATTCGTCCCAAAGCGGCCACCAGGACCCTTGATGAGGCGTAGCGCCGGCGAGCCACTCGTCCGGACTGGGCGGCAAGTTGTCGTTCGCCCAGTGGCCATATTTGCTGCTTGGCGGGCTGATCACGCCAGCCATATGGCCCGCAGCGGATAGAACGACTTTGACCGGCCCGGAATACAAGCATGTCGCCGCATAGGTCGACTTCCACGGCGCAATGTGGACTTCGCGCGTGGCCAAAATGAAGGCCGGGGTTCTGACTTTCGACAGATCGATCGGCGTATCCGCCAACGTGATGCCGCCGGGTTTTGTCAGCAGATTTCGCTGATACATCTTGCGCAAATAGAACGAATGCATGCGCGTCGAATCGGAATTCCAAAACAAAAGATCAAAGGGCATTTGCTCTTTGCCGAGCAGGTAATTGTTGACAACGAAAGACCAGATCAGGTCATTCGCGCGCAGCATATTGAACGCCGTCGCCATATCTTGCGCTTCCAGATAGCCGCGCTCGCGCATCCGTCTTTCAAGAGACGCCAGTTGTTCCTCGTCGATGAAGACGGCCATATCACCGACTTCAGTAAAATCGACGAGCGTCACGAAATAGGTGGCGCTTGCAATCCGGTCGTCGCCCTTCGCGGCCAGAAAAGCCGCCGTCGAGGCAAGCAGGGTTCCGCCGAGGCAATAGCCTATCGCGTTGACGCTACGCTCTCCGGTCGCGGACTCGATCGTGTGCAGTGCCGCCAACGGTCCCTCGAGCATGTAATTTTCAAAGCTCATTTCAGCGAGCCTCTCATCGGGATTCACCCAGGAGATGACGAACACCGTGTGTCCTTGATCGACAGCCCATTTGACGAAAGAGTTCTTCGGCTGAAGATCGAAAACATAGAACTTATTGATCCACGGCGGCACGATGAGCAGTGGCCGCCTCCGACATTCGTTTGTCGACGGAGCATATTGGATCAATTGCATAAGCTCGTTCTGGTAGATGATTTTTCCTGGCGCCGTTGCGATGTTTTCGCCGAGGCGGAAAGCCTTTATGTCGGTCATTGTAATCGCAAGCCGACCATCGCCGCGCTCCAGATCGACGAGAAGGTTCTCCAAACCACGTAGCAGGTTTTGTCCGCCAGACTCCAGGGTCGCGGTGAGGACCTCCGGATTGGTCGCGACGAAATTGGAAGGCGACAAAGCATCAATGAATTGGCGCGTGTAGAAATCGACCTTACGAGCGCTGGCCTCATCCATGCCTTTAGTTTCGCTGATTGCAGAAAGAAGCGACTTCGCCGCAACGAGATAGCTGTCCTTCACAAAGTCGAAGATAACGTTCTCGCTCCAGTCCGGATGCTTGAAGCGTTTGTCTTTCGGGGGACCGGCCTCGCGTGCACGTAGCATGAGCATGCGTTCCGCAGTTTTCTGCCAGATACCTAGCGTGTCGTAGAATAGGTCGATCTGGGCGCGAGCGACTACCACCGGGTCGGCCATCATCTTTGTCATGAGCTCGAAAAAGTCGAACCCGAGCGTCGACGTGTCGCCCATGCCGAACTTAACCGCGTCCGGCTGATGTGACACAAAGCGCTGCATCAGCAGCTGGCTTTGTTTCGCGATATTCTGCAGTTTGCGCCGCAAGGGCAATCGGATCCCAAGTGAGCTGCACCTGTTTCTCGACCATAGCTCTCTCCTGCCGTTGTCAGGCTTTACCAGAGCCGTTTGGATAGGTTCCAAAAGATTAGCAACTCACCGGATACGGTTGGAGAACGATGAATCACGGATTCGCCGTCAGGCCGACCTCGGGTGATTGACCAGCGCAAACATCACGGGTGTCGGGAGACGATCGGGCGGGAGCCGCGGAGCCGTTGTTGCAATGCAGCTAAACGTTGTGCGTTGCGAGACCTCCTCCTTCTCTCATCGCTATTTTGCCCAATGCAGGAAGAGGGCCCGCGAAGCTTCTGTCTCCGCAATCCAAGGATGGAGCACGCAATTTGTCGCGAGTCGAGCTTGTTCTTCGCCGCTGCAATTCTCCAAACATCAGAATCACGCATTTGAGAATGTGAGACTATGACAGGAAAAACTGACTAAGCTCGCGCCGGAAGGCACTTCGAAGCCTGACCCAATGTATGGTCCGGCTGTGCGGTGCAAGAAGATTTCGACGATCCGGTAGATGCGGTCTTGCGTCAATGTATCCGGCCTCTGCTTGGAGCACAGTGCTCCGGGCCATCATGGATATCAGCGCGCATGTGATCTGGTTAGCGGACAGGCCTCGACCGGGCCATTTGGGTCACCAGGGTTCGCATGCGCCGGGAAGACACCGCCAAACTCATCCTGATCAGTCTTGCGCTCGGCGTCCCCCCGGAGCTGCATGCGGCGGCGCTCGACACCGCCGACACGGCGGATGAGAAAGGCATGCGGGGGATTGACAGCGATGTCTTCCCGAAAGCTTTTCCGGATCACCTGTGGACGAACGACGGCGCCAGACGCAAAGCTCGAGCCCGCTGGCTCGGCGCCGACCCAAGAGGCTATGCCGCCGCATACCGCATGCTTGTCAGCGCCGAGACGCGCAAGGAGCTTGCTGACGTCGCCTGCCCGGTTCTGGCGCTCGCGGGAAAATACGTGGCTTTAGAGGGCGAGCGCATAAACCTTCGTATCGTATCCGGGACCCCTTTAGATGCCGCAGGGTTACCTACGTTCAATTGAGCCGCTGATCGCGATCGTCTTAGGTTGGATGCATTGGAAAGGTGCACAGGCTCATAAAGTGCGACAGTGGAAATGGAATAATGGACGAATAGCGAACGACATTGGGCGCGAGATGAACAATCACATTTGGCATGCAACACTGGTCGCATTCACGGTCATGCTGTCGGTTTCCACAATCGGTCACGCTCGCGCCCACGATCATCAACGCCCTGAGTTGAACAGTTGGTATGAGAGCTTGTCCAGTGGCAAGGGGCCCTGCTGCGATGGCAGTGATGCGAAGCGCGTTGATGACGCCGATTGGGAAACGAAAGACGGTCACTATCGCGCGCGCATTGATGGCGAGTGGGTTGATGTTCCGAACGACGCTGTCGTGGATGGACCGAACCGCGCTGGTCGCACGATGGTCTGGCCCTACTATCTGCACGGCGCTTTGGTTGGCGTCAGATGCTTCATGCCGGGGAGCATGGGTTGATGCGAGCGCAGGGCGATCACGCCTTGCACATAAGCGTGAGTGAGACATGTCCAATCCCGTCGCAAAGATTATCGATCGGCACCTGAAAATCTGGAACGCTCGACATGCCGCTGAGCGCATCACGGGCATCCCTTTAACCTATGCAGAAGACGTGGTCATCGGCGAGCCGGCCGCGTGGTTTTCTGGTTTTGCGGGCATTGAACTCGCGATTAAAACGGTACAGGCGCAGATGCCGGAAATGGAGCTCGCCGTCACCGGCCCGATCCAGACAACGGGGGAGGTGTCTACGTACACTTGGGCGCTCGCGGGGAAAGACGGCAACCCGGTCGTCAAGGGCCGGGATGTAATCACGGTAAAGCACGAACGAATCATCAGTCGATACGTTTTTTTCGACACCTGACCTTTAGGACGCGCGCCGCCTTTCCTTTGTGTGCACCCCCTCGCTTCCGGGGCCTTTGGGGCACAGAGCAAAGTGCCGGTTGGCGCGGTGTCAAGATATTTGCAAATCATATCGCTGTAACGTTTGTACCAGCTCGTACAGAATAGGCGGCGGTGCGCGATGTGGCGCATGTCTAACGCTCAGGCGCTTGTCTTCGTCGCGACGGTCATTATGGTCGCGCTGGCGGTGTGGATGGCCCAGTAGCCAACTGAGGAAGGCAACGATGGCGCATTGATCAGAAAACCCGGCCTATGCGGCGCTGCCCCCAGAGCGCGCGCTGGGTGTTCGCGGCGATCGAGGCGGCCATCGGTGACGGCAGCAAGGCGAGCGTGAGCTACGTCGCGTTCCGGCTGGACCACGACACCGCACGGCCTGCGGTGTCGCGGTCGCCGAAGTTGCTCGACCGTCTCGGGATGATCGCGATTTCGCCGGGCCGCATCTGGTCAATGCGTTCCGGCTCCCGTACGGCTGGCGGTTTCCGCCAACCGTGGCAGCTCAACCCACCAGGAGCTGGCGTCTGGGTTCGCGGCTTATTTAATGACTTCCACGTGAAGGAGATTGCAATGACCAAAGCTAGCACCACTCCTCCGAACGTCACCAAAGCTAGCACCACTTCTCCTATCGTGACGAACGCTGAAAGACATTCACGCCTTGCGTACTCATTGTTTTTCCCGCGCTATTGCTGCGTGGTCTGTATGTAGCCTTCACCGCCGGACCAGCCGTGCCGACTTGGTCTCGCGATAGCAGAAGAAAATCGTGACCTCTGTGCGAAGTTTGGAATGCGCGCCGCGATCAGCGAGTTTCTCGCCTGCGTCAATGAGCTAACTGTTATCCGGCGAAGGCAGGTTGACCGCGACCGCGCGGCCGAGATTGGTTTGCTCTGGAGCACGGGTCCTTCATCACCATCCCCACTTCTTCGGGCATGATCAGCCCCGATGGCGGGTCGCGATGCTCTCAGGATCAGTCAGTTCGCGCCTTGCAGCAGGCGCAGAACTGTGTCTGCTTCCCCTAGGCAATCGTCGCAGCCTCGGGATCAGCGGGATCGCGTTACGCTGTCACGCCGCCGCGGTGCGTTACGGTCAAGCGTTACGATGCGTTACGTCGCGGGCCGTTACGAAAAAGCGTAAATGCGTCCGGCAAATTTGAGACAGGCTCCACCCTGTGGGGCGATCTTCTGATCGATACCAAAGAGCTTCCTGGTCTACACTGGCATCTATAGACGCCGTCCGAAGAAGCTCACGATGAGCAGGGCTCATTCAAGATGAGACTGGATCACGACCTCTAACAGGATACGTAATCGCTCATCGCTCCGGTGCGCGGTCAGCAGCAATTTCGAGCGCGCCGAGATCCGGTCGCGCCGCTCCCGAACCTCAAGCGGCTTTCCTTTAAGTTTACAAATAAGTCGAAACGGGGATATCCAAAAGTCGCAGCCCTGCTCCGCCAAACGTCTAACCCGTTTCGCCCTTCCTGTCAGACGTGCAAACGCGAGTGCAATTGAGGACTTGCCTGTCGTAGGGCAGGATCACCTCGTATCGCTTGTAGCAGCTTTCGGGCGAAGGAAGCTGCCGCTGACGCGGGGCCTACTACCCCCAACACGGGCACCGCGATCGCGACAACGGAATGGATGAATGAAATCCTGAATAGGACCCGGAGTTCGTCTCCATGCGTCTAGCCGATGATGACCAGTTGACAGCACTCCAATTCAAGCGAACCCGAAAAGCGATAGCAGAAGGCCGCCCACCACATTCGCCCTCCACGCTGCGAGCCGAGATCCAGCAAGTCCGTTTAGGCGAGAATTTATCGAAACCACGCGATTCGCTGAACGGCACTGAAGATCTGCAACAACTTTCAAGATCACAAGTGTTGCTTCCGATAACTCGATCCCCGATCATTGCACGTGACCATGACTCGTCCAATTTCGATCCAGCTCGCCAATTGGATGGTTACGTCGCGGCGGACGGGATCCATCCTGTCGTTGAAATCTCTCCTTCCGAGGCTGTGACACGCCTCACTGTAGCGGGGCAAGGCATGGCGGCCGAATCTGTGCGATTCGCCAGCCGAAGCAAAATCCAACATCATTTTCGGGCTCCAATGCATATGCTCGTGATGTACGAGAAGGGAGAGCGCCGCAACGGAGAGACATTTGTGGAAGGTCTGCCGCGATCAGCGATCCGGAACCTCGAGCGGAAGCTGACATTCGTGCCGGCTGGCCGCGAATTTCATGATTGGCACGAGCCGCGCGGGTCGCAGATGCGGCTCATGTACTTCTACTTCGAACCTGAGAAGGTGAAGGCTCTTTCCAAGCCTGGCATCACCGACCTACCGGACGCTCCACGCCTACTATTCGAAGACGAAACGCTATGGCACACCGCGCTCAAGCTGAAGACGTTCGTCGAGAGCTCTGCAGGAGACCCGATCTCCTTCGGGAGTCTCGGTACTCTGCTCATACATGAAGTCGCGCGTTTCACTTGTGGGATGCCCAGCATTCAACCTCAACTCCGAGGTGGCCTTGCACCGTGGCAGCAACGACTCGTCACTGCCTATATCCACGAACATCTCAATGAGCGGATACCGATTGGCACGTTGGCGCAGCTCGTTCGTCTGAGCCCGTATCACTTCTGCCGGGTATTCAAGCAATCACTCGGAATGCCGCCACATCGATACCAGACCAGCCGTCGTGTTGAGCACGCCAAGGTACTGCTGGCAAAACGCGCAGGCTCGATGGCGGAAATCGGTTTGGCGGTAGGCTTCAGAACTCCTAACGCGTTCGCCACGGCGTTCCGGAAGGCGACCGGAATTGCCCCCACGGATTATCGCCGAAGTGTGGCTCCTCCTATGACACATGAATGAGCTGCGTGCGTTGCGACCAATTTTGCTATTCGGAAAATGGAGGCATCTCGGCCTCACATTGCGATAAGGATGATCGGGCTTTCGGTGCCGCTAGAAAGCAGCTCACGAGCCTGAGGAAGACATGCGTCTACGAGTGATGGCCCTGGCAGCATCCGTTCTCGCGACCGTAGCGGCGAGCACGGTATCGCACTTAAACGGATCATTTCGTCTGAAGACGCCGAACCAGTTAACACGCAGCAAATCGGAGATCTGGCCGTACTCGATGCTCCCCATAGCCCATCGGCAACCGGCCAAGACTGCTTTGCCATCTTGGCTCCGCGAGCTGGAAGACTCTTGGCGAACAGGAAGCGGAAAGCCCGGAGCGGGAGTTCAGCAAAGCGACTGAAGGCTGAAGCGGCGCAAGGGGAACACCCTTGCCCAACGGCCACAGAGCGATGCGAGGGGCGTTCCGCAATCTGTCGCTGCTAACGGAGCGTGAGTTGAGCTGACATTTCATCGGTCGGCTTACACCAAGGGTCCTGATGACCATCGACCTGGTGAACTTCTCGTGGCCACGAACGATGGCGTTCTACACTGGAACTCTCGGGAGGCGTTGTGCGTTGAATGGCCCTCGTGAAGGTGATAGTTTTACACTGCAAGTCGGCGCGTATCGGAAGAGTATCTCGTGGCGCAGCATTCTAATCAAAAGCGTGCCGTAGCCGAGGCACCAACTATCGTCATCGTTGACGATGACAAGGACTTCCGCGACTCTCTCGGAGATCTGTTCAACTCGGTCGGCTACAAAGTCAAATTGTTTGGGTCGGCCGCAGAGCTGCTCGAAGGCGAGTTGTTACGCGACGTGGCGAGCTGCCTCGTGCTTGACGTCAGATTGCCCGGCTTGGGCGGTCTCGCTTTTCAAGCCGAGCTGTCGAAAGTGAACGCTTCCATTCCCATCATCTTCATGACCGGCCACGGCGACATTCCGATGTCGGTCAAGGCGATGAAGGCAGGAGCTGTGGATTTTCTGACCAAGCCGTTCCGCGATCAAGATATGCTGGATGCAGTGACGATCGCGCTGGAGCGCGATCGAACGCGGCGGAAAGCCGAGCAGCGGCTCACGGAGCTGAAATCGCGTCTCGAGCGTTTGAGCCGGCGCGAGCGAGAGGTGCTGGCTCTCGTGACTACCGGCTTGAGGAACAAGCAGATCGCTTTCCAGCTAGACGTAGCTGAGATCACTGTGAAGGCGCACCGCAGCCACGTGATGCAGAAGATGGGTGCGCAATCGCTGGCTGAGCTTGTGAAAATGGCGGAGGCGCTTGGCATAAAGTCGCCGCGCTCCTAATCGCTTCATGATGGCACGTGGCTCCATCCGCAAAGACGTTCTTGTTTGCGTAAGCCAATTCATGCTTTTAATCGGCTGCCGAAAGGGTGCTGCGGCCGCGTCAAGCGCATCGACGTGGCATCAGCGTACGCGTTCGGACGTGGCCCAAACCGGGCTGAACTATTCAGAAGTTCTGCATTGATTGTTCCAGAGTATAGCATCGATTATTCCGAAGTGTGGCATCGCCCGTCCACAATATAATCGCCAAGTCGAGACCCTTGTCGTTACACTTTCACTGCTGGGGATGCGGTCCGCCGCGCGATGATTGGATAGCCGCGCAGTGTGCTTCTTGAAATGGACGCGGAACGCGAGATGCGGGATATGCCCAGCAAGAGTCAAATTTCGATCATCGATGATGATGAGCAGTTTCGCGCGGCGTTAGCGGATCTCATGCGAGCAATGGGTTTCACGATTGAGGCCTTTTCGTCCGCAGTGGATTTTTTGGCGTCTCCCAACGTACGCCATACGTCCTGTTTGATCGTTGATGTCCACATGCCGGGCATGACTGGGACTGAGTTGCATAGCAACTTGGCAGGATCTGGCTATAACATACCAACAATTCTGATCACCGCTTACCCCGATGACCGCACGCGAGCTTGGGCTCTAGGTCATGGCGTCGTTGGCTACCTGACCAAACCCATCGACGAGGAGGTTCTGCTCGGATGCGTCGAATCGGCTCTGCAGCGCGCCAAATCGGATGAAGATCCGTCATGACCGCTCAATCACCTGCCGGCGCGCGACCAGGAGTTCGGTCATATTGTGGTTTGCGCTCGGGCCGACGATCGTGAACTATACCGCCTTCGGACAGCTGGAAAATCGCATCTGCCTTCGCTAGGCTCCACGAGCGCCGCAAGCAAATTCGAATTTCAGCAATAATGATCAAGCAATCGAGCGCAAAAACGGCAAATGGGCTAGGACCACTGGAAATCGGAGATGTGGAACTGGGGATGATTTCTTATCTGGCTCTCGCGGCCTGACGGCGAGATATTTGGAACAATTTGCGCCGGAGCAATCCTCGAGGTCGTCGCCGTGACCCATGGCGAAGTCACGAAAAATGGCATTTCGGTGCAGACGGTACTCGCGGGCGGCTTGCCGTCCGTTCAAGGGATCGAGTTCACCTGCAGCAGGTGATCCTCAGCTTAATTGGACGGCACCTAAGCAGACAGGACGAATGAACCGGTCTAGCGATGCCCGGACTGACCTTTATGCACTCGTTCATCCTTATGTTGTTGTTCTGATGAAGTCGTACCTGTAGGTGAAATAGTCTAACGATTGGCTTCGAGCAGCCGTACTTGAGAGCGACCCATATCTCCAGCGTCCCGATGTTCAGCTCGAAGATCGCTGCTCTTTGAACGGGTCGCCGTAGACGTGATATCCGTTAAATTCCCATAGGCCCGGCGATTCGCGATCCAATAACTCGATCCCGCGCACCCACTTCACGCTCTTATACGCATAGAGGTTTGGTACCACGAGGCGCAGCGGGTAGCCATGCTCAGCAGTAAGCGGTACGCCGTTATGCCGCAGCGCGAAAATCGTTGTCGGGCGCAGAAAATCCGAGAGTGGCAGGTTTGCCGTGTAGTTGTTCTCGCCATGGACCATCACATGCCGCGCCTCTGGCCGCAACTTCACTCGCTTCATCAATTCTGTGGCGAGCAATCCTCCCCAATGGTTGTCGAACCGGCTCCAGCCGTTGACGCAGTGCATGTCCAAAAATACCTCGCTCTGCGGCAGATTGGAGAGCTCTTCCCACGAAAGCCGCAGCTGCTCCTCTACCAGGCCGAATACGCGAAAATCCCACGTCCTGGGACGAAAGAGCGGCACCGAGCCCACATGCAGCACCGGCCACTTGAGCGTCAGCGACTGTCCTGGGGGCAGCCGCCCAGCGTCACGCATCTCACGCTCCCGTTCACGTCGCTCGTTCGATCGCACAGCTAGCTCCATCGCAAATGTATGGCGCGCGCAAAAGCACCGCGCGCCCTAGTTAGCGTACTTGTAATTTCCAGGGCCCGAAAACGCGGTCAGCCGGGTGCGGCGGACAAACATTGAGCTTCTGGTACGCCACATGCCGAGAAGGTCCCTATGAAGAACTACGGAACCAGAAGCGGCGAAGGGAGCCTCACTGCTCCTCCCCCTCACCGATCTCGGAATCGGAATTATTTGCAGACTCGGAGAGTAAGCCAGGGACAGTCTTGCTGGTATTGTGACGGAAAATGTTGACGGCTCCGATCACCTCGTCCTCGTTGTCACGAATTGGAAAGACATTAACGAGCGCCAGAAGACGATTGCCGTTCGGATGCTCGCAAATCACATCGGCGTTGCGAACGGTGGCGCCGTTGTTGATCACCACGGATGGTGGTGCAACTTCGTGCGGCATCACTTCTCCTGAAGGGTAACGCAGAAGGTGTGACCCGCAATACTTTTCCGAGGTTCCCAGAGACGGCGTGCGTCCCCAACCCGCGATTGCAGCTTTGTTGCACTTGACGACAGTGGCATCCTTTTCGAGAACGTATATCCCTACTGGGATAGAATCCATTGCCGCTTGGTCTGCAAGAATTCCTTTTGTGACGAGGTGCCCGTCGACGACTTCTCCTCGGAAGTCGATTTTGTCGAAGTCGCCATCCAAAATCATCGTGCTCGTTGCGTTGGTTGCCATTTTCAACCTCCTTTGCGTACTCACATTGTTCATAGGATCTATTCGGCCTTACACTCGAATTTGAGTAAGCATAGTCTCGCAGGTCACTACCGTCGTCTCACCGTGCGCCGCACGATGTCTCATTTTGCGCCGATCGCCATTCGGTTGTTGTTCAGTTAAGGCCGCGGAGAGGCGGGTGCGGTGATCAGCTCGCCCGCTGGAATCGAGACGCAAAGGAACTCTCCACATCCGCTTTAAAAAGTGGCAGCCCCAAAGTCTGGCACCCTCGCTTTGCCCATGTAACCGGTCTAAGGTTAGGTTTCCAAGGCATTTGGTCGGCCCACGGGATGGTCATGCAAGTCCATTTTTCCACGGACCATATTGCGCCGCGCGACCGCGTGAGGTTCTGGTGCGACTATTTCGCGAAGCAGGCCCATAGCATCACGCCGGGCGAGATTCCGGATCCCGCTGCCTTTCGCGCGGAAGCGAATGGATCGATTGCAGGCGAATTTGCGCTGCTGGAGATAAGTTCGGGACTTGAGAGGGTCCAACGGACGGCGGCCGACGTTGCCAGGGACAAGATCGAAGCGTTCTTCGTCCGCCGATTTCGCGCGCCGGTCATCTGGAGGGCCGCGGCACGCAGCACGCCAGTCGACCTGATGCATGAGCCGGGTGATTTCTGCATAAGCTCGACCGAATGGCAATTCAACGCGGAATGGAAAGGCCCAGCGTCGTTCGACATGCTGATCATCCCGCGGGCTGCACTCTCGCCGATTATAACCGGGGGCCGACTGGAACGCCCGTTTCGGTTGGCCGGTGCCTCGCCGCTCGGCTCGCTGCTCGGCGCAGCTATTGATGCGGCGAAGGCGCAAGCCCCGCTGCTCTCCAACGAACACGGTGAAGCCGTGCTGCGCAATCTCTGCGGTCTCGTGGCACTGAGCTGTAACATCTCCAACGAAGGCATCAATCGGGGGCGGGATTCGCTACAATCGGCGCGGCTCGCGGCCGCCAAGCGTTACGTCGACCTGCATCTCGCCGATCCTTCCCTGACCGCCGCCAGCGCCGCGGCCGCACTCGGCATCTCGGCGCGCCAGTTGCATCGCCTGTTCGAGGCAAACAATGTCAGTTTCGCCCGATACGTTTCGCGCGAGCGACTGCTCCGGTGCCGCGACGCCGTCGCCGACGCGACGGGAACCGGCCGATCGGTGATCGATATAGCTTTTGGCTGGGGGTTCAACAGTATGGCGACGTTTTATCGCGCGTTCGCAAGCGAGTTCGGTAGCCCGCCCACCATGCTGCGTGCGGCATCGCAAGGACGAGTGAATGGCCAGCGCACGACAGGAAAGGACACATCGTGAATTGCTCGGGGCGATCTCCCGCTTGGCGCTAAATGAGACGTTGCTTGGCGCTAAATGAGGCGACATCGCAACTGCTTCCGTGTGAATGACCCACGGAAATCGCGCGCCAATGAGATGCGTCAGGTTGCACGACGCTTCTATGCGCCTGAGCTGTCGCATCCGATTGCTATCATGTGTCGCGCGCAGCCGAGTGAGCCGCGCCCGCGCGCAAAGGAAATGACATCGTGGATGCTGTGCAGCAGGAGCTTGTTCAGACCACCTTCGCCCGGCTCGCGGCGATGCCTGAGGTCGCCGGGGCGTTGTTCTACGAGCGGCTATTCGCCACCAATCCGAATTTCCGGCCGCTATTCAGAAACAACATGCGTATTCAGGGCGTCAAGCTAATGACCATGCTCGCTATGGTCGTCTACAATCTACCCGCGCTGGATCACCTTTCGCCCGCGATCCATGACCTTGCCCTCCGCCATGTCGAGTACGGGGTTAAGCTCGCGGACTATGACGCGGTGCGGGAAGCGTTGCTCTGGACCCTCGAACAGGCGCTTGGAGAGGATCTCACGCCCGCCGTTCGTGAGGCGTGGACGGTCTGCTACGATGAACTCGCGGGTGAAATGAAGGCGGCGGCCGGCGTCTGATTTACGATCTCCCGCCTGGCACTAAGCGCCTTTTTTCCTCTCTGGAAGCGGTGATCCCGATATGTCCGTTCCGGGTCTTGGTTGTGTGCAAACGGATAGGATCGGCGCGCGGCCGTTGTCGGCCGACGTTTATGACCTCGTGCGTAACAATCAGATGGTGTCGCGGTGTCCACCGCGACCTGGACATTATAGCCGACGACACCCGATCCACGTCCGCTGGTGGCCATCGAACGGGCATCCGGATCGGTCAGCGATATCTGTTGATCCGGCGTATTGCGCATCGTACGCATACGACGAAGACCGCCTGATTGACGCATGCGCGCGAGAGCCGGGTAGCGCTATGATAGCGCTGCGTGAAGGTTAGGCAGCTTGCTGAAGTGGTGATGCTGTGGCAACAAGAATGTCACCTATCCCGGGGCTCTCGGGGTACGTGCTGGTGCCCCTGCGGGAAAGCGCGGACTTTGCCCTTTACCGCGGCCGAAAGCACGACGACCCCTCGCCAGTCCTGGCGATCGCACTCTTTGAACAGGCGCCGCCTCACAGTATCAGGCGGCTCATGCACGAATACTCGTTCGCAGCCGAACTCGATCCCGCGTGGGCTGCCAAGCCTCTGGCCATTACTCGTCACGAAGGGCGGACGATCCTCTTACTCAAGGACCCCGGCGGTCAGCCGCTGGATCGGATTCTTGAGCGTGACCAGGGGCAACCGCTCGACCTGACTCGCTTCCTTCGTAATGCCATTGGGTTGGCAAGAACACTCGGTCAAGTCCATCAGCAGGGCCTCATACATAAGGATATCAAGCCTGCGAATGTCCTCGTCGACGACTCCGGCAACGCATGGCTCACCGGATTCGGGATTGCGTCCCGACTTCCGCGCGAGCGCCAGTCGCCCGAACCTCCCGAGTTCATCGCGGGAACGCTCGCCTACATGGCACCCGAGCAGACGGGACGAATGAACCGTTCCATCGATTCTCGGAGCGACCTTTACTCGCTTGGAGTGACGTTTTACGAAATGCTGACCGGCAGTCTTCCATTCACGGCCTCCGAGCCGATGGAATGGGTGCACTGTCACATCGCGAAACAACCAGCCGCACCCAGTGAGCGGGTGGAAACCGTCCCGGCTTCGGTCTCCGCGATCACGATGAAGTTGCTCTCCAAGACGGCGGAGGAGAGGTATCAGACAGCGGTGGGAGTTGAAGGCGATCTTCGGCGCTGCCTGTCCCAATGGGAGTCCCAGGGGTGGATCGATGATTTCACTCCTGGCTCTCGCGACACCCCGGATCGCCTCATGATTCCCGAGAAGCTGTACGGAAGGGACCGCGAGGTTGACACTCTGCTCACCGCCTTCGACCGCATCGTTGGCGGTGGCCGAGCGGAACTGGTGCTGGTCTCCGGATACTCCGGCATCGGCAAATCCGCAGTCGTCAATGAGCTCCACAAACCACTCGTGCCGCCACGCGGCTTGTTTGCGTCGGGCAAATCCGACCAGTACAAGCGCGACATTCCGCATGCCTCGCTGGCCCAGGCGTTTCAGAGCCTCATCCGGCGGCTCCTCAGCCAGAACGAGGAAGACGTGCGCAAATGGCGGGACGCACTTCGTGAGGCGCTGGGTCCGAACGGACTGCTCCTCGTCGATCTCGTTCCGGAACTGAGGCATGTCATTGGCGAGCAGCCGCCGGTGTCCGAATTGCCGCCGCAGGAAGCGCAGAGACGTTTTCAGATTGTGGTTCGACGGTTCATCGGCGTATTTGCGCGACGTGAACACCCGCTCGCGCTCTTCCTTGATGACATGCAATGGCTGGATGCCGCCACACTCGACCTTCTTGAAGATCTGTTGACCCGCAACGATTTGCAGCACTTACTGCTCATTGGTGCGTATCGGAACAACGAGATCAATGCCACCCACCCGCTGGTACGTAAGCTAGAAGCGATCCGTCAGGCCGGAGCGGCAGTGCAGGACATCGTTCTCACACCACTCAGTCGCGACGATCTGGGTAAACTGCTTGCGGACTCGCTTCATTGCCAATTGGAGCGCGCCGCCCCACTGGCAGACTTGATTCACGAAAAGACCACGGGCAACCCGTTCTTCGCAATCCAGTTCATTTCTACTCTGGCGGACGATCGCCTGCTGACATTCGATTACCGCGCGCGGCGTTGGGTATGGGACCTGCTCCGCATTCGTGCCAAAGGCTTCACGGACAATGTTGTAGAGCTGATGGTCGAGAAGTTGAAGCGCCTTCCGCCAGAAACCCAGAAGGTACTCCAGCAGTTCGCCTGCATGGGCAACAGTGCAGAGTTTGAGATGCTGCGGATTGGGTATCAGGGCTCGGTCGAGGACCTGCACGCCCATCTCTGGGAAGCCGTGCGATCGGGCCTCATCTTCCGTGCGGACAATTCCTACGGCTTCCTGCACGACCGCGTGCAGGAAGCCGCCTACTCGATGATCCCGAAGGAGCTGCGTGCCGAGGCTCACCTGCACATCGGAGTGCTCCTCGCCGTGCACACGCCCGCTGAAAAACGTGAAGAGGCGATATTTGAGATCGTCAATCAACTCAACCGGGGCTCCCATCTCATCACCTCTGTCGAGGATCGTGAGCGCGTCGCAGAACTGAATCTGATCGCAGGCCGGCGCGCGAAACTCTCGACGGCATACGACTCGGCGCTCAAGTATCTCAGGGCCGGCAGAGCCCTTCTTGCAGAAGAGACTTGGGAACGTAATCACCAGCTCATCTTCTCGATCGAGTATCTGACAGCCGAGTGCGAGCTACTGACCGTCACGGTTTGCCTGGCCGCCGGGGATCCACTCGCGGAAGTGCAAAAGGAATGCGAGAACGGCCTGGCATTTGCTAGGCGGGTGGGTTTCGGCCCGCTCGTCGAGCGCTGCGGAGCACAACTCGGTTTGATTCTGACCTTGCGCGGGCTGACTGCGACGTTCGGGTGCCTGGATCATGAGGGATACAGCGAACTCGATACCGAACGCCGCTTGGCCAATAGCCCCGATCTGGTGCTCGCCGAGTTCTATTACTGGACGCGAAAGCTGCAGGCGCACTTTTTTGCCGGGGACCTTGCGTCGGCGGTCGACGCCTCGCTGCACGCGGAACCGCTGCTTTGGACGTCGGCGGCAATGTTCGAGTCAGCGGTGTATCGATTTTATGGCGCGCTGGCGCACGCGGCGGTCTGGGATCACGCCACACCGGAGCAGAGACCGACGCATTTCGATTTTGTGCTGGACCAACACCGGCAGCTCCAAATGTGGGCGGAGGTCAACCCCGAAACCTTCGAAGACTGCGCTGCCTTGGTCGGTGCCGAGATCGCCCGCATTGAGGGCCGGCTACTGAACGCTCAGGAGCTGTACGACAAGGCCATCCGCGACGCTCACAAATACGGGTTCGTGCACAACCAGGCAATTGCCAACGAGATTGCCGGGCGTTTCTACGCAGAGCGCGGTTACGAGAAGATCGCGGCGACCTATTTGCGGGCCGCGCGGGCCTGCTACCTGCGCTGGGGAGCCGACGGAAAGGTTCGCCAACTCGAGGAGCTTTATCCGCACCTCAAGGTGGACAAGTCGATCCCGGATTCCACCGCGACAATAGTGGCACCCAACGAGCAGCTCGATTTGGCTACCGTAATCAGAGTCTCGGAAGCCGTGTCAGGCGAGATCGTTTTCGAGAAGTTAATCAACACGCTCATGAGTTCGGCAATCGAACACGCGGGCGCCGATCGAGGTCTCTTGATCCTTCCGCGAGGCGACAAATATCAAATTGAAGCGGAGGCCACAACCAGCAGTGACAACGTGAACGTGGTCCTGAAACAGGCACGCGTCACGGCCGCAGATCTACCGAAGTCTGTGTTTCGCTACGTCCTTCGGACAAAAGAAAGCGTTCTCCTGCACGATGCGTCCAGTCAGAGCGCGTTTTCAGAGGATGGCTATATTCGCGACCACCGCTCACGGTCAGTGCTCTGCCTGCCGATACTTAAGCAGACCAGGTTGATCGGGATGCTGTACTTGGAGAACAACCTTACGACTGCCGCGTTTACTCCTGCTCGAATGGTAGTCCTCACACTGCTCGCTTCCCAGGCGGCTATCTCAATAGAGAACGCCAGCCTGTACCGCGATCTAGCTGAGCGGGAGGCCAGGATCCGACGGCTAGTGGATGCTAACATCATCGGCATCTTCGTCTGGGATCCGGACGGTCGAATCATCGATGCCAACGAAGCGTTTCTCCGCATCGTCGGATACGGCCGCGACGATCTCGTCTCCGGTCGACTGCGCTGGCGGGATCTGACGCCCGCCGAATGGCGAGATGCCGACGACCGACGTGTGGCGGATCTGGAGGCGACCGGAACCACGCAACCCTACGAGAAGGAGTACTTCCTGAAAAGCGGCGGCCGCGTGCCGGTGCTGGTCGGGGCAGCGACGTTCGGCGGGCGACACGACCAGGGCGTGGCCTTCGTGGTCGACTTAACCGAGCGCAAGCGGGCGGAGAAGGAAATTCGCGAAAGCGAGCGGCGTTACGGCGAGGTGCAGATGGAGCTCGTGCACGCGAATCGAGTCGCAACAATGGGGCAGCTCTCGGCTTCGATTGCCCATGAAGTCAACCAGCCGATTGGGGCGACGCTCAACAATGCCTCTGCGGCGTTGCACTGGCTGAGCAAAGAACCGGCAGATCTGGAGAAGGCTCGGCAGGCTCTCAACCGGATTTTTGCAAACGGCAATCGCGTCAGCGAGGTCATCGGCCGCATGCGCGCGCTTTTCAAAAAGGCACCTCTCCGGAAAGAAGACGTGGACATCAACGGAGCAATCCTCGAGGTCATCGCCCTGACCCGTGGCGAGGTCGTGAAGAATGGCATTTCGGTGCAGTCACACCTCGTGGAGGGCTTGCCGCTCATTCAAGGAGATCGGGTTCAGCTGCAACAAGTGATCATGAACCTGATCATCAACGCTATTGAAGCATTAAGCTCGGTCAGCGAGCGGTCGCGAGAGTTAGTGATCACCACTGGTAAGGTCGAGCCGGACGGCGTGCTCGTCGTAGTGCGGGATTCGGGTCCAGGTCTGAGTTCACCGGGTCTCGAGCACATCTTTGACGCCTTCAACACGACAAAGCCCGGCGGCTTGGGGATGGGTCTATCGATCTGCCGCACCATCGTTGAAGCGCATGGGGGACGACTATGGGCTACCGCCGCCCAACCTCAGGGCGCGACTTTTCAGTTCACCCTGCCTGCACAGTCAAGTCAGGCGATGTAAACTGAACATCCTGCAGCTGGCCATGTGTGGACCGCTCCGGGTGGGCAAGGAGAATCTTCATTTTACAGCATTGCACGCAGCAGGCATGTGTTCGGCCTGTTTGCGCGCTGCACATAACCGCTGGCCATAATGCCCTACGCGGATCAAGTCCCGATCAACAGCACGCATTCGAAAATGCCGTGGCCCATGTGAGTCGTCCTGATCGCCGGATCGACCGGCACTGCATTAAGTGCTGTTCGCCCTCCCAACCGTTACGTCACGCTGGGTGTCCGGTGCATCTCGTCTCGATCACGCCACGAGCGGCGGGTGCGTTGTATCGTTCGTTCTTGGCCATCATAGCCCAAGCGGTTCTGGCGAGTTTGTTGACGAGCGCGATGGCAACGACCTTGGTGGGTCGCCGGGCCAACAGTCTAGCGAGCCAAGGCCGATGCCGCGTGCCATGCACCTTGACATGGCGGATCACGGCGAGTGAGCCAGCCGTGAACAAGCTGCGACCCGGTGGTCCAGATCACTGAGGCGTGGGACACGCTACGGATGCAAGCCCCATGAAATACTCACTCAACAAACTATGCAAGAATGAGAACGCCGTAACAAGAACTGCGCTTAACGCCGCGATCGAGCCGCCGCTCTATCTCTAGTCCGCGCAACAACATCAGGCACAGCAGCGTCACAGAGAACAAGAATGCGCGCCATATTCCCAGCGTCAACTGCATCGCCTAATGGCGCCGAGGTGACCGTCAAGGACACCAAGCGTGGCAACGCATGATTTGGACGATCGGACATGTGTTTCGGACCCTCGGATTGAGCTTGTCCTAGTCTTGGGGACACGACGATAATTATCGCGGGTCTCGCGGCTACGATTTTCTACGCAACCGCGACGTTAAAAGGAATCAACATCGGTCAGAACACTTTACCGCAAGATCAGAAACATTTTCGCAAGGCGCGGGTCGACAATTCCGAGCCGGCAGGCAATATCTGTTTCCGCGGAAGCTCCGCGACAAACCGCTTGACCATCGCCCTGCCTACAATGGCAACGAACCTGGAAAGAGTCCGAACCACAGCAAAACTTTCGAGTATGAGTATGCGGCTGCAGCTTTATCAGGTGCGATATTTCTTAGCCCTAGCAAAGACGCTCAATTTTACGCAGGCTGCGAAGCAATGCAATGTGACGCAGCCGGCGCTGACAAAGGCCATACAAAAGCTGGAGGAAGAACTCGGTGGCACGTTGATTCACCGTGAACGTCACCTCACCCAGCTGACCGAGCTGGGCAAGATGATTTTGCCCACGCTGGAAAAAATATTTGCGGCCGCGGAGGCGGTGCGGCTTCAGGCGCGAGGCTATCAAAAGAAGACAATAGCTCCGCTTAAGATCGGGCTGGTGCCGTCGGTCTCCGCCGCACTCATCACGGAATTGCTGTTGGAGCTCGCCAGGATCATCCCTGACCTTCGACTCGATCTGCGGGAGGCGGATGCCAACGGGCTCGTTGCGATGCTTTTGGATGGCGAGATCAATGCCGCGCTCGTCGGTGACGCCGTGGAGCTACCTGAGCGTATCGATCGCTGGCCACTGTTCGAGGAACGATACGTGCTCGTCCTGTCGCGGAAACATCCGATGGCGAGGCAAACCGTTATCCCGCTCCAAGACTTGCATGAGGCGGTATTTCTCGAAAGGGTCGGATGCGACGTCGCAGGCCGATTCAAGCAGGCTTGTTTTGTCGACCATCCAGGCCCTAAAGTTGTGCACAGGAGCGCCCAGGAAAGGCATCTTCAGCAAATGGCATCCGCTGGTTTTGGAGCCATCCTGGCGCCAGAGCACGCTCCCAGGCTGCCGTCGCTCGCCGCTATTCCAATTGAAGGCGACCCTGTCCGGCGCGAGGTGCAGCTTTTGGCCGTGGCGGGGAGGCAGTATTCGCCGGCGCTTGACGCCTTTATCAAGGTCGCTCGCGTTCGCGACTGGACGAGTGCGCTGGACAAACTCCGCCGCGTATCTGCCCCTGCCTCAAACAGAGACAATGTTGGCAAGGCTGAAGCACAAGGTGCGGGCGCCTTGGTCCAAATCACAGGCTCCGGTCCCGCCTCCTCATGCCCGAGCTTGTCGCGGGCATCCAGCCGCCGTTGCTGAAGTGACGCGAAGTCGTGGATGGTGGGAACAAGCCCGGCCATGACGCTGTTGCAGTCGCCACGCGTAGCCTTACATCATCGGGGTGCTGTAGGGCGCTGGCGGGTCGCCTGCCACGTCCAAAAGCCTCAGGCCCATATCAGCTCGGCTTCGGCACAGCGGGGCAATGCCATCTCGCGTAGACATCCAGCCTGCGGGTGAAGGGCCCTTCCGTGCTCACCTGATCTGGCTCTTGATCGGTTCGATCTTCGTTGCCTTCGATTGAAGACGCTGAACAAATATCCAGTTGCGGCCGACCGAGTAGTGGTTGCGGCCGAACTAGGTATATTCACGCGGTGCCGTATGAGATCCACACTGCGCTCACCGACGACGTCATTCAGTTCGCCGATCTACTGCCCAGAAACCGGCGAGGGACCTACCGCCAGATGGCGTGGCCATCCCTTTGATCGCGCCTGCCGGAGCCATGGCATTGAACATCGGCTGAGCCAGCCTAATTCTCCCTGGAGCAATGGTCAGGTCGAGCGAATGAACCGCACCCTCAAGGAGGCGACCGTCCGACGCTATCACTAAGAGGATCCAGCTCCGCGATCACCTCGCGGCATTCCTCGTTTCCTACAACTTCGCCAACCGATTGAAGACTTACAAGGCTTCACACCACACCCTATGAGCGAACAGCAAAGCTTGGACCGACAATCCCGGGCGATTCAGATACGATCCAATCCACCTCACATCGGGACTGAACAACTAGTTGCGGTGACTCGGCTTGTCCCCGTGCGCCCTCGCTGTGTTGTCAGGCCCATCGCGACTTTCGAACAGGATTCGTTCGGCGGCGCCCGCAAGATCGTCATATTGGCCGCTTCGCAGCGACCACATGAACGCGCCGAGCGCTATGGCGCCGAGCGCGAGCGCAACGGGAATCAGGAAGAAGTAATCTGTCATCGGGCTTTCTCCATCGCAAGTGCCCGGCCGGAGATATCGCCAGCGGGCGCGCGCCCGCGCGGCTCTTTGCGCGAGCGCCAGCCCTGCAGTCGCAGGGCATTGGCGATCACGAGCAGTGACGAGGTCGACATCGCCACCGCCGCCACCAGCGGTGTCACATGGCCGAGGATCGCGATGGGCACTGCAATGGCATTGTAGCCGATGGCGAGGATGAGATTCTGGCGCACGAGCTGCCGCGCATTGCGCGCAACCGCAATGGCCTGCGCCACGGCGAGAAGACTGTCGTGCAGGAAGACGAGGTCGGCGGCATTGCGTCCGACATCGGCGGCGGTGGCCGGAGCCATGGATGCATGGGCGGCGGCGAGGGCAGGCGCGTCGTTGAGACCGTCGCCGACCATCAGCACGCGGTGTCCTGCCTCCGTCAGATCAGCGATGTGTTTCGCTTTGTCCGCGGGCGAGACGCCGGCGCGGTAGGCAAGTCCGAGGTCCGATGCAAGATGGCGTACCGGTTCGTCTCGGTCGCCAGACATGATCTCGACGCGGCATGCTTGATTGGACATGGCAAGCACGGCCTCGCGGACGTCCGGGCGAAGATCGCTATCGAAACGGAAGGTCGCGCGCAGCCGCCCGTTCTCGGAGAGGACAACGCCGGTGGTGGCCGACTGTTCGGCTGCCGCCGTCAGCGCCCAGTCCGCCCGGCCCAGCCTGTAGGTCGTCGTGCCGATGGTGGCCTGCATTCCAGCGCCCGGCTGCTCTGAAAGATCGTTCAGCGCCACAGGCGTGACGGCATTGTCGCGTCCCGCGGCGACCAGCGCGCGCGAGTAGGGATGACGTGAATGGGCCGCGATCGAAGCGGCGATCGCCAGCGCCGCGAGATCGATGTCATTGCGATTCATGAGCCGGAGCCGATCCATGGTCAGCGTTCCAGTCTTGTCAAAGATTACGGTGTCGACTTTGGCGATGCGCTCCAACGCGCCGCCGTCCTTGACTATGACGCCGCTCTCGAACAAATGCCGCGCGGCAACGACCTGCACCATGGGCACGGCAAGGCCGAGCGCGCAGGGGCAGGTGATGATCAGCACCGCGATGGCGATGGTTGCCGCGCGATGCAGGTCGCCTTCCACGATCATCCAGCCGATGAATGTCAGGAGTGCGGTGACATGCACGACCGGCGCATAAAGCCGCGAGGCGCTGTCCGCAACGCGCCGGTAGACCGAGCGCCCGGCTTCGGCCGCTTCCATCATTCGTACCATTTCGGCGAGAAATGAATCTTTCGCGGCAGCCGTCGCGACGATGGTGAGCGGGCCGGTCAGGTTCAGCGTACCCGCGGACAGCGCCGCGCCCGGTGCAACCGGCTGCGGCAGGCTCTCGCCGGAGACCAGCGAGCAGTCGATCTCCGATTGTCCTGTTTCGACGCGGGCATCGACCGGCACGCGCTCGCCCGCCGCCAGCAGGATGTGCATATTCGGCCGGATCTCGTTCACCGGCAGATAGGCGTGGGTGCCGTCGTCCTGCACCACGAGCGCGCCGCGCGAGGACAGGCGGGCCAAGCCTCGGACAGCGGTCCGTGCGCGCTCGCGCATCATGTGATCGAGCGTGCGGCCGATCAGGAGAAAGAACAACAGTGATATTGCGGCGTCGAAATAGGCGTGCGCTTCATGATGGAACGTTTCGTAGAGGCTCATGCCCAAGGCAAGCAGCACGCCGATGGAAATCGGAACGTCCATATTGGTCTGGCCATGGCGCAACGCGCGCCAAGCGGAAGAAAAGAATACGCGGCCCGAATAGATCAGCGCGGGGAAAGCGATCAGCGCGGAGATCCAATGAAACATGTCGCGGATCGGGGCGTCCGCGCCGGACCATACCGACACTGACAGCAGCATGATGTTGCTGGCGGCGAAACCTGCCACCGCAAGCGCGCGGATCAATTCTTTCAGTGTCTCCTCGGTCTTGTCCGTGCCCGCATCGTGAAGGTATGCTTCGTAACCGATTTTGTTGAGTGTCTCGATGAACGGTGCGGGCGGTTTGTCCGCCTGCCAGCGAATTGCGACCCGCTTGGAGGAGAGATTGACCCGCGCTTTTTCCACGCCGGGAAGCGCGCCGAGGGCCACTTCGACCTTCTGGATGCAGCCGCCGCAGTGAATGCCCGGCACCGAGAGGTCAGTCTGGCGGACGCCGTCGCCGATGATACGGCTCGCGAGCAACACTTCCTCATTCGCGGTGTGGGGATCGGCCATCGCGAGAGCGAGTTCAGCGCTGGGCGCACAACAACTCATCGGCACTCCGTTTCTGCACTTCGCCGGCATTCCGCCGGCGGCGTGTCGTTATATTGCGGCTTCGACCGCCATCGCGCTATAGGCGTGCCAGGTGCCGTGCCCGAGCAGGGGAAACACGATGATCAGGCCCAGCATTCCAGTGGCAAGGGAGAGCAGGAACAGTGCAAGCGCAATGGCACCCCAGGTCAGCATCACGGTCAGGTTGTTCCAGACCAGCGCCATACTCGAGCCCATGGCGGTGAGGGCGTCAACGCACTTGTCGAACATCATGGGAATTGAAAACGCGCTGATGGCAAACGAGAAGGCCGCGAACAGTCCGCCGACGGCGCTTCCGACAATGAGCATCGCCCAGCCGACCGGCGTGGTGAATAGCATCGGTGCGATATACTCGAGGCCGGTAAACGGCACCAGGCCGAAAAACAACGCGTAGATGATCACCGCCGCGCGCATCCATGTGATCATCAAAAGGCACAACAGGACGCCCACGAACAGGATCTGTCCGCCGCATCGCGGCCTGACGAAGATCATGTTCGCGAGATTGACGGGCAGGCCGGCGGCGAGGCGGCGGCTTTTTTCATACAGGCCGATTGCGAGGATCGGGCCCACCACCATAAAGCCGGCGAACGCAGGAAATAGGATGTAATCCCACTCTAGGCGAAACAGGCCGTCGACAATCGCAACGGACGCGAGAAAGATCATCAGGCCGTAGCTCAGGCTCGTCATCGGCTGCACGGTCAGGTCGTGCCAGCCTTTCGTAAGCCATGTGAAGGCATCGGCGGGAACAAGTAAGCGATGCCAGCGGTTTTTTGTGGGAAGCGGAGGCAAGACGGTCGGGATCATGGTCATGTCGATCATTCCACCTGCGCTTTGGTTGTCATGGAGGGTTTAGATGAACACGACGAGGTCGCCGCGCTGAAGCTCTTGGTGCCGTTGCCTTCGCCGTGCGAGAGATGAGCGACGCAGTCCGGCTGTGAGGATACAGCCACGTAAAGCAGATGCGCATTGGCGGCGGCAAACACGATCAGTCCGATGCCGATCGACAGCCAGACGATGGACTTCGCCTTCCACCCACCATGGGATGCCGCCGCGCTGCTCATGGGGCGGGCATCCTCTCATCGAAAAGGTAGAGCGCCAGGATCTTGCGATCGAGCGGTGTCAGGCGGCCCTCCCATGACGGCATGTGGCCCTGCCGTCCATTCCACAGCGTGTTCGTGATCGTCTGCACGTCGCCGCCGTAGATCCAGAACTTATCGGTCAGGTTCGGTGCGCCCACGTCGCTGTTGCCCTTAGCATCCTCGCCATGACATGCGGCGCAATTGGCAGCGAATATCTCCTTGCCAGCGTCCACATCGCCGGGCTTTGCGGTCTTCGCGGTGGATGGATCGGAGAGCGAGCGCACGAAGGCCACCACCTTGTCGATATCAGCTGGCTGGAGAATCTGATCATGGCCGAAAGCCGGCATCTGCGAGGTGCGGCTGTCAGGATGCGGCGAGTTGATGCCGACGCGGATGGTCTCGGCAATGGCGTCCGGATCGCCGCCCCACAGCCATGAGGTGGTGGTCAGGTTCGGGAAGCCGTGGCCACCCTGCGCGTTGAGCCCATGGCACGCGGCGCAATTGTCGCCGAACACGGTGCGGCCGGTCTGACGCACGATGTTCATCAGCGCAGGATCGGCTTGAATCTCCTGAAAGCTTTTGGCCTCGATCTGCTTAGTCCATGCGCTGCGGCCGAAGGCGGCTCGCTTCAGCGAGTCCTGTACGATGTTGCGTTGGTCGAGGCCGAGCAGTCCTTTGGTGTAGCTGACGCCGAGTGGCCACGCGGGCATCAACACCCAGCAGCCGACCGAAAAGACAAAAGCAATCAACAGGAAAAAGTACACCGCGCGCGGAACGGGTGTGTTCAATTCCTTGATGCCGTTCCACTCGTGCCCGGTCGTGAGATAACCGGTGTAGTAGTCGCGTTCTTCTACCGCCATGGTCCATCCTCGTTGTGCAGGACCGACTTCGCGGCGCGATCGAACGCCTTTTTGTTCGACGGCCAATAGGCGTAGACGACGGTGATGATCGAGAGTGCGATCAGATAGAACAAGCCGAATGACTTCGAGAACCACACCAGCGTACCGTGTCCGAGATCCATGATCACCTCGCAGCTTTTGCGACGGATTTGTGCGCCGCGTCGGTCAGGTGGCCGAGCACCTGGAGATAGGCGACCAGGGCGTCCATCTCGGTGAGTTCGCCAGGCCTGCCGTCGAACGCGCGGACGTTGGTGGCCTTGCCGTAGCGTTGGGTGACGCCATCGGCGTAGGGTGATTCCGGCGCGGCCTGGCCGTAGGCGTCCTTGCTCGCATTCGCGATCATGTCGTCGGTGTAGGGCACGCCGATGGCGCGCTGGGCCTTCAGGTGCGCGCCGAGATCATCGGTGCGCAGCGTCGTTTTCAGCAACCACGAATAGGCGGGCATGACGGAAACGGAAAGCACATCGCGCGGGTTGTTGAGGTGCGCGACGTGCCATTCGTCGGAATATTTGCTGCCAATGCGTGCGAGGTCCGGTCCCGTGCGCTTCGAGCCCCACAGCATCGGATGGTCGTATTTCGATTCAACCGCGAGCGAGTAGGGGCCGTAGCGTTCGACCTCATCGCGCAGGGTGCGGATCATCTGGGAATGACAGGCGTAGCAGCCTTCGCGGATGTAGATGTTGCGGCCCGCCAGTTCGAGCGGCGTGTAGACGCGCATGTCGGGCGCGTCTTCCACCGTCTGGTGGATGGTGAAGAGCGGCGCGATTTCTACGAGGCCGCCGATGCTGGCCACAAGGATGATGCCGAGAGTGAGGCCGATGGCTTTGCGTTCGAGCCGATAGTGCAGTCCGAACACGGCTTACTCTCCCGGTTGAAGGACGGTCCCGCCGAGCACCGGCGATGGCATGTCGGTTGCAGATTCATGCACCTTGCGAATGCCGGTTCTGATCGTCATCCAGATGTTGTAGGCGCCAACGATCGCGCCGATCAGGAACAGCAGACCGCCGATGGCGCGCGCGATGTAGTAGGGATGCATCGCAATCAGCGAGTCGACGAAAGTATAAGCGAGGGTGCCGCTCTCATTGTAGGTCCGCCACATCAGCCCCTGGATGATGCCGGAATTCCACATGGCGAAGACGTAAACAACGGCGCCGGCAAGGGCGAGCCAGAAATGCACCTCGACGAGCCGCGGCGAATACATGCGGTCGCGTTTCCAGAGCCACGGCACGATGGCATAGATCGATCCGAACGTGATCATGGCCACCCATCCGAGCGCGCCGGCATGGACGTGGCCGACGGTCCAGTCGGTGTAGTGGGAAAGCGAGTTGACGGGTCGGATGGCGAGGAATGATCCTTCGAAGGTGGTGATACCATAGAACACCGCCGCCACCATCATGAAGCGCAGCGTCGCATCGTCCCGCACCTTGTCCCATGCGCCGTTCAGCGTCAGCAGCGCGTTAGCGGCGGACGCCCACGACGGAATCAGCAGCATTAGCGAGAACGTCATGCCCAGCGTCTGCACCCATTGCGGTAACGCCGTGTAGTGCAGGTGATGCGAGCCCGCCCACATGTAAAAGAAGGTGATGCCCCAAAAGCTGATGATCGACATCCGGTAGGAATAAATCGGCCGTCTGGCGCGTACCGGCACGAAGTAGTACATCATGCCGAGGAAGCCGGCGGTGAGGAAGAAAGCGACGGCATTGTGACCGTACCACCATTCGGTCATGGCATCCTGCACTCCGGAGAACAGCGAGTAGCTCTTGGCGCTGCCGAACGAGACGGGGACGGCGAGGTTGTTGACGATGTGCAGGATCGCAATCACCAGGATGAAGGCCATGTAGTACCAATTGGCCACATAGATGTGCGGTTCCTTGCGTCGTGCGAGCGTGCGCAGATAGATGGCGAAGTATACGACCCACACCACCAGCAGCCAGATATCCGCGTACCATTCTGGCTCCGCGTATTCCTTGGACTGGGTGATACCCATCATGTAGCCAGTAACGGCGAGCACACAGAACAGATTGTAGCCGAGCAGAACGAACCACGGGCTGAGCTGATCGGGCAGGCGCGCGCGCGAGGTCCGCTGTAGTACGTAGTAGGATGTGGCGATCAGTGCGTTGCCGCCGAAGCCGAAGAGCACGCTGGTGGTGTGAACGGGACGCAGCCGCCCGAAGCTGGCCCAACCGGCATCAAAAGTGAAGTCGGGCTTCACCAAGAGCCACGCCACCCAGTCACCTATAAAGAGGCCGAACACGGCCCATATCATCGCGAGAATAATGCCGAATCTCGTCGGATCGTCGTAATAGCGGTTGAGGCGTTCGTCGCCGGGTTCAGGATCGTAGTAGACCGAAATGACTTTGAATATCCCGGCAAGCGCTGCGACCCCGATGAGCGCGCCGTGAATGCCGAGCGGATCGTCCTTGCCTGCTATGCCAAATATCAATCCACACAGCGCGAGCGCGAGCAGGATCAATAGCGCGTATTGACGTTCAGCCTTGGTCAGTTGTCCGATCATTGTCTTGCTGCCTTCCAAAACCGGAATTCCGATTTGGTCTGCATTGAAAACTCAAAGGTCAGGTCAAATCGCCTGGTGGGTCCGGTCGCCTGCGTCGGCCGCAGCTGCGTAGCGACGTAACGTCCAAATGGATGACATCTTGCTGACGCCTCGCTCAACGAGTCGCTACTTCAACGTAGCAAGATAAGTAACGAGGTCCGTCCGGTCCGTCGGGTTCTTCAGCCCTGTGTAGGCCATTCTATTTCCGGGAACCACCTTCTGTGGCGATTCCAGATACGCATCGAGGGTCTTCGCATCCCACACAATGCCGGACTGCTTCATCGCGCTACTGTAGCTGAAGCCAGGAGCCGTGGCCGCCTTCCTGCCAATGATTCCTTCCAGGCCCGGCCCGACGCGATTGGCATGATCCGTCGCATGGCATGCTGCGCAAGCTTTGAAGATGGTTTGTCCGTGCTCGGCGTCCTGTGCGTAGCTGAGATTCGTGGTTACTCCCGTAAGTACGAGCACCGCGATAAACACTCCGCCTTTCATTGGAACATCCTTTTTAGATCGGGATCAGCGGTGGCGCAGCCGCGCAACCTAACTGTTGAGGTCGTCGTCGAGTCGACGCGCGCGCATGCCTCTAAGGGCTTATCGGGTAAGGACGGATGCACCGACAACAAAGAGGTTCTCTACATTCCTCCCTCGAAATCGGTGAAGGAAAGCGCAGGCGGGACTGCGGTCTAGACCGACAACCGGTACCGCTGTCGAATTTGTCGGCGCACGCGAATAATGGCTCGCCCGACACCACCTCGGCGTAGAGTTCCGGCTCTTTGTTGTCCCAGTACTCGTTCCGAAACGAGTCCCTGCTTGCCGTCTTGATGCGTGATCCGGCACTAAGCGTTAGCGGCGATACCGCCTCGAGGTTTTTGTACGCGTTCATCCTTCGATCTCCTCGCAAACAAACAAAAAATAGGACGGCGAAAGTCGACGGTCCAATGACTTGTGGCTATGGAATCGATGCCATCGACGTTGTGCGGGAAAATAGACGGTGCAGTACAAACATATGCTTCCCGCTGATCGGGCTTAGAGGTCTCTGTAAATAGAAACGTCGATTTCGAGGAGCGGGGGCTGGTGGCAGTCCTCCCTACAGCAGCACGCGGCGCGGCGCGCGGGCCGCTGACGGAGCTGTTGGCGAAAATCTCGCGGGGAGGCGTCGCATCGATCCCTACAACGCCTCGATCGCGGCGACAGAAGCTCCCGTTGTCTCGCCGGGCGCCTGCCGTCGGCGCTCAGGACCCGGCACCAGCTTCCACCTCCTGATCAATCGAAGCGAGGAGGGCTGCGATTGACGCGCGCTTGTTGCCGGGCCGCGATTGAAACCGCAGTGGGTTTGTCGTGTGCTTTAGCATAGTTGTCGCCTCCGGCGTCGGTCGCCGACAAGGGTGGGCAATGGCCTAAGCGCGTCTTCCGTCGTCGCGTTAGGCGCCTTCGGATTCAAAATAGGCCGATCAGCGCGTGTTTGATCCGGCAGCGACCTCACCTCAGCCTCCGCAGTCGGCCTTGGCTCAGCCTTTGGCAGAGATGGAGGGGAGGCGGAAACGCCGTCATCCGCGTTCGACCTAAACTCTATAGGAGCCGCTCCGGCGACAGGGTGCCGCGTCCGTGCTCGGCGCCGCCCATCTCGCAGGCGGTATGGCGTCCGCATAAGCAGTATCGACAGAAGTCTGCGCTTCGACAGTATCGGGTTCGCCCAACTCGAGTAGCACGGCTGGGGTAGCGTTTGCCGCGGCGTCGACCTCTACCATGGAGGGTGGGGGGATCGTGCCATCGGGAGAGAGGCGGAGTCCGCCGAGCGCCGGTTTCGAAATTCTTCATAGGTCGCCTTATTCGGAGCATCCTTATAGTAGGTGATCTTCCGCACCATGAAGCCCGGCCCTATGTCTGCCTTTCCAACTCTGTTGCGTTCCTGGCCCGGCACTGGCGCGCTGTTTGATTGCCAATGGGTATCCTACACTGGGACCCTCTCCGGCCTCGAAGCGTCCAAATTCATTGAAGAACGTGTACACCACGACAACATCGCCTACCGGACGGGTTCAGCTTGTCGGCGTCGCGGCCGCGATCGTTGCGGGTCTGGGCGTCTGTTACCTGCGCCGCATGCTTGGTGATGTCATACGTGTTGAGGCAGTGGAGCTAGCGCTCAACGATGAGCTGCGGTTGCTGATCCATCCGGATATCCGCAAGTCAGGACGAATATACGCATTCATGACGCACTGCGTGAAGTCGATCAAAAAGCTACGCGATTGATAGAGGGCTTTGGGGAACGACTTTGGCTCCGCCGATGTGGCGGAGATCACCGCGGCTTCGCTTCTACCCCGACAGCGCAGCCTTGAAGGTGATTTCGATGAGCTGTTCAGGAAAGGCCAGTCTCGTCACGCCGATCAGGTTACTGGCGCACTGAGGTCGTGCCGCGCCGTAGGCCTCCTTGTGCGCCTTGCCCGCGGCGGCGAATGCGGCGTCGACATCGAGGACATAGAGCGTCTCCTCGACGACATTGTCCAGCGTTGCCCCGAAGCGCGCCAAAAGCTTGACGGCATTGGCGTAGATCGCACGCATCTGCTGTTCCATCATCGAGAACTCGGCCGGCTTGCCGGATTCATCGAGAGAACCAGGCGCGATCAGGTTCCCCTTCTCGTTGTGGCTGAGCTGGCCAAAGACATGGAGCTCTCTCAACTTGTTCAGCTTATCGGTGTGATTGTGGAGGGTATCGTCCAGGGCTTCGGAAAGATCACTGGCAATTTCGGCCCGGGCCTGCTCATCGCTTTCGATCGGTTCGCTTCGGTCAAGGCTAGCACCAGCAATATAGTCGAAGTACTTTTCGCGCGCGCTTTGAAGGGCCGCGCCCTCAAGCGTGGCATTCCTCGCAACCGGATCACGCGGCACGGCGAGCAGCAATAACCATCGTCTATCGACTCTATGGCGAAAGGTGATTTCCCTCGCCGGCGTTGCAAAGTCATTCTCCAACGCATCGTCGTACCGAAACGTCCAGTGCGGCGACCGAGACGCGATGCCGGATTGAGAAGCCGGGAGACTCGAGATGCAAAGCAACGACGTAGTTGAAGTCGTCCCGCTCTCGGGGGGCAGCGAAGTTACTTTGTTCCTGGATGTAACTCCCGTTCTTGCGGGCAACTGCGGGTGTATTGGTGGAATTGGGCGGCCGTCCGGCACCTATCAATCGGTGAGAGCCACGTTGTCCTGAACGTGAGGAGGGTTGAGATCCCAGTGGTTGGCGAAGGGAGCGAAAGTGGCGATCAGCGGACGCCGCAGGGAAGTCGTCGCCAAAGTCATTCGACCGATGCAAACCGGGAGCGCCGAGATGCACGGCATAGCGTCTGATGTCGCGACGGCCGACGGCTGCGCCGCGACGCTCGAACAGGCTCTTGCCGCTCTCGCCGGCCTTGATGCCCTTGTGAACAACGCCAGCGCGGTGCGGGTCGGTCGTCGGGAGAACACGGACGGAGCCCGAGCTGCAGGCCCTAATCGACGTGACCGCACCGATCCTGCTGACGCGGGCGGCACCGCTAGTGATCCGCAACAGCGGCGACGCCATGATGGTGAATGTTTCCTCCGGTATCGCGCCGGTCGGCGCGCCGTTCTACGAGACCTATGCCACGCTAAAGGCTCGGCTTGCCTATTTCGGCGAACCGCCGCGGCGCGAGTTGAAAAGGGAGGGCATCCATGTCCTCTCTATCCCGGCGAGACGGATATGCAAATGATGAAGTCAAACCCCGCCGGGCCCGAACCTGGCTTTACGCGCCAACCGGCCTCCGCCGTTGCCGACGCCATCGCAGAAGGCATCGAAATCGGCGTCCGAGGTGATCCGTAGCGGCCGGGTCCCGGCTCGGATGATCGCGCTCAATCGCGAGAACCCGGTTGCGGTCGATGAGCGCTTGCTCGGTTTGAAGCCGGCGCTAGAGGAAGCGATAAAAGATCATTCGGCGCCTTGAGCGCCAAATAGTTCAAACATGGAGTGCAATTGTGATGCTGCAAAATGGCGATGTCTTTCCCTCTCTTACCTTTGCTCGCGTCGGTGGCGGCGAAATCCATTTGCCTGCCGATCTCGCCGGTTGGTTCGGTGTGGTCCTATTCCACCGCGGTTCCTGGTGTCCGTACTGCAATGCTCAGCTTGCCGCTTTTGCGAGAGCGGCGGACAAATTCGCTGGGGAACGCCTCAAGGTCGTCTCTGTATCGGTAGACGATCGGGAAAAGTCGGAGATGCTCGTCGAAAAGCACAAGCTCAATTTCCCGGTCGCTTACGGCGCCAACGCGCGAGCGGTTTCCGCAGTCACCGGCGCCTTCGTCAATGACGATCCCGTCTGTCTCCAGGCAACTGGCTTCGTCCTCAATCCCGAAGGCCGGGTGGTGACGGCCGTGTATTCGACCCGCGCGATCGGCCGTCTGATGCCCGACGATGTGCTCGGATTTGTCCGCCACCTCAAATCTTTGGCAAAGAACTGACGAGCAGCGGCCGATTAGCGGGAGCTCGATGAATGGCACAGCCGATTCTAGAGCCGCGCAGCCGCGTTATCGATGCGGAATCGTGCCCGGGAGAGTTCGGCGGGGGAAAGCCGGGTCGGCACCGGGGCACGGTGCTGGCCGCCTGCGATCGCCGCGCCCTGCGGGAGTGAGGCCCGCGGGCCTTGAATGGGATACGTATGCTATCGGATCGATTGCGGCTCGGCACGCGCAAAAGCGCAATGGCGATCACCCAGACTGAGGAGATCGCACGACGCCTGAAAGCCGTCGGCACCGAGGTCGAAATCGTCAAGTTCGAGACCACGGGCGATATCGACCAGGTTGGCAAGCTCTTGCCGCATGGCGGCAAAGGTGGGGCCTTCGTGGCGCAGATTCGCGAGGCGGTGCTTAGCGGAAGGCTCCACGCCGCGATGCATTCGCTTAAGGACGTGCCGGGCAATGAGGACACGCCCGGGCTTGTGATCGGCGCGACGCTCTCGCGCGATCCGCCCGGCGACGTCCTGGTGCTGCGGCCGGGCACCTCGGTCGACGAGCTCAAACGCACGCGTGGCAAGGGATTCGAGATCGGCACCAACTCCGTCCGCCGCGCGGCCTATGTGCGGCGGCTGTTTCCGGAGATCGAGGTCATCCATTTCCGCGGCGCCGCCGACAGCCGCGTGCGCAAGCTTGACCAGGGCGCAAAGCAGAAGCTGCCAGATGGCGGTGAGGTGGGGCCTGCGGATGCGTTGATCATGGCGCGCTCAGGCGTTGAGCGCGTCAGGCTTACGAGCCGGATAGCGTACGAATTTTCGATTGCCGAGATGCTGCCGGCAGTGGGGCAGGGGATAATCGCAGTCGAATGCGCCGCGCGCGATTTCGAGACGCGCCGTATCCTGTCAGCGATCGACGACGCGACGACCCACGCGTGCGCCGACGCCGAGCGCGAGGTGCTGTGGGTGCTCAATGGCCATTGTAACTCGCCGATCGCGGGATTTGCGGAAGTCACGGGCGCGGAGATGCAGCTCGCCGCATCCGTGCTCGATCATGCGGGCGGTCGGATCATCGAGGCCTCGCGTGTTGGTCGAGCAAGCCGCCCGCGCGAACTCGGCCGCGCAGTGGGAATGGAGCTGCTCGCCAGAGGTGCTGCCGAGATTATCGAGCGCGGCCGGCCGGTGTGATGGAGCGCCATTGCGGGAACGAAGCCACGAAGCAATCCGGAGTCACAGGTGAGGCTCGGGATTGCTTCGCTTCGCTCGCAATTACGGCCGGACAACGACGAGCGCCAACCGCAGCTTGTGACGGAACTTGCTTGGCTAATTCCCAACGAATTGGTTTGGCGCTTTGCCTTCTCAGGTTGCCCGAAGGACGTAAGAGAGCAGATAGATGCTTCGAGGAGACTCGACATCGATGAAGTCATCCTTGCCATTTCATCCGCAGATCTGTTCGCGTTCCGCTGTTAAGCAATCGTACCATTTCGAGGCCTGCTGATCGATGCCGGGTATAAAGATCCGCAGAGTGGCGCGACGCTGGCAGGAGCGAAAGAGAGTCTCAACCTTCTACGAGCAACGTGATTTCCGTTAGCCTCAACCACAGGAACGGTGAAATCTGCGTCGCAGCCAATCCCCGCCTGACGCGAGCGGCTTTTCGGGGGCAGCACGTCAAAGTCTCATATTCGAGCGCAACGAACTGGAAAGCGAGTCGCAAAGCCATCCCGCATTGTTGGTCTTGCTCGAACATCCGACCTGGCCGGGCGCTCGGCAACGGCAATGGAGCGCACCTCGAGACCCTCGCGCCCCATTTGCGAGGCCACGCGGCATGGGAGGGCTTCTCCGCATCCGACCGCGGCAAGAAGCGGGGCCCATTGCGGGCGGCGCTGGACGAGATTGCAGACCGCACACGCGGCCTAGAAGGTAGCATAGGCTGCACCATCGAAGACTAATAGCGGGCTTGTGGGGTTAAGCCGTCCCAAGGAACTACCGTTCCTTGAAGGGCGGCGCGACATGAGACCGAGTGATTCTGCCGGGACTCTCGGCGGATTCAGACGAAAAACGCCTCGCGGCAGTAGCTCGAACTAATCTTACTGCGTTATGATTTTTCTGGGCGTGCATGATGCTGCGACGGCGCCGCAACAAGGGCATCGTATGACCGTTTTGCTGAGGGCCCGGCTCAGCCGCACGCGCATGGTTGCGATCGAGTTCGGGACGTGGCGTTCAGGCCGCAAGGGCAGATCCTCTGGGTCGATAATTGTCGGGTAAGGGAGAGACCTGGATTGGCGCGGCAGAACGAGGTCCTGAGGGGTGAATCGTCGCCTGTTCGGCGATGAGAAAGCCGTACGCCGCGATGCACAGGGTGGCGTGATGATGGAAGCCACGCCAGCCGCGCCCTTCGTAGTGACCGAGCCCGACCTCCTGCTTGAGTTCCTGATAGTCGCGCTCGATGCGCCAGCGCAGCTTGGCCAGATCGACGAGCTGCGTGAAGCTGACGTTCTCCGGCAGCGTGGAGAGCCAGTATTTGGTTGGCTCTGCTTCGCCCTCCGGCCATTCGATCAACAGCCACTCAGGCGACAGCTTCTCGGGGATCAGTTTGTTGTACCCGACGCGGACACGCACACGCGCGAAGCGCGAGGATAGCTGGTCGGCCGAGCCTTCCCGCCACGTCACCGTGCGCCAGGCCTGCTTCGGTAAACCGAGTGCCACTTTTTTGGCCGAGACCAGTTCGGGCTCGTCGCGGCGGCCGGTGTTGTTCATCGGCTTGTCCATCCGCCGTGGGCCACTGCCAGGGGCCCACATCAAGATGGTCGGCACGATGCCGACCACGTAAGGTACGCCCAACTCCGTCATGCCTGCACGCAGCCGCGCGTCCCTGCCGTAGGCCGCATCCATCAACGCGACGCCGCGTGGCAGACCGCTCTCGCAGGCCCAGCGGATTTGCTCCAGCGCGATCTGCGGCTTGGTCCTGAACTTGATCTGCTTCGGCACGCCTGCCTTCTTCCGCCGGGCACGATCCTTCGTCCAGGCTTCCGGCAGGTACAGCCGATAGGCCACCGGAAGGCTGGCGGCAAGATTGGCAACCGACAGCGACACCGCGACACCGCGACCTGGCAATTGGCCTGCTTGCCGAGCTGCCCGCAATATTGGTGGTGCACGCCGACCGAATGCTTGCCTTGCTTGGGGAACGAGGTGTCATCGATGATCCAGGCCTCGATCGTTCCGCTCTTCTCGGTCGCCGGCAGCACCATCTCGCGCACCTTGGCCAGCACGCCCTCGTCCGACCAAGCCGCGTTGGCGACAAAATGCAGCAACGACTGGTGCTGTGCCGCCGTCCGCGCTGGAGCCGTCCGCGCCGCCATCGGCTCAACGCTCTTGCGTTCCCCAGGCAGCATCAGGCCCGTGCAATAGTCGCGCAGCGGTCTCGTCCGCTCCACGTGGCCGATCACGCTTCCAAGACCGGCTACATACTCCCCAAACCGCGTTTCGCTATCTCCACCCTGATCGAGATTCATCTGGCCCTTCGCGCGCCAAATATTGAATCTCCTCAATTACTTGATTCTCAGCCTCAATGACTGCGACCGTCTGACTCAGTACGACTAATCATTCATCCGCCCGGAGACATCGACTGAAATACTTCGTCGCGCAGATAGAAGTGGTGGAAGAGAGCCGCGGCTGCATGCACGCCGGCAACCCAGAGGATGGCGTTGCCGAGGGTGGTGTGTAGTTCCATGATCAGCTGCCCTAGTCGATGCGCCTTCGCGATCTGGGGAGCTATGTCGAATCCGGGAAGGGTGACGGGAATCCCCAAGAGCCAGGTACCAAGCACCGCCGTTATTGGAATCGCGGTGAGGAGCGCATAAAGCGCGAACTGGACGAGTTTTGCGGCCGCAGCCATCCATCGCGGCATCGGCTGCTTCATGGGCGTGCTGTCGATCAGCCGCCATAGCAGCCGCAGCACGACGACAATGAACACGAGCACCCCAAGCGTCTCGTGAATCCGGCGGAGCCCGTCCGCGCCGGCGGAATAGAGCGAATCGGGGTCGCCCTTGCTCACCACATAAGCGGCGAGAACCAGCATGACGGTCAGCCAATGGAAGGCCTGGGCACCGGCGCCGTAGCGAGAGGAAGTGCTGCGCAAAGCGATTACTCCGATCTTGAGCCCGCCGCAGCGGTTGATGAACAGTGGCGGCGCGTCGCCAGAGATTTGAATGCTTGGTAAGCTGGCTGATGGTCTCCCCGGCGCCCAACTTTAAATTATGACAAACCCATCGCCCAAGCGTACACCATCGGTGTCCGAGCGTCCGGCACTCTTCAACCCGGACTGCAAGAGGAGATGATCATCGCAGTGGCCGCGGAGATTGTGGGCAGCAGCTTCAATTCGCTTGCAATGGTGTTCCGCTCGCCTTCATCCATCTTCGCAGAAAAGTTCGCAGAGAACTTGTCATCGAGCCGGACGGCGCAGCGGCCCGACCTGAAAGATCGCTCGAAACCCAGCCGTCCGGGTTTTCCGTGACGGCGGCGCCATCTTCTTGCACAGTTGTAGCCGGGATAAGCGAGCAGCTCATGCTGGCTGTTCTTCAGGACGGGCATTGGATTGCCTGTTCAGTCGTGTAGTGGGCTGATACTGAGCTTTGTGACTGGGGCGCGTACTAAAGGCGTAGATGTCAGTTTCTAATGGCCAAGCGGACAGATCGCGATCAATCTGAACTTTACCGCTCGTGACCAAGGGCGACGTGCGCACCGAGGAACGCTAAAATCTCTCAAATACATGTTGGCGATCGGCGGCTCGAGGGAGCCGCACGCTGCCAAGCTTTGACGTCACCACCGATTGTAGTCACCCCAGCCGTAAGAGAAGTCGGGGTAGTAATAGGTCGGATAGCGCCAATATGAATTATAGGTCGGATAGCGCCAGTACGAATTATAGGTGGGATAGTCCAAGTACGAAGGGTAGGGATAATCATTCGGCGTGCGTTGCACTCCGCGTGTGCCCCGATCCCGCCGCACCCGATAGCGCACGTCCGTCTTTACGGCGGCTATTGCCGCCTTGATCGACGTGCCATTGATCGGCGCAGCAGACGATTTGGCCGTGGTGGTAACTGCGATAGGAACGGCAATTGCGAGCGCAATCGCAAGGCTGCGGACTTCAATCTTCATGGTAGCTCCTGTTCGTGTAAAAGATGACTCCCATCACCCAACGAGAATGACCTTGCAACGCCGACGAGGGAAATCATCTCTCGCCATAGAGTCGATAGATGATCGTTATTGCCACCGAGCCGCGTGATGCCGTAGCGAGGTTATGCCACCAGCCGTATCTGCAGAAACTTTTAAACCCGTTGCCGCCCTTGGACCAATCGAGGTTGCGCGTGCCAACGCGCCGCCGTCCTTGACCATGACGCCGCTCCTACAACGGATTTGTCGTGCGCCATGTCGCCGACCGGATGCCGGACCGAGGTAAGAGAGGGAAAGACATCGCCATTTTGCAGATAGGGCAAGATGCCTACAGAGAAAATTTCAGAAGATCCGGAACTGTATGGGTAACGACCAAGCTGTTCTTGCACACTCAGGTCTGGTGGCGGCACGAAGCCAAGTCCCCCGACTCGCCACTCGATCCGAGCTGACCCGGACGCGTTACGTCGCCTCTTGGCCCTTCAGAGATCTGACAACAGCCGGTCACTACGTCTGCTGTTCAGCGTAGACCGGAAGTGACGGCTTGGCCGCCAAAAACGGCGCTCATGACCCGTTGCGGAAGCGGTCGGCTTGAGGGGCGCGCTCCCAACACCTTCGTACTATTCCCTGGCCCCTTTGGATGGCCGGCGCATTACCCACGTACAATTGAGCGGCTGACCGCGCTCGTCCTAGGCTGCACGCGTAGGAAAAGCGGACAGGCCCATGCAGTGCCACGGTGGAAAAGGATGATCGACGAACGGCGACGATAGTACCAACAGGAGACTACGATGCCCCATTGCTCCGATAACCTTAGATCTGGCAGTGCCGCGCGATGCGCAGTGTGTGATGGCAAGTTTGGTCTCGTCCGGCACTACGCGTGGCGAACCCCGAGAAGTGCGTCGATCGCTTCAGAACCCGCAGGCAAAGTGATCGCAATTGGGTGAGCCGGCTCCAAATCACCTTCGACCAGCCGCCCGAGAACCGCGCGAGGGCTTTATGACGGTCCAGATCTCACAAGGAGACAAGGAATATTTAGAAACAGCAAAGAGTTTGCTCCGTGCCGCCAAAACCATGAGCGACTCAGCGATTGCGGGTCAGCTCAAGGCCTTGGCCGCTAGCATGTCACGTTTTGAAGTGGTGTCAGCTCGCGAGAAAGACGCATGCCTCTCGAATTCTGCACCATTGAAGCGCTGAACCTGCGCCCCGGCTCCAAGGATCTGGAAGCATTCAACGTCGAGCGTGTGCGCGGCTACCTCGAGTGCAATCTCGGCTGCACAAAGAAGGAAGTGATCCACGCGCTAGGCCTGAATCCGCGCACGGTGGCCAAGGCCATCAAGATCATCCGCGCACGATCATGAAGTTATGGCCCCAGCGCGGCCAGTCACGAGCTTTTTATTCCGTCGTTACCGCCTGCAGAGCTTCAAAGTTGGGGCTGAGATACTAATTCAAGGTGGAATGATTATCATCATCTAATAGCGGGCATGTTCTCTAACTAATGTTTGGAGCGAATATCGGCGAAGTTGTTCGATTTGTCCGAAAGTCTGAGCGAGAGCGGGCCCGTCTAGTTGGAGAAGCCCGCGCGATATATGACAGCATCTTTCCGCCGGCTGATCCAGCCAGCAAGCAGCAGGACAACGCACCGATAAGTCATAAGGTCAGCGGCCCCATTGCCCATCGTAGCGACGGGGTTCTCCTGTCGTGATCAAGATCATCGCCTTGCTCTGCAGTCTCTCCTCTCCGGAAAATTGCCACGAGCAGACCGTCACCACCTCGGACTTCGCTGACGTCTCGATGCAGTCCTGCCTGATGGGCGCGCCGCAGCTCGCCGAGTGGATGAAGCAGCATCCCGCCGAGCGCCTAGCGGCATGGCACTGCGTGATTGGCAAACAGGATGGCACGGGAGCTTAGGGAGGAAAGCCGCTTCCACGGGTGCTTTGAAATCGCTTAATCACAATGGCTGCGATTTCAGGCCATCATGTCACAACGTGCAAAATGTGGTGCCGATTATTCGGAACCGCTAGGGGTGGCACGTTGTGACCGGCGAGATGTCCAGTCATGGCCCAACTCGGACTTCTGGAGAGGTCTGCTATTGCGCCGCTATCAGGGGCGCGGCGGACCTACTATGCACTTGGTCTGCATCGGTCCGGGCTGCCGTTGTGGCCGTTGTCCGGGTTCAGCGAGGCGTCCAGCTCATCAACTTCGCAGCCCTCGCCGCCGGGTAAAGGGAAATGCCCTGTGACTATCTATCCGATAACCGTTTATCATGGGCCTTGATTCAGACGCGATCGCATGCCGGCAGGCCTTGCCTGCTGCGGCTGCGAGCCAGCTCGCCGTATCTTCAATCGAAGTTCTATCCATCACCCTCGGATTTCGCCGGGACGCATCCATGTACTTGGCGAAAGGCACGGAGAAAGCTGCTGCAGCTTCTATAACCGATCACCCATGCGATCTGCTCAACTGAGGATGTCTTGGCGGCGAGCATATCGGCTGCTGCAGGCTTCATCCGAATTACCACCCGATAACCAGTCATTATCGGTAGCATTCCCAATCTTCATTTCAGCATGTGCTTGCACTCTGGGATGGTGACATCCTGGATGCGAGACAGTTTGCTCTCAACGAAAAGTCCGACGAGATCGCCCGATCACCCGGAAGCTTCTCGTGACTCATCTTCAGCAATGATGTGTTCCGCAAAACCAGCGAGACCGAGTTGGCGATGTCGATAAGTGTTCAGGGCGAAAGAGGTAAGGAAGAGCAAAACGCGACCTTGGCTCTTCTCGAGGCGAGAAGCCAAGAAGGACTTGCGAAAGCGCGCTTCGGGATAGTTCTTCAGCGGTCACGAGCGTTAGCCGGGGCTGTGCTATTTACAGAAAGGAAGGCCGCCGAAAGGGTGTTTGACGCAACTCCGCCTGAGCGTTCGACCGCTTCGCGGCTGGCGGCTTTGGGCGAGCTTGCCGGTTTGATCGTGCACGAGGTGAATCAACCACGGACTGCGCTGATAACCAGCGCGGAGGCCCACAGCTGTTGGCTGTCAAGATGTCGAATGGAGATATCGAAGGCGGTCGAGGCTGCTAACCAGGTCTGTAGACAAAGGAACGCGCTATGTTGCGATCGAGTGTGGATTGGAAGTGCTGGCCAACGGTGGCTCAGGCGAGCCTCAGCTTCATCAGGATCGACGGCGTCATTTTGGAAGTATTAGGCATGTTTCGTGACGAGCTCGAGAAGTCATCCATTTCCGTGCGTGCCGACATCGATGAAGGGTTGCCGGAGTTGAGGGGAGATCGCTTGCAGCTACAGCAGGTTGTTTTCAACCTGCTGCGAAACGGCATCGATGAGATGAAGGATGTGTACGGCCGGCCGCGAAGGCTGGAAATATCGTGCCGTGCTGATGAAGTCGAAATGTTAGCGACATTTCGACATTGCGGTGTTGGCTCCGGAATAAACACAAACGATATGAATCACGTGTTCGATCCATTCTTCACCACAAGGGATTCTGGAATGAGTTCAGGCCTACTCATAAGCCGGCGCATTATAGAGGCTCATCGTGGACGGATCTCGGCAGAAACGAATGAGGATTGCGGCCTGACTATCCGGTTAGCGCTGCCGCTATGAGGAAGACCAGGAGCGCTCAGGGCGGGTTACAGCATTTCAACTTGCTTACGAAGCAGGCAGCTTTGGCGTCCCAGTTGCGAACAACGTCACCGTCTGCCGTTCAGGATAGTTCAGTCGAAATGAACCAATCCAATCACGGCGATTATGAGTGTACTCACCTCAAGTGCGGACCCCGAGCATAATCGGTTCGCCTCCAATGTATAAGCGTCGCCTGAGGCTAGGTGGGAGCGGCAGCTGGGTTCACTAGAGTTCTCGGGTGCGCAGCCCCTCGATTCATCGGCCGAGTAACCTCGGTCGTTATCATCGATGACAACGATGGCATCGTGCAGTACGCGGAGCGAGCCCCGCGGAAAAGCGGATCGCCAGGCGATCAATCAACTCCGATCATCTCGATCGCCCGTTCCGCAAAGCCGTTGTCGCAAGGCATTTATCCGCTTCACCTCGCGAGGTGTAAGTATCGGACGTTTAGAAGAGATTAGCTCATCTTCATCGCTCCAGACTTTGCCCTCTCCCAACGACATTGAGCACAAGCGACCTGTCACATGGAAGAGAGCCGGGCGAAGACGACCTACAAGAGGCAATTCGTCTTTCCGCGCCTTGCGCGTCGTGAATGGCTCGGCGGTGCAGCTTCGCGGCGCAACTCCAAGCTATCGCGATCCTCTATAGTTTCAATAACTTTACTTAAGGCGCCGCAGAAATAGAAATGGTCCATGGAGTCGGCATTGCTTCGGCGAAACGCCGTCGTCGGAATGCGCATGGTGGGAACGTGGAAAGATGCACGTAGTGAAGATATCGCAGGTATTGCTGGCTGAAGTGGTGATTATATCGCGCAGCGCAGCCGACATCAATATCTTTCGACTGCCAACGAAGGGTCGCGAGTTACTCAACACATCAATCTTGCATCGGACAAGGACTATGTCATGTCACGCGCATGTATCGGAATAGTGGAATGAGTGAGAAAAACGACAAAGAGAACCAGCAAATGACATCGCCCCAAGACGGCTTGATGAGCAAGATTGCTCAAGAACTTGCTTCCGCAAGCACGAATACAGAGGACTTCTACGCCGACCTGAAGCCATTCGCCAACTTCGAGCAACTGACGAATTTCGATCGCTATCTTCCTCTGCCGGACGACTGGTTCATCGGGGTAGCCGATGTTGTCCAATCGACTCGGGCGATAGAGATCGGTCGATACAAGGCAGTCAACACCGTAGCTGCTGCGGTGCTGGTCGCGATAACTAACGCGTTACCTAGACTCGGCTTTCCTTATGTTTTCGGCGGCGACGGAGCGACCGTAGCCCTTCCGGGTAAGTATCTCGATGACGTGCGGTATGAATTGGCGCGAACTGCGGCTTGGGCCGAAGATTCTCTCGGTCTTGTGCTTCGAGTCACGATCGTTCCCGTTTCGGAGATCCGCGCGGCCGGTCACGATGTCCGTGTCGCGCGATATGCCGCATCCGAGAATGTCTCGTATGCCATGTTCACCGGGGGTGGCGTTGCCTGGGCGGAAACGCAGCTAAAGAAAGGAGAATTCGCGATACATCGCGCACCGTTGGATGCCAAGCCTAATCTATCAGGGCTCTATTGCGGGTTCGGTCCAATCCCTACCGAGCAGGGGGTCATCCTGTCTATTATTGCCTTACCGCTCGAAGATCAGGCGTCGTATAGGGCGCTGGTGGCAGACGTTTTGACCCTGATTGAATTTTCGTCGCGCCGGTCGGGACATCCGTTGCCGGAGGGCGGTCCGCTACCCAGCTGGCTCGGAGGCGAGATCCAGAGACTGCTTAGCAGGGACTCCCCACACGCGAACCTCCTGACTGCCGCGGCAGATGCATTACGAGCAATCAAGACGCGAATCGTTCTTGCGGCAGGTATTCGCATTGGCCGCTTCGAACCCTCCAAGTATCGACGGGAGATGTGGCAGAATACGGACTTCAGGAAGTTCGATGATGGACTGAAAATGACGGTGGATTGTTCGCCGGAAATCGCAGAGGCTATCGAAGCTCGACTGATTTTCGCCGAGCGTTCTGGCGTTTGTTTGGCGGGTACACATCGTCAGAAAAGCGCACATCTCACCTGTTACGTTCCTTCAAACATTCAGTCCGATCACGTCCACTTCGTTGATGGGGCCGACGGCGGCTATGCCGCGGCTGCCGCCAAAAAAAGGCGGGTGAGGCTGCCGCGCGGCACGAATGGTCACTATAGAGCGAATAGGAGCATCGACGCCGGCGAGCGGCCGCACCGTGATTGAGATCGGAAAGGATCGCGTCATTGTCGATGCGGGGGTGGAGACGGCCGCGCTGTCGCGCTGCTCGCCGTTCTCGAGCGACGACAATTCGGGAGCATCCCCCAGATTAACTGCGTGTTGCTGCGAATGCCGGTGATACGCGTCCGACACCAAACAAGAATATAGGGTTGGTGTTCGTCTGGTTGACGGACCAATAATCGCAACAACAGCGGGATGTCGGGCGGAGTTCGCCAGTTTGCGCGACCCTACGCCAGGGACCGTCATGAGGCGCCGTCCGGTTTCATCCGATTTGGACGGTCGGCGAACTTCCTCATCAAACCTTCCTTGCTACTGACGGACTTGGTCGTGGACCAGAAGAACGGGATTAACTACCGAATGCAGCTGATGATCGTTATTTGTAACTCGATAATCTGTTTCCGAAACTGGAAACCGAAAGCTATCGAGAACAGCAGGCCGTACTCTCCAATGATGCTGCGAACTTGGTTTTCGATATCTCCTCGGATCCCGACCGACCGAGGTCGAACCACTAGAATAGCACGGGTCCGTTGAATCTCTTCGCTCTTGACTTCACTTCCCGGTACCAGCCGACGTCAACTCGGCCAGTCCCCTAGCGTCATTCTGATCGCTGTTTCTCAGGCGATTTGCGAGTACGGCATGTGCGTGGCGAGCATCGACAACTGGAACGTCGACGCGTCGCAGTTCGTGCGAAAGCCAGCTCGCCATTGCGCCGGTCTCAAACCCGATACGTTCGGCATTTGGTGCCACGCTTGGGAAGCAGTTCAGTCAATGCCCCGGCTCGGATTTAGCTTTGCTTTCGAACGTTACCCGCCCCCGCTATAGTCGATCCCACATACTGAAGCGTCCTTTTGCGAGACGTCGAGCCCGACGTACCGCCTCATGGTAGCGCTGCGAATCGGTTGATCGCGAGAGCTCGACGATAATAGGATGACCTTAGTTCAGAATCGTCGATCGCAGTTACGTCATAGTTCCCAAATTTGCATGCCGAACGACACCGTCGTGCGAACGCTGCACATCCAAGACGGGATGACGGATGACGGCTTCGGATATCGCCGGAAAGCCTGGCGCGCGTCGATGTGGTTGCCCAACAGCTCCTAGAGCCCGACCGCCATGATCGAGTCGCTGTTGGAAGACGAAGTCGACCCGCGTCGGATCGTGGGGATAAGGGAAAGATCGTCGGAGCAAAGTCGCTGCTTCGCTCGAAACACGTCTAGTCCATCCGGGCAAAAGTTTCAGGTGGATGGTCAGCTTCGAGGTCGTGCTCGGTTCAATCTCTGGCATCGACACTAATCTCTCTCGCGCTCAACCCCCGTGATTCGCAGACGTCAAAACCGGTTAAGCCGGTCAGGCCATTCGACTGCGCTGATACGTGGCAAAGTGTTCCATTCAGATGCGCCAACGGCATCGAAACGATAACCGATTGTAATTGGCGAAGCTGCTACGGATGCATTGTATCACGCGATAGGCGCGCCACCGACTTTATTGGGCACTAGCCGTTTGCAACCAATCTAGAAAGAGCTCTCGACCCATACATCCGAGGCTGTCGATTTCAGGAGATCGGGAACTTGAAGGTCAGTTTCATCGCCTACGCCAATCCCACCAATTTTCTGCACGTTGCCGCGAAGCTGCTGCCGTGGCTGTGGGGGTTGACGGCGTTAGCCTTTGCGCTCGGCCTCTTCGGTGCGTTCACGGCACCACCCGACTACCAGCAGGGCGAGATGGTGCGCATCATGTACATTCACGTTCCGGCCGCCTGGGTGGCGATGCTGGCCTATACGCTGATGGCGATCTCGGCGGTCGGCTCGTTGGTTTGGCGCCATCCGCTTGCGAATGCGGCGCAGAAGGCTGCCGGGCCGCTCGGTGCCGCCTTCACTTTTACTTGCCTCGTCACCGGCTCCCTCTGGGGCAAGCCGATGTGGGGCACGTACTGGGTGTGGGACGCCCGGCTTACTTCCGTGCTGGTCCTTTTCCTGATCTATCTCGGTCTGATCGGACTCTGGCAGACAATCGAGGACACCAGCAGGGCCGCGCGGGCCGCATCGATCATGACGCTGGTCGGGTTCATCAATATTCCTATCGTCAAATTTTCGGTCGACTGGTGGAATACCCTCCACCAGCCAGCCTCTGTATTCCGGATTGAAGGCTCGACGATCGCCGGCCCGATGCTATGGCCACTGCTCGTCATGTCGCTTGCATACACGCTTCTATTCGCGACGCTCCACGTTATGGCGATCCGCAACGAAATCATGCGGCGCCGCGCTCAGCGGCTCGCGATCATGCTGGCGGCCGTTGGCGAATCCGCTGGGGCCCGACTGCAATCGGTCGAAACTGTTTCCTGAGGGTGCGATGGCTCAGCATGGCGGGTTCATCGTGGCAGCTTATCTGGTGACGGGCACGATCCTGATCGGGACGATCGCGGCAATCCTCTTAGACTATCGGCTTCAGCTGCATGCGCTGGCCCGCCTTGCACCAGGCCGTCTCGGCAATCGCTCATGAACGACACTCCTCCCTCGAAATTCCTCTCACCCGATATCGCGGCCACTCGGCACCGCTTGGTCCGCATTGTGGCGGCGGTCCCGAGTCTGGTTTTCCTGGGAATTGCCGCACTGCTCGCGGTGCGGCTTGGCGTCGACAACCCGTCACTCGTGCCTTCGGCCCTGATCGGCAGGCCAGTGCCGCAATTCGCGTTGGCGCCGCTTGAAGGGCTCGCCACACCCGGGCCGCCCGGCCTGTCGAGCGCCGACCTGAAGGCAGGGCATGTGACGCTTGTGAACGTGTTCGCGTCCTGGTGTGTCGAATGTCATAACGAGCACGAGGCACTCATGGCCTTGTCGCGTGAACCGGCGCTGCGGCAGCATGGGGTAAAGCTTACTGGCATCATCTACAAGGACGATCCAGGGAGTGCGCGGAGCTATCTCAATGCCAAGGGGACTCCGTTCGCACAGGTCGGCATTGACCCGTCCGGCAGGACCGGTATTGATTTCGGCGTCTATGGCGTCCCCGAGACCTACGTAGTCAAAGGAAATGGGACCATCGCCTACAAGCTGGTGGGCGGCATCTCCGACGCGACGCGTCCCGCTTTGATGGCAGCAATCGCAAGCGCGCAACGGCCATGACGGCTACTTTGCCAAGTCTCGATCCATATACAACAGGTCTAACAAGTCTGATCTTGTCCGTACGCGCGGCGTCACTGGCCTGCGCCACAGGCAGGCGATCGATCGGCTCGAAGGAACTGCACTACAGGAGCATTTTGGTCGTAGAGAATGGCGAGCGTACCATCTTTTGCAAGGTCACGCGTTCGCGGAAGTCGGCGGTAGAGGACCTTGAGACATGCTTTGGCTTGCCTTCGCAATGATGACGGCCGCGGTCTCGCTGGCGCTGCTCCGGCCGCTCTCGGCGCGGCAGGAAGAGCGTAACCCGCGCGCTTCTGACATCGCTTTCTATCGAAGCCTATTGGTTGAAACGGATGATGATGTCCGCCGAGGCTTAGTCGCGGCTGAGGATGCCGCGGCGGCGCGAGCCGAAATTGCGCGCCGGCTGCTCGCCTCCGTCGACTCCGTGCGGAAGGATCGGCCGCATGCATCGGTGCGACCGAGGCGCATCTGCGCCCTTCTGACGGTTGTTGTGGTGCTGCCGTTTATCGCTCTGGCGGTTTATCTTAGGGTGGGCGCGCCTAACCAACTTGACATGCCAGCATCACGCCGGACGGGTGCAGAGTTCAACCCCACGGCTATAATCCCCAAGATCGGGGCGCATCACGCGGCCGACCTCAACGACGGACACGGCTTCCAGGCGCTCGTGGTCGAGCAAGACGGCAGCACAGAAAAAGCAAGGCAACTCTGGCAGGCGCTACGAGCGGATTCGCTATCCGACGCGCCGTGGATGGATGCTGTGCATCCGCATTTGGCTGTTATTGCCGGAGCGCCGCAGCCGGGCGTGGAGGCCGCGCGGTCCGGCTTAGACAGTACCGGCGTTGCGGCGCCGCCTCCAGAGCAGAGGGTGGAGGTGACCAGTGCGATGGTGGAGGGACTCGCTGGGAAGCCCGCGAAGAACGATCACGATCTCGACGGGTGGCTGCAATTGATCAGGGCCTACGCGGTCGCGTGTAAGCAAGAGAAGGTCGAAGAGGCCGTGGCAAATGCGCGGGTTAGGCATTCGGACAACATGAAGCGTTGGCACGCGTTGATGGGTTCGTCAAACAGCTCGGGCTGAAAGGACAAATTTTGGCAAGAAAGAAAAGGCGCCTTCTCCTCATCGGCGCGGCTGGCATAACTTTGGCGATCGCGATGAGTCTCGTACTCTTTGCGCTACGCGACAGCATCGTCTTCTTCTACGGGCCGACCGAAATGGCCGAGAAAGCGCCGCCGTTGGGAACGCGGCTGCGGATCGGCGGGCTGGTGGAGCAGGGCTCACTGATACATGAGGGCCCGTCGACCGTCACGTTCGCGGTGACCGACCTTAAGAAGCACATCAAGGTCATCTACACAGGATTGCTACCCGATCTCTTCCGGGAAGGGCAGGGTGTCGTGGCCGAGGGCACGGTAGAAGGTCTAAGCCTCTTCCATGCCGACACTGTGCTCGCCAAACATGACGAGCGCTACATGCCCAAGGACGTGGCCGACAGGCTCAAACGGCAGGGTATTTGGCGTGACGGCGAGCAGTCCGCGCAGACACAATAGAGTTGCCGTTTATGGTTCATATCAGCGTCCAGGAGTGACAGGGTGATCGTCGAAACGGGACATTATGCGCTCGCCCTAGCTTTAGCGGTCACACTGCTGCAGTCGGTTCTGCCGATCTGGGGTACTCGCCGCGGCGATCTCGGGCTCGCCTCGATGGCGGTGCCTTCCGCGATTACCCAATTTGCGCTGGTGGCCTACGCCTTTGCGGCGCTGACCTACGCTCATGTGGTGTCCGACTTCAGTCTCGTAACGGTCGTTGAGAATTCGCATACCACCAAGCCGCTCGTCTACAAGATCGCGGGCGTCTGGGGCAATCATGAAGGATCTATGCTGCTCTGGGTCTTAATCCTGGCGATCTTCGGAGCCGCGGTGGCGAGCTTTAGCCGCGGCATGGCAGATGAACTGCGGGCCAATACGCTGGCGGTCCAGGGTTGGATTGCGTTTGCCTTCCTACTGTTCATTCTGCTCACATCCGACCCCTTCGCGCGCCGATTTCCCGCACCCTTCGAGGGGCAAGACCTCAATCCGTTGCTTCAGGACCCTGGCCTCGCGATACATCCGCCGCTGCTCTATCTCGGCTATGTCGGCTTCTCGATTGTGTTCTCCTTCGCGGCGGCGGCGCTGATTAGCGGCCGCGTCGATGCCGCCTGGGCCCGATACATTAGACCATGGGCGCTGATCGCCTGGAGTTTCCTGACGCTCGGCATCGCGATGGGTTCTTACTGGGCCTATTACACCCTGGGCTGGGGTGGATTCTGGTTCTGGGATCCGGTGGAGAATGCCTCGTTGATGCCCTGGCTCGCGGGCACGGCGCTGCTGCATTCTGCGGCCGTCATGGAAAAGCGAGACGCGCTCAAGATCTGGACCATCTTCCTCGCGATTCTCACCTTCTCGCTTTCGCTGCTCGGCACGTTCCTGGTCCGCTCGGGCGTGCTTACCTCGGTGCACTCCTTCGCCAGCGACCCATCACGCGGCCTCTTCATCCTGGCGATCCTTATCCTCTTTATCGGCGGGTCGCTCGTTCTCTTCGTTTGGCGCGCTCCGGCCTTGCGACCCGGCGGCCTGTTCGCGCCTGTGTCTCGGGAAGGCGCGCTCGTGATCAACAACCTGATGCTGACCATCTGTTGCGGTATCGTCCTCACCGGTACCCTTTACCCTCTGGTACTTGAGACCTTGACCGGCGACAAGATTTCGGTCGGTGCGCCTTTTTTCAATCTGACCTTCGCCCCGTTGGTCCTTCCCATCCTGCTATTAATGCCGATCGGCCAGTCGCTTTCTTGGAAGCGCGGCGACTTTCTCGGCGCAGCGCAACGGGTGATGGTTGCGGCGGCGGCGGGCGTGGCCCTTTCACTAGTTCTGGTGGCGGCCCTGCGTGGCGGCCCGATCCTCGCTCCGATAGGTGTGGGCTTGGCGGTCTATCTGATCCTTGGATCGTCCAGCGAACTAGTGTCGCGGATCTGGGCCAAAGGGCAGGCCTGGCGGGTGACTTTGGCCCGCGCGACTGGGCTTCCGCGTTCGGCTTGGGGCACGGCTATCGCCCACGCGGGGCTCGGCGTGACACTGTTGGGGCTCGCCGCAACCGGTTGGGGCGTGGAACAGATTGCGGCGGTCAAGCCGGGGCAGACGGTCGATCTCGGACTCTATCAAGCCACCATAGTCAAGCTTGAGGAGCGACAGGGCCCCAACTATTCCGAAATAGGGGTCCGTGCGATTATCAGCCAGGGTGGGTCGACGGTAACGACGATTGAACCGGCCAAGCGCACGTTTCCGGTGCGCCAGACTACGATAATGGAAGCGGGCATCGTGACCCTAGGTTTTGGGCAGGTCTATATCTCGCTCGGGGACCAGCACCCGGATGGTTCGATCGATGCCCGCATGTTCTGGAAGCCGCTCGTTACGTTAATCTGGATTGGCGCGATCGTGATGGCGATCGGAGGAATTGTGTCGTTGTCCGATCGGCGTCTCAGGATCGGCTTTGCGCGTCGTGCCATTCGCGGCCGCCTCTCTGGCGATCCTGTAGCGCCGCAGCCCGCAGAATGACCGCGCTCCGTCGCTTTCTCATTCTTTTGGTCGTGTTCGCGGGGCTCGCGCCCGGTCTGGCGAGCGCGGTCCAGCCCGACGAGGTCCTCGCCGATTCAAAGCTCGAAGCGCGCGCGCGGGGAATTTCCGTTGGGCTGCGCTGTCTTGTCTGTCAGAACCAGTCGATCGACGATTCGAGCGCTGAGCTTGCGCGGGATCTCCGGCTACTGGTTCGCGAACGTCTGAAGGCGGGCGACAGCGACGCGCAGGTGCGCGATTTCCTGGTGCGGCGCTATGGAAATTTCATCCTGTTGAAACCGCCATTCGACTCGGAAACCGCCCTACTCTGGGGCACGCCGGCCCTCCTGTTTGTGGCAGGCGCGATCCCGCTTCTTCTCGGACTGCGCCGCCGCAGGCGGTTCCCGCCGCCTGATCCGCTGAGCCAAGCCGAGTGCGACCGGCTCGCGTTGGTATTGAACGCCGATATTCCTTCAGAGTGATTTTGGGATTAGTCGGATCGTTTTATCTTGCGATATGCACGTGCCGAGGCATTTCACCTCTTCCCTTCAAGCGTCGACTCGAACGGCGGCGTTAGTCATACCGCGCCACAGATTGGAGCCGTTTCACTGACGTGATCCGCTTCGGAACGAACTTATTTCCACCGCTTGCTTCCTTTATTCCGCCGCCCCGCGAAGCGCGGCGGCTGCAGCGATCGGCGCGAGCGCAAAGGACGCGAGACTAAGCGCGCAGAGGATCAGAAAGGGCGTTAGGAATGACACCGTCCCACTCGCCGCCGCCGAGGCCGCCGAGACGCTAAAGATCATCACTGGCACCGCCAGCGGTACGACAAGAATCGAGAGCAGAAGGCCGCCGCGTCGCAACGTGACGGTAAGAGCTGCCCCGATCGCGCCCAGAAAAGTTAGAGCTGGTGTGCCTACTAGCAGGCTCACGGTCACTCCCCCGAGCGCCGGGCCATCCAGGGCCAACATCAGGCCGAACAGAGGAGAGAGGATCACCAGCGGCAGCCCTGTGGCGCACCAGTGAGCTAGGCACTTTACCAGGACAACGAGTTCTAGAGGTGCCGGTGACAGAAGCATCTGGTCTAGCGAACCATCCTCGTGGTCGGCTTGGAACAACCGGTCAAGGCCTAGCAGAGTCGCCAGGAATGCTCCGAGCCACAGGATGGCCGGACCGATTCGCGATAGCAGGTTCAAGTCGGGTCCGATCGCGAAGGGCACGATCGTGACGAGACCGAGGAAGAAGATTATCGCGAGAGACCCTCCGCCGCCGATGCGGCGCGATAGCACGAGATCGCGGTAAAAAACGGCTAGAAGAGTATCTGTCATGGCCTCCATCCGCCGCCGCCATAGCGGTGTGACCGTCTCCCTTGAGGAAAAGGATCGGCCAGGCCTTGTTTCTCGCTCCGGGGCGTATGGAAGCGAAGCAGGCGGGCAGGGCGCCGCGGCACTGCTCTCATTGCGCCTCAAGCCTCAGTTCGAGGGCCCCTGGCAGACCGAGTGGTTCGTGGGTCGCGGCAAGCACTAAGCCGCCGCGTCCGAGATGATTGGCCACAATACCCATCAGCATGACACGTGCGGCTCGGTCTAGTGCGGTCAATGGCTCATCGAGCAGCCATAGAGGGCGGTCAGCGGCCAGGAGTCGGGCCAACGCGACGCGGCGGCGCTGACCTGCCGAAAGATAGCCGACCGGCAGGTCGACAACGTGCGCGAGCTCGACGCGGTCGAGCGCCTCCCGAGGGGGCAGCCGGGCCTGCCCAGAAAGGGTCAGACCGAATTGGATGTTTTCGCGAGCGGTCAGCGCGGACTTCAACCCGTCGAGGTGACCCACGTAGTGGACGCGCTCTGCGAGAGGCGCCAGATCCTTGGCCCCCCACTCGTTCAATGACGCGCAGCCGGACGCCGGAGGTAAGAAGCCGGCGATCACACGCAGCAGGGTTGATTTGCCCACGCCATTTGAGCCCGTTACTTCGCCGAGCTGTCCGGCGTCCAGCCGTAACGATACGCCACGGAGTACGGTGCGCCCACCGCGCACGACCCAGAGGTCCGCGACTTGGAGATGGCAGGATTGTGTGTGGCTCATCTTCGCTTTCAGTCAGCTATGCCCCGCGCCGTTCGCGTTTTTAGAACGCTCCCCTGCTTGCTTCTCGCTCGCGGCGGCGCGAGCCCAGGTTGGCATCACATCGCGTGAGAGATCCGACTTAGCGGCACGGGTGCCAGACGTGACGCCACGTTTGGGCCGATGACTCCGACCCCGTCGATGGCGGAACTTCGGTGGCTCGGCCCAGGCTCGCCTCTTGGCCGAACCATCGGAGCGCCCTGTTCGCGTGTGGCCGAGCACCCGCTGTCGAGAACCCAACTCGCCCAGGGACACGGCTCAATCCAAAGCCAGGGTATCCCAGGTCTCGACGAGCGCTGCCGTTAGCTTGGCTATGTGTGCCGCTCCGTGGAGCGGCGAGGGCGTGATGCGCAAACGCTCGGTGCCGCGTGGGACAGTAGGGTAGTTGATCGGCTGGATGTAGATGGCGTGGTGCTCAAGCAGGTGATCGGCAGCCGCCTTGCACCGCTCTGCATCACCGACCATCACCGGCACGATGTGAGTGTCGGTGGCGAGCACCGGCAGACCGGCGGCCTTGAGCGCGGCCTTTGTTGCAGCCGCCTGTCGCTGATGTGCCTCGCGCTCGGCATTCGAGTGCTTGAGGTAGCGCACGGAAGTGAGGGCAGCGGCGGCAACCGCAGGCGGCAGGGCTGTGGTGAAGATGAAGCCCGAGGCGAAGCTGCGTACCGCATCGCAGATTGTCGGCGAGGCCGCGATGTAGCCCCCGATGCAGCCGAAGCCTTTGGCGAGGGTGCCCTCGATTACATCTACGCGGTGCATCACCCCGTCGCGCTCGCTGATCCCGCCGCCGCGGGGGCCGTAAAGGCCGACCGCGTGGACCTCGTCGAGGTAAGTCATCGCGCCGTACTGATCCGCAAGGTCACAGATCCTGCCGATAGGTGCCACGTCGCCGTCCATGGAGTAGACGGACTCGAACACGATGAGCTTAGGGCGGTCGCCCGCCTCCTGTAGCAACGCCTCAAGATGGCCGTGATCGTTGTGGCGGAAGATCCGCTTCTCGCAGCCCGATTGACGGATGCCTTCGATTATCGAGTTGTGGTTGAAGGCGTCGGAAAGGATCAAGCAGTCCGGGATCAGCTTGGCGATCGTCGAGATGCCGGCCTGGTTCGAGATGTAGCCCGAGGTGAAGACGAGGCTCGCCTCCTTGCCGTGCAAGTCGGCGAGCTCGCGCTCAAGGTCCACCAGTGCCGAGTTATTTCCCGCGATGTTGCGCGTGCCGCCCGCGCCGACGCCGCAGCACCGGGCAGTCTCGATCATCGCGGCCACGACCTCTGGGCGCTGCCCCATGCCGAGATAGTCATTGGAGCACCAGACCGTGATCTCGGTGGTCATCCCGTCGGGCCGGCGCCACTTGGCGACCGGGAAGCGGCCAGAAATGCGCTCGACATCCGTGAAAACACGGTAGCGCCGCTCATCGTGCAAGCGATCGAGAGCCCTGCGGAAGTGACGCTCGTAGGCTTGGTGCGCGCCCTTCGTGTCGCCCGGCCTGGACGCGACCCTTGCGGGCAAGTGCATGGCTGGCGCTCCTTGCCCCGACATCGCGCTCAAGCACGGACATGCTTCGCCAGCACGAGCGCGAGTTTGAGGTCTCGCCAGCAATTCCGCCCCTATAACGTGATCTGCCATCTTTGCCAGGTCCTAAAGCTGAAGCCCCGGTTGTCCATGGCTCATTATCTTTCAGGCCCTCTCGTCTCGCACAAGTTATTGTTTGTATGCCCCCTGATTATTGCCATGCGCGTCGGCTAAATGCGATCTCTGGTGTGAACTTGCAAAGGCAAGTAGCGCGATCCAGCCACCTCCATGACAAGAATGCAGTCCGCTACCTTGTGCCTTGCGTTCGGTCGCAAGCACATGCGGGGCTGCGCTTGTGGCGCGACAGATGACGCCATGTTTTGTTTTGCGCATTGTGCCATGCTGCTTGCCCCAATCGAAGATGCATTCGATCATCGCCCGGCGTGATTGCGGCGTGCCATAGCCTTGGTGGCGCGTGGTCCGCCCGTCGACGGCGCTCCAGCGGCTCTTGCCAGTTTTGGTGATGCCGTTGTTCTGCGTCACGTACGGCGCGACGGTGAAGGCGCGAAGATTGGCCACATGATAGGCCGTATGATAGGCTTTGTCCTCACCGGCAGTGATACGGTGACCTTGGCCTTGATTTTCAGCATCCGTTCCGAGGCACGACGCTCGGCGGTGCCGTTGGCGAGAGTGAGTATGCCGGTTCTTCATGGTGGCGTGGCCGATGTGGGAGAGCTTTGCCTCCCACCCCGGCGGGCTTCGCGAGGGCGACCGTCGGGATTACTAGTCCGCGCATGCGTGTCGTTCTTGCACTCCTGGCCATGAAAGCTCGCGCCGTCGCTGTCATCGCTGCCGTCCTTGGGGCGGAAGCTCTTCCGTGAAGCCCAGGCTTCAATCAACGTCCTGTCCAAAATGCTCGTCCGACAATAGCGACACGATCCGAGGATGGTTCTTGTTTATGAGCTTCGTAAACACGTTGTGTTTCTGCGGCCGCTCACGGTTCTTCGTGAAGCGGGGCGGGTCCCAGACCGGATCGTCCGGCGACAGCCCCACGAACCAGCAGTACAAGCGATTGCAGTCCAATTGCTAGATCAGCTGTCTTTCGACCGCATGCCGTAGAACGCCTGCACAGCAATTGCTCCGGAGAGATCGAGGGGCATCCTTCGGTCGAATAGAGCGTATCAAAGTTACGGTTCAGCTCGCCAGCACATCACGGACAAGCGTTCGACTCTTCTCGGCGGACGGTTCGGCGGCACCAACGTCTCGGCGAGATGTACGACAACAGCCGGCCCTGATCCACAAATGTGCCCCGCATACGAGCCTCCACCAATTCATGATAAAAAAGTGAATCAGCAAATTCTCGCTACGGCGAGGTTTTTCAGCAGACTGCTAGTGAGTGCTGGACTAGCTACACGCTCTCGACGTTAAGCGCAGAGATCGCCTCATCGAGCTGCAACATTCACGATTGCCACCGCCTTACGAGGCAGCAAGGTGAGTTGGCCAAGGGAGTATCGTGTCTCGAACGATAAACTGCCCGCGATCCGCATTCCCAACGTGCATCGATTCGATGACCACATTCGATTTTCGCGACGCAGGGCCTTGGGTTAAATTTCGCCTTGCTGGGCGGAGGAAGTCACTCTCATCGCCGACGCGAGCGAATCGCGGTTTGACTGGAGAAAAATCATGAAGCACACCGTGGCACTATTGCTTTCCAGCGTTCTTGCTGTCGGCGCGATCACAACGGCGGTATTCGCGCAACAACCAAAGCTTCCTCCACCGGACGACTGGCATGCGACTGGGCGCTATCTTCCGGAATACACGAGTGATGGTGCTCTCGTGCTACCGAAAAACTTCCATGAATGGGTTTATGTCGGCTCGCCCCTGACGCCAAACATATTGAACAATGGGAAAGCAAACTTCCCAGAGTTCCATAACGTATACATCGAGCCGGGTTCCTATGAAATCTATAAGAAGACGGGCGTCTTCCCCGAAGGAACCATCTTCGTAAAGGAGCTACAACTTATGCTGCCCGCCGATCGTGCGGACGGCTCGAGGCAAGAGCCCTCTGGGCGCGGGTTCTTTCCGGGGCCCTTTAACGGCGCCGATGTAACCGTCAAAGACACCAAACGGTACCCCGAGACAAATGGCTGGGGTTACTACAACTTCAACCACTTCGAGCCGAAGGCCGCCACCGCCAAGGTCAGGCCACTGGAGGAATGCGCGTATTGTCATATCGCTAGTGCTAAACGCGATGACGTATGGACGCAGTTCTACGCGTTACTCGACCAGGTGCCGGTGCCGCCCGCCGAAAACAAGACTATAAAAAAGTAGGAGCCTGCGATGAAGATTCTCAAGCCAACGATGGCGGCTTTGTCGGCGTCCATAATCGCAACGGGCATTGGATGCCTGGTCTCGCTGCCGGCGGGCAGTCAGGCCGGCTCTGCGCAGGCTCAGGCCGGCTCTGCGCAGGCTCAGGCCGGCTCTGCGCAGGCCCAGCTCGTCGATGCGGCCGGCAACATGCACATACCGGACAATTACCGCATCAACTATGAATACCTGGGAAGTTGGTCTGTGGCAGGCGATGAGAAGGGTGCGAAAGAGATGCACACCGTCTACGCCTCACCGGGAGCTGCGGAGGCTTATCGCGCCACGGGTCAGTTCCCTGATGGATCGGTCTTAGTAAAAGAGGTCCAGAGCACAGCGACTGCAGTAATGACCACGGGCACGGTCAGTCATGTAGATCGTCTCAAGGGTTGGTTCATGATGGTGAAGGACAGCAAGAACAGCCACCCTGACAACAAGCTGTGGGGTAACGGCTGGGGCTGGTCCTGGTTTGATGCTGACAATAAGGTCAAGACCACCTCGAAGGATTTTCGTGCTGATTGTCTGGGCTGCCACATTCCAGCCAAGGCGACGGATTGGATCTATGTCTCCGGTTATCCCGGACTGAAGAAGTAGGTGCGCCAAAAAATGGTCGTCCGGCCAAGGCCGGCTATGAAAGCCAGTGATCGGAGCGATTATGAAATTCAGCAAACCTCTTGGTAAATGCGTTTACGGACCGATGATGGTTCTTCTTGTGTCTTTTCTCGCAAGTGAGGGGAGTTCGGCGGCGGATGAATCGACCGAAAGGAGAATCACGAAGCTGTTTCTCACCTCGGGCCAAGTCGATCTTGCAAGAGAAGTGGTAAGATTGCCGCTTCATCGCGGTCGCCTTTCCTCCGGAGAGACAGTCTGGTTCGTTCTCACCGACGTAAGCGATTTCGCCACTTCCAAGAAAATGGGCCTCACATGGGCGCCGAGCCTCAGTCAAGCAAAAGATCTCGCGAGCACGCGGGTTGCGGAAATGGATGCGTCCAATAACTTCACCTTCAAATCGGGGAGGGTTGATTTCTCACCAGTTCAAACGTTGACGGCCGGAGAGACGCCAAACTTCTTCCCGCCTAGGTTGGCGCGGGCCGGGTCTGTTGGGGATGCGCACTACAGTCCGCTGGTCCGGGGGGCAAACCGTAATGACATTGTTTTTAACGCCCCCATGATCGCCTTCAACGTCGGACCAGAGAAAATCTCGTTCTGCGGCGGCAATCCCGATTACTCGCTTGTGACCGACTCGGTGGCAAACATCTGCCCTGACAAGGGCACCGTCGACTTGAAGCTGCGCTTCGGATTTGCGGACGGCAAGCATCTGCGGTACCTCAGCTTCGACGCCAACTCCGAGGAATCCGCAGCGCTCGAGGCATCTACCTTTGCGCCCGCCGAAAGCGACATCCTGCAAAGCGGCGCGACGGAGATTATCTACACAATCGTAAATGGTAGGACCGGACCGAAGGATCCTGAGCGCCAAGGGCTTAACAGCGCGCTCAGTGGCGAAGGCCCTGCACTCGATATCCTTGCGAATTTCAAGGAGATCAGTGCCGGATATTCACCGATGTGGGATGTTCAGCTGGCCGAGTGGACCAAAGAGGCTGTTGAGAGCAATCAACGGAAGCTGATTACTGACGGTAACGACATTGCAGCAAAGAGCGAAGCTGGCTTGTTGGTAAGCCCTGTCGGAGGTCCGGTTAAAACGATCGGACATCTGGTGAACTGCCCAGTCGTGGGTTTCACGAACGAGTGATTCCTCGACGAACGAGACGTCAAATTAGTGCGACGCGGTAGCTTCGTGAGTTGTTGGTCGTCCCTACAAGCCCAGCAATCCGTTCGCAGCTGCAATCAAGCGCATTCCGCCAGCGTCGTGCGCGGTTTTTTTGATGCAGTGCTATGTCTCAGGCGCCCCTGTGGGGGCGGGCTGAAACGAGTCAATCATTTTCCGTGCGAGAGCGGGCAGATCGGGGCCTACCCGGATCGGTTGCGCTAGGCCTTCGATGGGCGGGATGGCCTGGCCCGGCCGCGTGGGAAGGCCGCTCGCCATGCCCGCGCTCCGCGCCGATCGGTCCCAAACATATGTCGCCGCCAGACAGCAGTCTTGCGGGGGCACGTCGAACTCCTGGGCAACCAATGTGAAGGACGACCCGTGCCGGCTTGTAGGCGCGTGCCTCGGTACTGAACTGCCGCTCGAAATACTTGTCGAGGTTGGCGTTCTCGAGCGGCATCTTCCCGCCGGGGGCTGGAGGCGCATTTGTCACGGTCACCATACGAAAACCCGCGTCCTCAGCATCTTTAGCCCCTTCGCCACGTCCACGTTGGCATCGTCATCATATCTTCTTCAGTGCATCGAGATCCGCATCCTTGATTGCAAGTCGCGGATCGCACCAACCGTGCGGAATCGTCCCTCGCCAAGGTCCCAAGTCGCGCGTCACTAAACCTTCGTATCGTATCCGAGCCCCTTTAGATGCCTCACGTTTACCTACGTTCAATTGAGCCGCTGATCGCGATCATCTTAGATAGGTCATCCGGTAGCAACCCTCAGCTCCCCCGACTCGCTACCGCTGCCCTCCTTGGGCGTTTCCTCCCTAGACTTGGGCCGCTTGTGGCAACGCAGGCGGCCTTTCTTTTTGTGCCGTCACGTCCGTAGCAATTCCGCGCCAGATCGCACGCCGCGCTCGCACAGCAAGAGCGAGCAAAGCCGAAAGATTTGACCAAGCCGCCGGGCCGTCAAAACAATCACGCAGTCATTGCTCATCCAGCAGCGGCTCGTTGGGTGCGTCGGCCGCCTGGCTGCGCGCCTCACTGATCTCGCGCCTGATCTGCGTCACCACCGCATCGATGTTGCGCCTTCCCAACATGTCGCGACTGCAACGCGCGCTCAGATGCATCAGCACGGTGCCAGCGACCTCGTCGATCAGTGCATCGACATTGGTCCGGCGCACCAGTTCGCGCTTCTTCTCCAGCAGGAGCAACTGCCGCATCTCAGTCTTGACCTTGACATGATCAGCGTCGGCTCGCGTGCGCGACAATTGCAGCCGCTCGGGTCGTAAGTATCGAGGGTGCGTAACGCGGCTCTGGTCGAGCGGGACGCTCGCACTCCGCCACTGGATCACGCCTTCAGCTTCGAGCTTGCCAATGTACACGCGGCTGCAATCGAGGTGCAGTGCCAGTGCCGACGTGCGCTGACGGTCGCGAGTTTTCTGACACGGTCGCGAGCTCTCAGTTCGTGTTCGCTCCTGTTGCGTCGCGGTAGGATACTCCGGTTGCAGCGTGAGCGTGAAGGCGATCTCTAACGTAGCTCCAAAGCCATGAACTTCCGCGTTCGGCAGCATAGCGGACCGCGCCCGGACTTTGCCGCTGGCCAATTCGGTCGCGAACGGCCCGCTGCGCAAGTGGTTGGCTTTAGGGGCGCGCTCGCTATACCTTCGTAGCATTTCCCGGCCCCTTTGGATGGCCCGCACATTACCTACGATCAATTGAGCGGCTGACCGCGATCGTCCTAGGCTGCACGCGTAGGAAAAGCCACAGGTCCATGCAGTGCGACGGTAGAAAACGACGATCGACGAACAGCGACGATAGAGGAGACTACGATGCCCCACTGCTCCGATAATCTTAGATCTGGAAGTGCTGCGCGATGCGCCGTTTGTGATGGCAAGTTTGGTCTCGTCCGGCACTACTCGTGGCGAACCCCGCTTTGTTCCAAGAAGTGCGTCGATCGCTTCAGAACTCGCAGGGAAAGCGACCGCAATTGGGTGAGCTGGCTTCAAACCGCCTTCGACCATTCGCCCGAAAACCGCGCGAGGGCTTTATGACAGTCCAGATCTCACCACGAGGCAAGAAATATTTAGAGACAGCACAGACTTTGCGCCGCGCCGCCAAAACCATGACCGACTCAGCGATCGCGGCTCGGCTTAAGGCCCTTGCCGACGACTACCAGCGGCGAGCTGAGACAGTTTCGCATGTTGATGCGGATGAATGAATTTCCTGACTGCGCACAGAAAATCCGGGATTGGATGTGAGATGAACAATCGGATCTGGCATGCAGCGTTAGTTGTATTCACTGTCATGCCGATTTCTACAATCGGTCACGCCCCCACGATTATCAGCGCCCTGAGTTGAACAGTTGGTATGAGAGTTTGCACAGCGGCTAGCGGCCCTGCAGCGACGGCAGCGAGCGAGGAGCATTGATGACGCCGACTGGCAAACCAAGGATGGTCACTATCGCGTACGCATTGATGGCGGTGGGTTGATGTTCCAAACGACGCTGTCGTGGATGGACCGAACCGCGTTGGTCGCACGATGGTCTGGCCCTACTTTCTGAACGGCGCGTTCGTTGGCGTCAGGTGCTTCATGCGGGGGAGCATGGGCTGATCGCGAGCGCAGGGCGATCAGCAGCTCCCACTGCGGTAGCATTGCACGGTTCGGCTGCCAACCCGAACGAGGCGATATGCTCGGCGATATGGTCATAGTGATATTCGTACTGGCGATGTGCATTGCCGCGGCGTGCGTGGTCCTGGCTATGTTGCTCTAACGATGAACAGCCCCGACTAACGCGCGGGCCGCCCGGGCCGGTTAGTTTCACTTTCCGAGCGCCTTGAAAATATCGACGAAGCCGAGCGCCCGTTGCGAAGCTGTTACAAAAACGATTTGACCGGCAGCCCGCACTTGGCGGTCGCCCGCACCAACGCGCCTCCACGATCCACTACTGTGTTCGAGGCGTCGGCGTCATCCTCCTGGACGGCGAAACCCTCACACGTCTGACGCTGCACACGCTGGTGATCGTGCTGCCTGGCCGAGCAATGACAATCGCCCCGACGGAGGACCCGACCGCTCCGCGGAACGCCGGCAAAGCACGCCTGTGCCCACGACGATCGCGTCGTACTCGGCAAGGTCGTCGATGCGCAGAACTGGATCGGTCTGATCGAGCTTGTAGTTGGCTGCCTTGGCGGCCCGAAGATAGAAGCTCAGGCACGCGCTATACGTCGGCGGACGCCCTGCCTCCCGCGCCCCCGCGGCGATTTCGTGTGCGGGCTTTTCGACATGTCATAAGAGGAGTAGTAGAGCACTAGTACCTTAGCCATGGAGCCTTCCATCATGTCGGGTGCGGGCCGCACACGGCACCGAAACGAGTGGAGAACCTCCAGCGAGGGCGGACGGTTGTGGGTGCGTGTTTTGATAGCCTTAGATTTCGCCGGGGGTATTGTATCAATAGCTGCGGGGAATACCGTGCTGTCGCGGCGATGCCGGAGCCGTCCTAAGCGGTACGGAGCTCCCTGAGAAGGAAGTCCACAAATGCCCGTGCGGCAGGCTTTATGGGCTCAATGAAGGCGATGGACCCAGCCGAGCTTGTCGCGCTGCTCTCGCAGAAACAGGCCGACAAGGTCGCGCAAGGCAAGACGGTCGATGAGATCATCGCTGAGCGGGTCGCATGGATGAAGGCGCCGGTCCTCAAGGCCGATGGCGAGATGCGGCCCCGCATCGAAACATGGAGCAACGTCGAGAGCGATCTGCGGCGGTTTATCAGCCCGCGCCTCGGCAAGATGGCCGCGAGCACGGTCACCAAGCGCGATATCGCCACACTCTCGGATGATATCGTATCCCGGCAGCAAGGCGTTGGTCGCCAATGCCCGCCACATGCGCCGCGCGGCCTCGGGCCTGTTCAATTGGGCCGCTGAGGCGGGCCGCGAATATGTGACCGCGAGCCCTTGCGCCAACCTGCCGCCGCTCGACAAGGAGCATCCGCGCTCTCGGACGCCGCTATCGCGAAGTGCCTCGATCATGCCGTGACCAAGGATGACGGCGAGAAGATCAGCCGGGTCACCGGCATCTATAACCAGTCGAAGCGCATGCAACAGAAGCGCGCGGTGCTTGATGGCATCGCGGCCGAGCTGCGGCGCATCAAGCGAGCCTGCAATGAAGGCCGTTGATTACGACGAGCTGCGGCTCGCGGCTTGATCAGCGGAAATGGGCGGTGACCCGCCCATTTAGCAGCGCCCGGTCAGTACATCGCTGGCCGGGCTTTTTCTTTTGAAACACGCCGAAACGCGCCATTTGCCCGCTGGTGCGTTAGCGCGGCAGGGAGACAGCTCTCCCGTCACGTTTTTCCGTCAAGGACTTCGGTTAGCACGGACCTGTTTGGTTGTATCTCGCCATCTAACCATTCTTGCTCCTTGGCTAACGCCAGCCAAGCCTCTTCCATGCGTTTAAAGCGCTTATATGCCGCTTTATCTTTCGCCCGCTCCGCCATCTCGGCGCAGTTCTGCGCGTTATCCCTAAATACATCGGACTGCTTCGGTTTCATTATCGCACCTATCAACAGACGAAAAAATTGCCCCCGCGCTAGGGGCCATTTTCCGTTAGTCGTCCCAATAATGGTGACGCCTGATGATTACGTCACGGTCGTCATAGCGACGATACCATCCGCGATGCCAACCACGGTCATGCCCCGGGGTCCGTAATAATCACGGTCGCGATAGTAGTCTCGGTCGCTGCCGATCCGAACACTAAATCCCTGAGCGCTTGCGACTGTAGGGGCCGCAACAGCGATGGTTGCTAACGCGGCGAGAACATAAGAAAGCTTTCTCATGGTTCGTCTCCTCTCGTTAGTTACAATTGATAAGAAACGAACGGCTGGCCGTGGAGTTTCGGGAACTGTGTCGGAACTTTTTTGAATGGATGTTCAGCAACATTGCGCAACCAGCCGCCAACTGCGGCCTTACTCGTTTGCAGGACGTCCCGATAATTCAGCGGAGCGCGCCCATTCTTCGGCGCGGCCAGCCAGTCGGTCATACTCTTCTGCGATCCGCAGCATCCGCTGCTTTTCCTCCCAGTTCCAAAACTAGTCGATCTTGGCCCGAGTCGCTTCCGCGCGATCCCGCCAATGCTTTGGATTGTGCAGGTAGCATGTCCCGTCCCTTTGAGCGCATGGTACGCTCGCAGATAGATGCGAAATCGACTGATCTGGATCAATTTTGAAACACGATGAAACGCGCTGCTTGGCCGCTGGTGCGTTCGAGGCCTCGGCCGGTGTCCGGTGGCGGCCGGTCCGGAATAACGCACAGGCGAGCCGCGCTTCCCCAGCCGGGGCTCGCGCCGGCCGACGCGCTGCGGCCCCCTCAGGATTTCGACCGGCGGAGATGGTTGAGGCGGCCGCGGCCGCGGCCATCGATTTCGTTCTGCCACCCGATGATATCGCTCTCGAACCAGACGCGCCGGTTCGGAGAGATGTTGGTCAATCTCGGAAACCGGCCTGCCTTTTGCATTCGGAAAAGCGTGGTCCTCGACACTGGGACGATCGCCAACACTTGTTTTTCGCTGAGCATGCGTCGAGGTTTATCCGCGCCGCCACCCGAGTCGGCCCCTGCTGCGCCGTCGTCCGTTTCGGCCTCAACTCCTTTTGCTGCGGATCATCGTGAACCCCTAATCATGCGTCTCGACGTCTGCCGCCGCTGACTAAAAATTTGGAATGCCGGGCAACTGGCCGAAACACCTTGGAACAACACGGCTCTTAACCTGAAGGACCTTGGGTTGGCTAATGCACGTTTGGTCCCATCTTGGGCGCGGAAAGCGGCGCGCCGCAACTCGGCACAGGAGTGGCATTCCCGAGGTTCAAGTGATTGTCGCAGCCGACCAGCGCGCAAAATTTTTCAAGTTTCAGCTTGTGAAATTCGATCGCGCCGTCCGAATATGGCTGGCCGTGTCAGCAACCTCAGCTTCCTCGGTCGGGGCCGAATGAACAACCTCCTGAAAGCTCACAGCCAGGGAAGTCCTGCAGCTGCGGCACGGTCCCGGTCGGCTTGTTTTAGTCGAACAATCGCGAGCTGTTGGCTGCACACACCAAAGTCGCTGGTGTCAGCGCGTATTCCGAACTTTTCACAGAATGCGAGATTTTCAGCTGCAATCTCGCGATCGAGTTGGATTTTCGCATTGGCCCGTGTCGCGGGAGCGGAGACGAAAGTGGCGTACGCACCGAACGACAGCAACACCACAATGAACAATGAAAGCAGGAGCCGCGAACCTACACTACTGTCGGTGGCATTAGCATTGACATCGGTCATCGCAGAGTTCCTTTCAAATGGCTTTCAGGATGAAATATTCGCAGTACGATTTCCCACGCCAGGAACCCAGCCCCATGCGCCAGCGCTCAAGGCGCAGGAACAACTCCGATGGATAATCGGCGGGTTTCTTACGCGGGCTTGATCCATATCCCGTGCATAGGCCAGGCCGATGCCGTATCCGCCGCCGTGAGCCTCCACGATAGCTCGCGCCCCGTCATAGGTCTCATGCCGGGTCCAGTCGCGCTGGAGCTCCAGAAGGACCTGGATCCACGACGTCGGCTTCGCCCCGCCGCTTCCATCCGTCGCATCGCCAGATCGTGACTGACTGGAGTGAGCCCGCCGCAAGCGTCGCCGACGACGTGTACCTCATACCCCGCCGCGCGAGCGGAGAGCACCGGAAAAGTCACGCACGCTTCCGTCAACAGCCCCGAAAAGATCAGCTTCCGCCGTCCAGTCGCGACGATCGCGCCGCGCGCAGCGTCGTCCTCCCACACGTTCATGTTGCGGCGGTCGATCGCGACCACTTCGGGAATCGCGGCCTGAATCGCGGGCATCAGGGGACCGCTGTAGACCTTGGTGGCGGACGTGGATGCCACGATCGGCATGCGGAAAACGGTGGCAGTGCGCGCTAGAGCGATCACGTTGTTCAGAAGCATTTGGCGATCGATCGATCCCACGCCGAAAGCAAGTCCGGCTTGCTGATCGACCAGCACCAAGGCGCAATACTTCGGCTCGATCAGGATGTCGGGCGTTGCCCTCGCAGTGCCAGGTCCTTGTGTCATGATTTCGTTAGACATCGGGGATTTATCACCGCGGCTTCGCTTTTGCTGCCGACAGCACAGCCTTGAAGGCGATTTCGATGAGCTGTTCAGGAAAGGCCAGTCTCGTCACACCGATCAGGTTGCTGGCGCACTGAGGGCGCGCCGTGCCGTAGGCTTCCTTGCGCACCTTGCCCGCGGCGGCGAATGCGGCGACGACATCGAGGACATAGAGCGTCTCCTCGACCACGTTGTCCAGCGTTGCCCCGAAGCTCGCCAACAGCTTGACGGCATTGGCGTAGGTCGCCCGCAACTGCTGTTCCATCATCGAGAACTCGGCCGGCTTGCCGGATTCGTCGAGAGAAGCAGGCGCGATCAGCTTCCCCTTCTCGTCGTGGCTGAGCTGGCCGGAGACATAGATGGTGTCACCAACCTTGATCGCCTGTGCGTATCCGTAGGCATCTTCCCACGGCACACCGAAATAGGCGGCCTCTTTGCCATTTGCGGCGGCTGCGTTTACTTCGTTGCTTTTCATATTGAGCCTCCTGGCCTCTCAATCCGGCATCGCGTCTCGGTGCCGGCACTGAAAGTTTTGGTACGACGATGCTTTAGAGAATGACCTTGCAACGCCGGCGAGGGAAATCACCTCTCGACATAGAGTCGATAGACGATCGTTATTGCCGCCGCGCCGCGTGAGGCCCTAGCGAGGAATGCCACCAGCCGCATCTGCAGGCACTCCCGTTGCCACCCTTGGACCAATCGAAGTTGCGCGTGCCAACGCGCCGCCGTCCTTGACCATGACGCCGCTCCTACGGCGGATTTGTCGCCGACCGGATGTTGGACCGAGGTGAGAGAGAGAAAGACATCGCCATTTTTCAGATGCGGCAGGATGGCTGCAGAAAAATTTCGGAACTAATGAATTGTGTTGCATGGGTAACGATCAAGCTGTTCTGCACACTCAGGTCTGGTGCGCACCGCCACCACCCAAGCGCACTGCTGGTCGGAGTAATTATCGCCGCCCGCGTGGATCATAATCGCGCGCCCCCTAATCTCGGCCACATTGAGGTGCGGCACTACCTCCGTGGCCTTGCCGCTTGCATCGACGGTTAGCACGGGGACGTCGACCTTGTGGCCCTCGCCACCTATTTGGGCGTCGGACAAAACAAGCGTGCCAATCTCCTTGCCGACGCTGTTTGCATCGATTGCGTTCACCCGATCCGCCGCGACCACGCTGGTTGGCCCACTCCCGATCTTTGTCGAGATAAAATGCTCCTGTTACTTGGCCTTGATCGAGGAAGCGGCGGAGGATGACGCTGCGGCTTACATGATAACGTCTTGCCAGCGCGGCAAACTCTTCATCACTTGCTTGCCGTGGATTGAGATTCAGTTCTCGTACCGCAACGGCAAAATCACGTGCCGGTACTAGGATTTCAGCGGCGACTGAATTGCAAACCGTTCGATGGCGCGGTCTTACGGCGGAAGTTCATGTATTGCAGCATTGTCAAACCGGCTGATCCCGCTGCGATTAAAGAGCAGGTGAGCAAGTTCGTGCACGAGGCTAAATGTTTGCCGCGTTTTTGTGGTGCTGTTGTTGATCAGGATGATAGGAAACTCTTCATGCCTAAGGCAGAAGCCCGAAATCGTTCCTTGCTTAAAGCTATCCTTGAATACGAACACGCCGCGCGCCTCGATAGCCCGCCGCCACAGCTTCAATGCATCGTCGTCACTGCTCGCTTCGGGTACTCGATCAAGGGAAACGCCCAACAATTCGCGCACGCGGTGCGCCTGAGTGGAAATGGAAGCGCTGCGTAGACAGGGAAATCTCTCGCCAAGCGGACGTTCTGTCGGATTGCGCCGTTGATAAAGTTCGTCAAGAGCCGTCTGAAATGCATGGCCTTTGCGGATCAGTAAAACCGTATGGCGCTGCAGCGAAGACAGATCGGCGTCCGGCAGCGACCGAAATTCGGTGCGAGGCTTTGGCTCATCAGGCGGCGCTGGCAGAAAGAAAATCGCAAGGGGCCGTTTGTAAATTTCGTAGGCCAGGCGCTCCAGTTTAGCGTATGTCGGCCCGCCTTCACCGTTCTCCCATGCCTCGATTCTCTTCCGGGCGTTTCTTGAGCTTCTCGGCGACGTCACCTGTCGTCATGTTCGTGCTATCGCGTGCCCATTTAAGCAATTCAGGCTGGACGCCACTGATTGGTTCTGCTCGGGCCGCCATCGAATTGATTTATCCGTTTCTGGGTCCACTATTATCGGGTGAGGAATAGTAAGCAACGCTTCACTTAATTCGATACAACTAAATGCCTACCGAGCCGTTTACCGCTTGGTTGGAGGTAATGATGTAAGGATTGCACATCACTTATCGTTCGCGCGGCCACCAATGCGAGGGTGGATCGCTAGCCGAAATCTTGGTCGTCCGCAGCGCAATGAGATGGCTGCGCTTGTATGGATAGCCGCGCACCTGAGAGCAATCCTTGCACCGCATGTACCGCTCCAGCTCGTGAACCGGCGTTGTCTTCGGTCGCCGCACGATGTCGAGGACAACGGTCTGATGGGTGTTGCAGCCCAAGCAACGAACTTGGAGATAGAGATAACCGGCGTTCAGCGCGTCACCCAGCGCGGGGGACGGCTGCGCCGGTCCCTGGAAGCCGAGCATGCGCTTGTTCCATGCCTCGCAGGCGAGCCGGTCGGCTTGCTTGCGTGCTTCGGCCGCCCGCTCTGCCGGTGCCCGGATCGACGCGCCGTAGATGGTCTCGCGTGATTTGGTGCCCACGCTAGAGAAGATGCACCGGGCGGATCGGCTGGGGCAAGCCGCTAGGGATTGCGGTGGTGCCGGACACAACGGAGAGGAAACCGGCTGCGGGCGCTCAAGCAACGGAGCAAGTAGCCCCGCCGATCACCGTCCGTCGTCCTGCCACGGCATCGTCGGCAGCGACGGCACCCGGCGCTGCATGACTCGCGGTCGCTCGACCATCATGGGCTTCGGCGGCGGTGGTGGCTTCACCGGCTTTGACTCCGGCGTCTTCTTGAAGGTTCGATGCGGCTTCACCTCGGCCGCCAACTCCAACAGCCGCTTGGCCTCGACCTCGTCAATGCCGCGCCAGCGGTTCGATAACCGGAACACGTTGCTGCCGCGCGGACCCGGCTCCATCTCGATCAGGCCGAGGCGGTCGAGCAGCTTCAGCGATGGCGACACCACCGTATGCGTGATGCGGTGATCCAGTATGAAGGAGAGGTAGGACACGCTCGCGCTGTCGCTGCCGCCGATCGCCTGCTCAATCGCAGCGAGCACCCCGCGCGCACTCTGTGGCAGCGCCAAATAGGTCGGGCTATCTGATCGATCTGTCATCGTCACCTCTCTCGATCCTTGGCTACAGGCCAATCCACACCGCCAGCGCGACCATGACGACGACCGCCGCCACGAAGATCGCAGTCTCGATCCGCGACATTCGCCACATCGCGCACCGCCATAAACCTTCGTGTCGGTCGCGTGCTCCCTTCAGATGCCCATTGCTTCCTACGCGCACCTGGCTGGCGCGTGCAATCGATCATCTGGCGCGGTCCCGAGCGCCCGCGCGGACGCACGGTCACGAACGCCACGCGCCGTGGTCCTCGACCCTACGGGAACGTTATGCCGAAAGCAGCCGGATCGGGCTTCTCGCCTTTCCGGGGCACCAACAAACGCTCCAGCCCACCTGGCACATAGGTGGCCAGCAGGGTCGCTTGAACGCCGACCACTTCGATCGTATGCGGCACACCACGGGGAAGAGCCGCGTAGGAGCCTGCCCCCACCTCAACGCGGGAATTGCCGACCCGCGCGATTAGCTGCCCCTCAACCACGTAGACTAGCTCGTCCTCACGCGAGTGAGTGTGCATCGGAGGCTCCTCCCCAGCTCGCACCGTCCACAGGACAGCGCCATATTCGCCTCCGGACTGGCTGCTCTCCACTTTAATCTCGATGCTCGAGCCTCCGCTCGTCGTCACCTTCTCGCCACCGTGGGGCGGCGTTAGAACCGGCTTCTGGACTGACATTTGTAGCCTCCTGATTGTGCGCCGGATGAGCCCGGTACCGCGTAAGCATGAAATTCCGCGCGGCAAATTGGAAATGACACCACGCGATGAAGTCAATAACCGCGCGTTATGATGGCCGTTCGCCTTCCGCATCGGACTCGCCACTCGCGGCCCCTTGTGGGGTCCGGCCGAATGTCCGGTTTGCGCAAAAACCGGAACCGCTCACGGTCGGACGGAAGTCGGACTTTCGACATGTCGGACGACGGCATTGGGCCACATCGCGCACCGCCTTTGTGTGCGAAATGGTACAATAATTTAGCGCGATATGATGGATTGAAAATATACTTGGAGCGCACGGTCGCGCGGACCCCGCACTTTTCTGTCAGCCCAAAGGACCCGAGAAACCGATGGGGTGCACACAAAAAGAAAGGCCGCCTGCGTTGCCAGAGGCGGCCCCCGCCTCAGGGAGTACCGCCCAAGGCGAGCAGCGATAGCGAGGTGTGGGGTGGGGGGTCGCTACCGCATACGCTATCTAAGATGATCGCGATCAGCCGCGCTACTTCGTCCATGCTCAGCACCACCGGCAGCTTGCGCGGCTCGTGAATGACATGGGTATGCTCGACGATCTCGCGACGCTTGAGCGTGACCGTAAAGAAGAACCGCAGCGTCGACACGGTCTGATTGATGGTCGGCACGCCAACGCCGCTCGCGGCCAGATGGAGCTGGCAGCGGCGCACGTCCTCGAAGCTCGCCGTATCCCGGCGATCGCCCAAGGAACGCCGCGAAGTTATAGACCCTTTGCACGCAGTCATGTTGGGTCTTCGGCGACCTTGCGGATCGTCATGTCTTCGATCATGCGCCGGCGCAGCGGGGTCACTGTCTCGTCGGTCATGGGGATGCTCCTGTTTTGAGTGAAGGTTGCGACCCCCTCATCTCAAGACAGGACGCCCCGTTGCGCTATCCCATGGCCTCAGTCGCCCGCCGCAGCGCCCTACCGCGCGAGCTGTTTAGTCCTTTGACCCGTCGCGGAAGTGGTCGGCTTTAGGGGCGAGCGCCATAAACCTTCGTATAGTTCCGAGACCGCCTTTGGATGCCCGACGTTTACCTACGTTGAATCGAGCCGCTGATCGCGATCGTCTTAGTCTGTAGCGATTGGAAAAGCGCACAGGCTCATGACGCGCGACGGTGAAAAAGAGGACGATCGAGGAAAATCGTCTGCTCGCCATGGTGCTCGACGATTTACTGAGTCTCTCGCGCAAAGGAGGTTGAAAATGGCAACCAGCGTGACAGATAGTGGCTTAGCAACAAGCACAATGATTTTGGATGGCGACTTCGACAGAATCGACTTTCGCGGAGAAGTCGTCGACGGGCACCTCGTCGCAAAGGGAATTCTCGCAGACCAAGAGGCGATGGATTCTATCCCAGTAGGGATATACGTTCTCGAGAAGGATGCCACCGTCGTCAAGTGCAACAAAGCTGCAATCGCGGGTTGGGGACGCACGCCGTCTCTGGGAACCTCGGAAAAGTACTGCGGGTCACACCTTCTTCGTTACCCCTCAGGAGAAGTGATGCCGCACGAACTTGCACCACCTTCCGTAGTGATCAACAACGGCGGCACCGTTCGGAACGCCGATGTGATTTGCGAGCAGCCCAACGGTAATCGTCTTCTGGCACTCGTTAATGTCTTTCCAATTCGTGACAACGAGGACGAGGTGATCGGAGCCGTCAACATTTTCCGTCACAATACCAGCAAGACTGTTCCTGGCTTACTCTCCGAGTCTGCAAGTAGTTCTAACTCCAAGATCGGTGAGGGGGAGCAGTGAGGCTACCCCTTCGCTGCTTCGGGCTGGACTAGCATATTGATAGGTCGCCTCTCGGAGTGCGGGCTACAGAAACCCAATGTTTGGGATGTCCGCCGCAAGCAGCTGCGGCTCTCATGGGAAGAGCTCTCCAATCTGCCGCAGAGCGAACTATTTTTGGACATGCACTGCGTCAATGGCTGGAGCCGGTTCGACAACCATTGGGAACGATTGCTCGCCACAGAATTGATGAAGCGAGTGGTGCCGAACAGACTGGATGGATCCAACCACTGGCCTCCGCCATCGCGCCGGCCGCTCTCGGGTTGAGAAGGTCCTGCGACACTCAACCGCCCGCCTGGCCAGGCCGAGCTGGAACAGGAAGTTTAGCATATAAGGAGGCGCACGATAGCAGCTCTTGGCCCTTCGCGACACATTGCACCGCCGCGCGATTTCGGTCGCTAACGAAGCATAGTGGAAGTTGACGGGCGGCCGACTATTGCGGAGGACGACGCTCTTGACCCTGAGCAGAAGTCGCGAACCTCGCCAATCGGCGTGTGTATTTCAGCCGCTTGTGCCTGAGCCTAAACAGAACTCAGGAAGGCCGTTACCTCGGTGAAATAGTATCTCAGTTGCACGATATGGGTTCTACAGGCGCCCAGCGGCAAAGGCACTCGCCATTAATTTGCGCAAACCAAATCTGTGGAAAGGAGTGATGGAGGACAGGTAGTGCCACCCGAAGCGACTGTGAAACATGCACAGCGTAGACACGGCGACGCTTGGGCCGCTGCCATCGCGAACCTTCATGATCGACAGCCGGAAATCCATATGCTTGTTGTCCCGTCCCGAATCAATTCGTCCGACCCCAGAAAGAAAATCGGCCAAGCGCCAGTCTTCTGTCCCACGATATAACGATCCTTCTTTTGGATGTTCAGAATTTCGGAGGTAGTCGGCGTCTCAACCCCGGCGAAGCCTCCAACGTTGTTCCGCGCGATCAGTAACAGGTTCATCCAGACCGGCGGTGGGCAAAGATCGCAAAGAAGATTTCAATGACGCCCGCTTCGGGGCGGCACAGTGGTGCGCGGTATGCATCACTAAATCCGCGCGTTCGATCAGAGCCTTGCCTAGGGCGCTCTCGGAAGGCACCTCGCACTCGACGACACTCATTCCTGGTGTCGGAGTAACATGATGTTGCACCGCGGACGTTCGCAGGCGAACTATGCCCCTGCCTGCGTGGAAGAGCTGGAAAGACCAAACCCGGTAACCAGGCAAAAATCGAACGCAACGCGTACCTTCCTTCCCCTGCCGAGCGGCGTTGGGCGGGCGAGCGGATGAGGCGCCCGCAATGACCGCGACAATTCTATTCTCGTAATTTACGAGCCGCCTGCGCCGCCGGTCTATTGAGGCTCGCAGCCAGCCAAGCATCAACTCTTGGATAGGACGTGAGGTCCAACTCTAGACGGGCGAGAACGCACAGCACGCACGCAACCATAAAATCGGCCATGTTCCATCTGTCACCGCCGAAAAACCGAGTTTCGACGAGTTGATCCTCAAGTATCGCGAGTTTTGCGCGCAGGGTTTCTTCAGCCTGAACGGCCAAGGTCTCGTCCCGCTGCTCCGGCGGAAAGAAGATCCGATTTCTGAACAGCGTCATCAGCGGCGGTTCGACCTCTGTGGTCGCAAAGAATGTCCACTGAAGCATCCGTCCGCGACCTTGCGGCTTCGACGGATATAGTGAGTTCTTGTAGGTCTCGGCGAGATAAAGGTTAATCGCTGCGGTCTCCCACATGACAAAGCCGCCGTCATCAATAGCGGGCACAAGTCCGTTCGGGTTCAGCGCGAGATACCAGGGTTCTTTGCATCGGGCGTTTGGCACGCTGAACGTTACAGGAATGAGTTCGTAGGGAATGCCGATCTCGTTTGCGAGCCAGATGACGCAAAACGCACGGGAGTGAGGCGCTCCATAAATCTTGAGCATGCGATTTTCCCTTCGGGATAGGACCGATCCGCAAACTGAAAGGATACTTTGCGCCATCCGGGGCGACAACCGCCATGCAGTCGCGCACCATCACAGGCGGTGTGTATCGGATCCATCAGCCTGATCGGTCTGCGAAGCATTTCACGAGCTTGGCCCGCATCGAGGTAATCCACCGCTGGTACAACTTTGCTGCGCTGCAAGAGCCTGGAAGTGGCCGATGCTGTCGAAAAGTCGAGAATTGAGGGGCTCCGAAAATCTCGCAAGGATCAGGTTTTGGTTGCCGCGGTCGCCGCAAGCCTCTGCAGGGCATGTACGAAGGTCAGTGATCGTTTTGCTGCAATTCGATGGTCCCTCACATTGTTCCGCTTGGGTCCGCGGAGTACTGTGAGGAGTGCTCATGCCCTCACGGAGTCAGATACGATGCGGCGTCTTGGCGATCATCGTGTCGCTGTCTGCAAGCAGAGCACCGCGGAGTGTGTTAGCGAGCGGCCTGATTACCGAACACGCCCGCGCCGAGCTACGAAAAGCCGCCACCGCACCGCGCGCCGGGCGGGGTTTACAGGCCGGCTTGGCAAAAAGTTTCCGTTCGTCACTCAGCCGGGCGCCGACGGACTAGGGCTATCCAGGATGACCTGCAGACTACCATCGCGCCGCTTGCGTATTGTGTTGCGAAGACGCTCTTGGTCGATGAAAGGGTGAGCAGCTGCGTCCGCGCGGACTTGTCCTTCAAGATCCTGGATCGTGCGGGTCACGTTATCCTTCGACCCGTGCTCCGCCGCCGCAAAAGGCGATGTCAGAAATGTCTCGCCATGAGCTCGTTGTGTCCATCGAGCGCAACCAAGCCGCGATCGACAAGGCGGTAGACAGAGCTCGCAGGCTAAGACGACATTTCGCCTGAGTGGCTCGCCCGAGTCTTTGCTGAGGAACCGCGGAAAAAGATGGTCGCGGACGCGGATTGCGATCGTCGACGTATGCTGGAGCGACCGACCGGCGCGACTACACGTTGCGCATGATCGACAAGCTGCAAAAACGCTCGGCAAGCGGCACTACCTACAGCCGTTCAGAGCGGTGCGCGGTCGTCGGGACGGCTTTACGCGCTTCGGCCGCCGCAGGCTCGCCTGTTGCGCATTGGGCGTCCGGGCATGCGCAGGGCTGCCAGTAGCATGGTAGGCGCCACGGCTGTCCTGAACGATTAGGGCGGCGATGGCCGCGGCGGTGAAGAGCTCTGCCGCTCGCTTCACCGCCGGTGCCGCGTGTCCCGGCCGGTGGGTAGTTCGCTGGTTCCCTCTGGGCGTGGGGAGAGCAGTGCGGACCGGCCGAGCGGACTCCTGACGCGGCGCCGCGGGCATCGCCCTCGGAGGCGGCTCCTGCGCCCCTGGGCAGCGCAGCGAGGGCAACCTTGATGGCGGGAGAAGTCGGGAGCGCCGCCGGCCGATGGGGCGTAGCCCAACACGGCCGGTCCAGCCGCTACGATCATGAATGTCCGCATGTGCCCCCGAAATGAAAGAACGCACCTCCTCAACTTGCGCGCGAATTCAAGAGAGAAGCCGCGAGGAGCGTTCAGCTTCAGGCGAATGCGTTCAACGTCCAGTGGAGCGATACACGACCTCGGCCCGAAGTCGACATCCAGTCAGCCCATCGAGTCGCGTGACTAGTTCGCCCTCGTTTGGGCCGCGGCCCGATCGAACACGCGGGCGAGCAAAGCGCGGCATTTGCGTTACCGACGGCACTCGATCAAGGGTCTTTTTCAACGCCGACGCTTCCAACCCGCCGAGAACGTCTGGACCACATCATTGTCCTAGGCTGGGCGCATCTGCGCGGAATTCTCCGAGCGCACGCCGGTTATCGCTATCGCTGCCCCTTTGGGCGTTTCCTCCCTGGACTTGGGCCGCTTGTGGCAACGCAGGCGGCCTTTCTTTTTGTGTGCACCCCTTGGGATTCGACCGACGGCTAGGTCGCGTGGACAGTTATGTTAGCCAGAGCAGAGTTGCGGCGATAGCGACGACAGCGAAGTAATTTCGTGCGGTTTTTTCGTAGCGCGTAGCAACGCGCCTGAAACGCTTCAG
>NZ_JCAMOR010000034.1:0-82894 GCF_059512385.1 Bradyrhizobium sp. Crot121 | reverse complement strand
AATAACGTCAGAACGCATCGATCCTTGAACAAGGACGCGCCGATTTCTCGCCCGGTTCAGCGAACCGGTGCGATCAGCTCACGCGCCATCCTGGGCGGACTTCATCACCACTACGCCCGAGCTTAAGTTTTCGGTACACACAGGCGTGCAAATCACGTTGCGATTGCCCACGATTGGAATCGTTCCCCGCGCTCGCCTGTATCGTGCCATGCTCGCCATGCGTGGACGCGTCGGTTGCGGTTGCCGCTCTGAAACCGCTATGATCGATTAGAGCGTTGATGGACCCTCATCCTCCGCGAGGATAGTTATCTTTGCCGTTGCCGTTGGCGCTATCTTGCCCGCGTCTGCATCGAAAATCTGAAATTCATCGCCACGTCTGTCGACGGTATCGCCTGGGGTAGTCCCGAAGGCAAATGGCCGATCGTATATTCCGGGATCTAGTAAGGCACAAGTTGTCGGAACCACCCAGGTTCGCATCGGCGCTGCTAGGGATATTGAGGGTTACCAATTCCTTGGTGCCGATTGCGGTAGCTGATGCGAAGACATCAGGTAAGCTATCACGAAGATCGAACGCTTGCGCAGGTGATAGGCTATGCGTACGTTCGATCGACAGAAGCGGGTTTCTGATTCTGAGCTTGACGCGGCGAGAAAGCTCGCGCGAGCCTTTCGAAATCCTCCGGCGGAAGAGGGCGGCCAAACAAATAGCCTTGGTAATTGAGCCGCCCATACCGCGCTAAGAAGGTATATTGCTCTTCCGTTTCCACGCCTTCGGCGATGACGGAAAGACCAAGACTTCTGCTAAGTGCGATGATCATCTTGGCTATCGCGGCACTATTAGGATCGACTAAGACATCCTTGACAAAGCTGCGATCAATCTTGAGCTGATCGATAGGAAGACGCTTTAGGTATGAGAGGGACGAATAGCCGGTTCCGAAATCATCGAGGCTAAAGCTGATACCGATTGCTTTCAACTTATCCATCTTGGCTATTACGTCGTCGACATTGCTAACTAGTGTGCTTTCGGTAAGTTCAATTTTTAGGCGACGAGGATTAGCACCGGTTTGCTCGATGATCGTACGAATTTGATCGACGAAGTTCTTCTGGCGCATCTGCAGTGCGCTGACATTTATCGCAACACTTAAGTGCTCGGTTGCAGGATCTGATGACCAGCTAGCTAGCTGCCGGCAAGCGATTTTGAGCATCAAAGCGCCGAGCGGCAGGATAAGACCTGCGCTCTCCGCCGCCGGAATGAATTCGCTTGGAGAAACCATGCCTTTCTGCGCATGTGGCCAGCGGGCCAGCGCCTCCGCGCCCAATAGCCTTCCTCCGTGATCGACCTGTGGCTGATAATGCAGCAGAAACGCTTCCCTTTTTAGATCTTCCCGCAGATCTGTCTCAAGGGCAGCTCGCGCCGAAATCATAGTCTGCATAACGGGATCAAAGAACCGGAGGCCATTCCGGCCAGCGGTTTTTGCGTCATGCATCGCTAGATCTGCCCTTTTTAGCAGTTCGTCGACGTTGTTATCCTTAGGAGAAAATAGGGTCACACCGATGCTGGGCGTGCATGGATATTCATATGCGTGAAGGCGAAAGGTATCAGTGAAGGCGGCAACAATCTTTTCTCCAACTGCCTCTGCTTGCAAAGCAGCGGTTTTTGCCTTTTGGGTACCGAGATTGGCAAGAAGAACCACAAATTCATCGCCGCCGAAGCGGGCAACTGTATCTTCTGCACTTACACATCGAGCGATGCGCTGAGCCGCCGCTTTCAGCAGGAGATCGCCCATGTCGTGGCCAAGCGAGTCGTTCAGAGTCTTAAAATTATCGAGATCAATGAAGAGCACAGCGCCGTAGGATTTGTGGCGAGTATTGGCATTGAGCGCCTGACGAACGCGGTCGATCAGTAAGACACGGTTCGGCAAGCCTGTAAGTTGATCAAAAAACGCTAATTCCCGGATCTTTTCCTCAGCGTGCTTGAGTTTGGAAATGTCATAATAAGAGCCGATGTAATTGGTAACTTCTCCTGCCTCGTTTTTCACGGCGGATATCGTCAGCCAGCGCGCGCAATGTTCTCCGCTCTTCGTCCTGATACTCATATCGCCCTGCCAGCTACCGGTGCTCTGAAGGGAGTTCCACAAGCTCTGGTAAAACTCAGCGTTGCGACGATGCGACTGGAATAGACGTGCCGTTTGTCCAACCAACTCTTCCATCGCATAACCAGTCAAGGTGACGAAAGCGCGGTTGGCACTCAAGATCACGCCCTTGGTATCGGTGACAATCATTCCCTCTTGAGCATTGAAGGCGGCAGCGGCGATGCGCAATTCAGCATTTGTCTTGTCAAGCGCATCGCTCTGCTGTTGCAGGTCGATCTCAATCGCTTCGCGACGCTTAATCTCTTGCGAGAGCGCAAGGTTATGTTCGGCCAACTCCGCTCTGTGACGATTGGATTCAACGAACTTAATTTGCAGCCGCGCCGAATTCTGACGCATTCGTTCGAAGCCGATAGCCAACACGAACAGCGCGATAGCGAGGAGACCCAGACAGAATACAGAGGTCGGCGAAAGTGTACTGCCGTAAAGTTCCTCTTCGCTCGCCAGACGCAGGACGGAAAGCCGTGTGCCTCGAAGGGGCAGGCGCAGCGCAAAGTATCCCTTCAGCCCGGGAGCCAGGACAACTGATAGAGCCTGAATGCGGCCAGCCGGCAGAGCGGCGAGCGCGGGGCCGCTGGTAGCAACAGGCGAGTGTCCCAGCTCGACCGGGAATAACACCTCGCCGTCATCGGCCAACAGGAATTCATGGGGCTGTCCCAGATCGTTGCTAGGTACTAATGATGCAAGCAGATTGAGGTCGCTTATACTCTGCACCGTTCCCCGTACCCCGCCCTTCTGCAACACCGGCGCACTGGCTACAAGCAGACGGCGCTTCTCGTCGATCTGAACATTCGGCTCGACGAGATTCAAAACGGGAGAGAGCGTTGCCACGCCGGACGCGCCGACATCAGCTTGCGTCACGCCGTTGTTGTCGAAGAAAGTCAGGCGCAAGTAGCAGGGTTGGCCGCGATATTTATCTTCATCCAAGGTAGTCTGGAAACGACCCTCGATTGCAGCCAGATTAGCAAAGAGTCCATACTTGACGGACATCCCGAGATCGAGGTTGCTGAAATAATTGGAGATGTCCTCACTGGCGGCGAGCCGCGCGACGGCCTGCCGGCGCTCGATCAAAAATTCCCCAATCTGGCTGGTCCGCGCTTCACCGATTGATAGAAAACGCGCATCGGCGTTCTGACGTAATTCCACTTGCGATGTGTAGAGATTGACAATCAGAAACAATATTGACGACAGAAAGGCCGCGGCTGCTATGAATGGCCAACGCAGAGCCAGGAATCGACTGAAATTGGCCAGCCAAGGCTGCATCAATTCGTCTTTGCATAAAATTCCGGAAAGAAGCGGCGGATGCCGGGATAGTATTTGTTCACGAGCCGATCATAGGCGCCGGAAGCTTTGAGGTCCCTCAAATAGGCATTGAATTCGTCGCGCAAAGCCGTCGCATCTTTTGGAAAGGCAGTTGCCAACATCTGCGGGCCGGAGATCGGCCCTAGAATCTTGATCCTGCCAGCCCATTTTCGCAAATCGAGAATGGCGTCTGGCACGTCAAGCAGCGTCAGCTCAGCTTCCCTGTTGAGCATAGCCGGCACCATCTCGTTGAGGTTCGAACTCTTATTGTAGGCCTTCAGGTCGATACCGACATTGACCAGGTCGTAATTGGCTGGGTCTAAGCAGGTGCGCTCCATGACGAGCACGCTCCTGGAGCCGATGGCTTTCCGCGTCTCGGCGATATCTGCCTCGAGATCGGCGCTACCCTCGATTGGCTTTAGATCAGACTCGGCTGGCGCCACTAACAAAACCTGGGAGGGAAGGGTCGGATCGGAATATAGGAGAACGGCCTCTCGCCACGGCAGTATGGTGAAACCGCTCGAAATCACGTCCCCCTTGATGGGATAGTCGCCTGTCAGCGCCACCTCGCCATTTTTGCGCACGGCATCTTTGCCGAGCAGATCGCGGATCACCGAATAAAAATCTGAGTAGACAAGCTTGTAAGATACGCCGATCCGTTTAGCGAAGCCCTGCATCAATTCCACGTCGAAACCGTCACCAGCGCCGGTAACAAAATTAGCGTAGCGGATACCGATATGGCGAATTTCGCCGCGCTTCTTGATCTCCGCGAGATCAGCTGCCCAGCTAGAGGCCACAAACAAACAAGCCATTGCGCCGCTGAGCGACCCAAGCACGAAACGCTTCGAGAACATGAAGGTGCACTTTGCTTTTACAGCGATAAAAATGCACCTTAAAAGTCCGGCATTAAGAAAAGATAGCGAAAAACAGTTAAGTGCAATCCAATTTGGCCACCAAAAGCTGGCTTGGCGGCGATGGATTACGGTCTTGTCGCTGGCTGTAGTGGAAGCGAATCCCTCAGGTTCTTGAGTTCGTTCAGCACCGACCTCCAAGGACCGATCGCGCTCAACAACGTACTTAAGGTTAATAAGACGACGTATCCTGAAAATTCGTGCCAATGAGGAGTTACGCGAGACAAGTATTGGTGCCCTTGCTGTCCTATCTGCGCATAAAGCAGCACGAGCGGCGCACTGCCTAACACACTCGTTGTCAGGTATTGGAGGGGTGAGACACGAAAGACTGCAGCAAAGAAGTTCGCCAATGGCGCTGGCACGAGTGGCGAGAGGCGTAGTCCGAGCAAAGTCAGCCAAATCTTGACAGCGGAGTAGTGATCTAAGCGAGCGCTGAGACGTTGCTGAATCTGCTTCCGGTAAAACAAAAACGCGCTCAAACCGCCAAAGGTACTGCCGAGCAACACCGTTGCACCTCCGGCGAATCCATCCATGTAAAAGCCTGCCGCCAGGTAAACCATGGGCATGGAAGGAAACGCCAGAAAGGCAAGCGCGGCTGATGTAAGCAGAAACGTCAAAGCTGTTACGAGCGGATTCGCTTCCGCCATTCTCCACAAGCCCGGGAACAGCTGCGAGGCTCCTTCGCTCGACATGGGCGACGCAAAGTACGCCAACGACAGAAGGAGAACAGCCGACAAATAGAAGATTACCGCTTTGTGACTACGCATCACACTAGCCTAAACCGGATAAGAGAGGCGGCGTATATTCAAAGCTGTTGTAGGTGTTCCAAAACAAGACCTTCTTGTTATTCAGTGTCCCAGTTCGAGACAAGGCGAGCAGCGACCGCCAAGCCTTCAACGTAAATACCGGATCGAGATTGAGCCCTGCCTCCTTCAATTCCTCCGCCCACGCGGTATCGACGCTTTCGACCAAACCGTAGCCAGGACCCCAGCTGTTAGAATCCGGGACAAAAATTTCCTCCCGCACACGACGAAGAGTGTTGGGCGAAATGCCTGGAAAGCGGATCTTTTGCAGCCAAGCCGCCGTGCTCCGGGCGAGCTGGGTGACGTTTCCCTCCACAAAGGGCAGAGAGGGCTGCCGATTGACCAACCATCGCGTCAAATAAGGTTTGTCCTGATCGGCCACCCCTACCACCTTGGTTTGCCATCCCATCAGGTGGACGCCGAAGAGCAGGCCGAGCACAGTCGAACCGCTGCCCATGGGAACAAAGATCACATCGGGCGGCGTTTCCCATGCCTGAGCGGCGTCGAGCCACTGCGCCAGCTCGGCGACCGCATTCATATGTCCCAACACGCTTAATTCGTTCGAACCGCCTGGCGGAACAACCGAATCCGTGTCCGGATGCAGCCAGTGCCTTGCAAATTCGTAAGCCGCCTCGCCTACCAATTCGACGTCGTTCTTGGTTATGGCAACGCGCTGAACAAGACTCTGCAAAATGGCCAGCCTCGCCATGTCCGTGGCGGCTCCCGGTACCTCAAAAAGCACCAGATCAAGGGCGCAGTTCAGCGGCTCTCCGTCGCCGGTCAAATCAGCCATGCGGTTGGCGAGAGCAAATTGCAACGCGTGATTGCTGGAAACCGCACCGATGGTCCCAAGGTGCTGAGAGCCGGACCACTTCAAGTTTGGCAACAGAAATTCGTACTTGCGGGCCTTGTTACCAAAAACGGGATAGTGCGCACTGCTCTCATTCACCACCAAGAGTTCAGCGCAATCGATTTGTCGCGTCACCGACGGTGGCAACTGTAAGAGGTGGTTTTCTCGCGCAAATATGGGGGTCCAGGGAATGATAGCGCGGGCCTCGGCATCCTTCAGGAAAATGGAATTGCCGGGATCGCCTAGGCGCTTGTATCCGGCGAAAGAGTCTTTGCGGACGCGCGTGTTGATGATGAGAGGCCCCTCTTCGGCGTCGGGATCTACCAAGGAGGGAAACAGCTTGGCCAAAGCCAAAAATTGCGAGTTCAATACCGCAGGCGACGGCGCCAAACCTGAAACATCGGCCATATGGGGAAGCGGCAACAACGGACGCCCGCTTTGAGCCGCGCCGACCGCGCCCAACGCCGCTCCGCCCAAAATGATTCCTTGCACAAAGTTTCGGCGAGAGAGGCACATCGCGAACTGTCACATGGCACCCAGGAGTTGTAGATTAACCTTTTTTTAACGATATTCCAGTCGGGTGCTGGCTTCGGCGAGGAATAATTTAAGTTTTGCTTAACCAAGACTCGTCTAAAAGCACGCCAGGATTCCGATCGGGCCTGACCTTGCCTTTGCCAATAAGCTTCGAGAGAATTGCGATCGGAGCGGCGTCGGATAGCCAAGGTTGAGGTTTAGCGCGGGCCGACCATCTGGCCGAGACGAGCCGCACATTTCGCTCCAAACAAGGCGCGGCTGCTACGCTCCAGCCTATACGAATCGAGCAACGGCATGGCGGGCGAAAGGCGAAACCGGTCAAGCAGATGCAGACCAGGCCGAAGCGTCCCGACTGGCCACTGAAAATAAACATGATGCTGTCGGACAGCTCCGGCATTTGGTACGCCGGAAAGCAGAATGTCCGCGTCGGGCTTAGAAGCAGTGCGGTGAGTCAATCTAGAGATGCTTTCCCTCCAGCCACAGAAGCAGCAGGTAGAAATCTCAACTCCGAAAATAAATGTTATGGCAGAAGTCGACCAGTGACGAAGCAAAATGTGCTTAGGCAAACACGTCGATCACGCGAGCAGCGTTGCTCTCGTCAATGAAATCATCGAGGCATGCGGGCAATAACATCCATTGCCCACGATCCGCCTCTTCGAAGGGCCTCATCAATTCCCCACCCAAATCACGGGAGAAGCATAACAGCCGCACAGCGTTTTCACATAGCCAGGGCCAGGCCAGACTCGGAATTGGTGGCTGCAAAGGTTTTGTCCGGTTGTCCTCCAGAGGCCGAAATACTGTCCGGATGAGCTTGGCGCTCATCGCCGCATCGTTTGTCTGGGGCGTGATTATGCAAAGGTCTGGCAACCCTGGCTGGGTGGTCCTTGCGCTTGACCATGTACTTGGCAACGCTTGATTGCGCGACCTCGAACCCAAGCTTGAGCAGTTCGCCATGAACATGCGGTGCTTCCCACAGCGGATTCCCTCCCGTGAAACTACGGAGTCGCGCAAGCTCTCTCGACGTTAACCGAGCCGCCCAACGTTAATTCGCGACTTTGCTTGTCCAAGAACACTAAACCAGCGAAAGCTGCGGCGCTGTTCTGTTGTGGCCCGAGCGATGAAGCGGATGAAGTCGGAATTACCCGAAGAGAAATGACTGGCCTGCAATGGGACCGGACTTGAACCGGTCAGCATTGTCATCTGCTCGCCCTCCTGGCGGCCGAGGGTACGGCAGGCAAGGTCAAATTTTTTCCGTACTAGTCAGGGCTGCCCGCTTTGCCCCCAACCGCCACCTATTGGTCGGGATGGGTGACTGGCGGCGGTGCTTTTGTGCGGAGGGCCCGAGACGCATCGCTCGTAGCAATCTCGTAGAATTCCCTTGCGCTACATCAAGAACATATTTGCCCATCGCGCTAGAAAGGCGCTGTGGCCGAACAACCCTGCCTATCTCCAAGGCTGTTGAGATTATGAGGCCCGGTCTCCTAGCCACACCGGGCCTCGCTTCGTCCGAGCAGGAGGCTCGCATGCCTACAAGCAGCTACGCAGACGATTCAGGATCAGCCGTGCACTACGCGTTGGAAACGACCCATGCCATAGCCGTATGCCCTTTCCAGTTGGACCTGACGATCCGCGTTGGTAATGATGCCGCCGAAACCCATGCCTTTGCGCGTGCAAGAAAGCTTGTCAAGAGCGACGGCACCAAGTGGGACAGAGAGGTTCTGCGGAAGGAATTCGGACGAAACTGCGGAGGGCGGCTGACCGTTACTGTCCTCACTACGCGCCTTTGGGCGACCCGGAGCTATAAGACCGTGATGTTCGGCTCCGGTCAGCTCCACAGGACGGCAGCAGCCGGAGGCGAATGGCCCCCTGCAGGCCGTGTCCAATTGGCATCGGCTGCAAAAGCTCTTGGCGCTTCGCGCTTTCACCGCTCAATCTCCTCGTGCGGGTAGAATGCGCGCATAACCGCATCATCCCGCGTGCCTCTACCGAGACACGCTCAGCCCCGATAGGGCGGCTCGCCTTGGATAGGCTTACCGCCACAGGAAGAGGTAAGGCCAATTACTGCCTCAACCGCAGGGATGCATTTACCTGCTTTCTCGACGACGGGCGCGTCCGCATGTCGAACAACGCCGCCGAACGCAAACTATGGGCCGTCGTCGTAGGAAGGAGAAACTTCGACTGTCGCCGGACTCATGAGCGCGGTGAGCGTGGGCTGCGATCTACTCCCCTTATTGTCAGCGCCGAGCTCAGCGATATCGATTCACGAAGCAACTTAGCAACACGCCGGATTGCTTCCTCGCCGTTCCTCGCAAAGAAGGCGATCAGAAGTTTCGCTGCGCGCGGAACTCGAGCAGGAACGTATCCTGGTCCTTGAACTCGTAGCGTGCCAACGGCTTCGGCGAGGACGCGCCAAGCACGGCGGATCCCTTGAAATTCTGGTCGAGGTGGAACCACTGGAATTCGGCCGTGAAGGTCAGGTTCTTGACCGCGGTCCAGCGGGTGTTCACGCCGAGCTGCGAGATGTTGAAGTCGGGGTTACAGACGTAGTCCGCGCTGACCGCCTTGGCCGGCGTGGTGTAGTTCGCGCACATGAAGGCCTTCGCGGCACCGTCATAGCGGACCGCCACATACGAGCCGAACAGGCTCGACGACCAATACGGGTCCCAGTTATGATTGAACGCCCCGCGAACGCCAAAGGTCTCCGTCAGATGCAGCGAGCCGTCGCCGCCGGCCGCGACCGGCAGATAGACGGCATCGGTCGTCGCACCGAACCCGATGCTCTGATAGGCGCCGGGCGCGCTGGTGCTGCCGAACATGGCAAAGCTTGGCGAGGTTGAAGACGACGAGACGACGTACTTCGTCGCGCCCTTGGCATAGCTCGCGTCCAGTTTGAGGTCGTCACCAGCGCCGCTCGGGATGTTCTTGATCTGCAACGCCGCCTGTACGGCGCCGCCCCACGAGGTGTCGGGATGTCCGGAAAGCTCGGATGCCGCGGTCGGCCCCGCGCCCGGCAGTCCGACGGCGCCCGCCGGCGCACCGAGCGCGTTGAGGGTGTTGTAGGAGCCGCTGACTTCATGCGCCGCGGCCGAAATCTGGAACAGGCCCCAAGCCTGGTCGATGCGGATATTGCCGACGACGTCGGGCGCATGGACGCCGGCATAGGCGTTGCCCGAGTTAAACGTGGCGTTCAGCGGCAGCGCCAGATTGTAGACCGCGGTGCGATCCCAGACCGTCGGATCATCCAGGCCGATGCTGGCCGACACGCCATTGCCGAACTGCGCGGTGTACTGGATGTTGTTAACGCCAGTGTCGGTGTTCTGGCCGCCGAGCAGGAAATCCGAGATGTTGCCGGGGAAGCCCTGCCAAGGCGACGCGTAGGCCGATGCCGACTGACCAAAGGTGAAGCCTGCGAACTGAATGAAAAGGTACTGGACGGTGGTGTAACCGCCGCCGGGAGTGTCGAGCAGCTGCGCGCCGGCCACCGGAAGCGAGCCGTTGATCGAGTTCGGGTTGAAGGTGTTGTTGCCGAGCGTAGAGAACTGAAACCGGCCCATCCCGAAGGTGCGGACCGTGCCATATTCGGTCTGCGTGCGGGTATCGATTGACAAAGCCATACGGGAGCGCGCTGCGAAGTAGTCACGATAGCGGTTACCCTGGCCGATATCGCCATTCCAGGCGGGCGAGCCCTGCACGCCGCCGTTGAAGGTGGCGTCGACCCGCAGATAGCCGCCGATCTTCATGCAGGTGTCGGTGCCCGGGATGTACCAGAAGCCGGCGCCGTACAGGGAGCAGACCTTCACATACTCGACGGCCTTCGCCTTGATTGGAAGATCGGCTGCTTGCGCGCCCCCGACGGCCATCAGGCCGGCGGTTGTGCCGAGAATAAGTGTTCGCGCCCGTATCATGTTTAAAGTCTCCTAATCCCCGACATGCACACGCATGCTGACGCGGTAACTAATGCAAAAACTTCCGTGAAGAATAACAACGCGGTGAAGTCGATGCCGCCGACCGTGAGCTGTGACGTTTTCGCCACGCGACAGTTCGAAGTTCATCGAACAACCCTATTCGGTCTTTGCAGATCAGATCTGTCAGCAGAAAGTGGCGATCGGTCGCTTGCGCATCTTGCGGCGTAGAAGGCATATTCTGCACGCGTAAGTATCCGTGCATTTCCCGTGCTTTCCATGGGAGTTCAAACCTGTCGCTCCAGCTCACGCCCACCGCCGCGAGCTAGGTCAATGTCACGGCCGTCGCGGCGCTCGCGGGCTCCTCCCACCGCTACGGCGACCATTGCCGCGGGCATGTACATACCGCGCCCCCCTTTTCACATTGCCGAGCACTGATCGGAATGGCCGGTCCGGCACTTTCGATTCGCCGTCGTTCGAGGGCTCATTTACCAAGAACGTCACGACTCCACTGGGCTATGGCACGCAGAACCTTGTTCCGGTCCTTGCTCTTCATTATCTTCGCGTGGATCGCATTGAGCCGGTCGAGGATTTGGCTCGCACCGCGTTGTTGATGAAGCCGACAGCGCTTGCGAGCGGTGTCGCGGTGCCGTTACCGAATGTCGTGCTGCCAGCGCTCGTGTTGGCGAGAAAATTGACGTTGTTGGCGTAGTCCGCCAGCGTCGAGCGGCGTAGACCGTCGGCATCAGGCTTTGCGGCGCAATGCCCGACGGAAGCTCACGAGAGAAAGTACGACGTAAGAGGGCCGAGGCCGTTCATTACGCTATAAGGCTGGGGTCCGGTCGTCGTGGATCGCCTTGAGAGTTTGCGCTGCGTGCGGTCCTGGGTTAATTGCGAGATAACCCGTCCGACACTTGGCGTCGTGCTGTTGGGAAAGCCGACTGGCGGCGAAGCCGAGATTTGCTGAGCGAGTGCCGGCAACGGCCAGGAACGTAGTTGTTAGCAGCAACGAGTTCAAACGCATGAATCCTCCTCCTCAAAGAATGGGGCAGTCCTCTCGAGTCGATTTGGAATCCGTCGTACGTCAGATTCGGGACACTAGAGCATGTTCGGGTCTGATTGAGTCAGAACCGAAGCTCTCGTGGACTTTTGCGGCAAAGCGAAAAGTCAGATCGCAGGCGGTAGCCGCAGACCCGGTCGAACATGACGCGAAGCGGCTATCGATTTCGTGATCCGACGCGGCCCATCCGACGAACTCGTTTTTATGACAGGATCGGCCGAGTGATCACACGGTGGACGCGCACCGTCTCCCCTAACCCGAATAATTGGCTCATAGCCCGGAGTTGGAAGATTCTCGGCTCGATTCGGCGCCAGTTGGTATGAGATTCTGATTTTCTCCGATTCTTCTGCGACATTTGAGAAATCAGTGGATATTTGTTGCGATAACTTCTGTCTGGGACGTTGGTCATGGAAAAGACACGGTCGATTCAGTCAAAGCCGCCCTACAAGATTGATCTCGTTCGGCGTATTGACCTCACAACCTTACAGTTATTCATCGCAATTTGCGACGAAGGTAATTTGACGCGTGCGTCGCAGAGAGAGGCAATAGCGCCTTCCGCAGTCAGTAAGCGCATGCACGATCTCGAGGAGACGCTTCAGGTCGCTCTGTTTGAAAGACACTCGAATGGAATGACACTGACGCCGGCAGGCGAATCTCTGTTGCATCATGCGCGCGTCACGCTGCTCAACATCGCGAAGATCGCGGTCGACATGGCGGAGCACGCGCGGGGTGTGCGTGGACATGTGCGAATGTTGGCAAACCTGTCGTCAATCGTCGAATTTCTGCCGGACGATCTGCCCGGATTCTTTCGCTCTCACGAGTTGGTGCGGCTCGATCTTCAGGAGCGCTCCAGCGCCGAGGTCGTTCGCGGCCTCGAGGAAGGTGTCGCGGATATCGGCATTTGCTCCGCAGACGTCGCCACGCGCGGGCTGGAGCGTTATTCGTATGGAAGGGATCGCCTCGTTATCGTGGTAAGGTCCGATCACCCGCTGTCGGGCACGACGAAAGTCTCATTTGCCGATACACTGGACTACGATCATGTGGGCCTGTTCGCTACAAGCTCGATCTATCTTCGCTCGCAATACACAGCGCAACAGCTCGGCAAGTCGATCAAACTAAGGGTCCACGTCCCTGGTTTCGACGCCGTCTGCCGGATGGTGCAGGCCGGAATGGGCATCGGCTTGATCCCGAACCGGGCATTTGCCGTCTTGAGCCACGGCATGAACTTGTCCGCTGTCGAGCTGAGCGATGAATGGGCGGATCGTGAGCTGGTGCTGGTTGCCAGAGATCCCGTAGGGCTGTCGGCGACGAGTCGCTTGATGCTAGATCACCTCAGACATTCCCGCAGCACGCACTATAAAGCATTATGACTTTTCTTCGAATCGTCGTCCCGCTTCTTAGCTCTTTGTTTGAGCATGATCGTTTCACGCTATTGCTCCGCGTTTGTCGTGAGGGAAAACCTGGCCGTGCTCTAGTATCGCTCTCTTCGCGTGCGTTCGTCATCTGCGAACGCTCGTTCATCAACGGATATTGGACTCAACCCGCGTTGCTCGGCAACACCTCGACAAAACAGCGTGTCGAGGAGCGCCAGAGATGGTCGGGCCGTTATCCGGTATTCGCGTTGTCGAACTAGGAACACTCATCGCTGCGCCATTTGCGGCGCGGCTGTTTGCCGAATTCGGCGCAGACGTCATCAAGATCGAGCAGCCCGGCGTTGGAGATCCGCTGCGCAAGTGGCGAAAGCTCCATAAAGGGACATCGCTGTGGTGGTATCTGCAATCCCGCAACAAGAAGTCGATCGCAGTTGATCTGAAGTCGGCGGAAGGGCGTGCGGTTGTTCGTCGCCTGGCTATCCAGGCCGACGTTGTGATCGAGAATTTCAAGCCGGGCAACCTTGAGAAGCTCGGCCTCGGCTGGGACGTGCTCTCCGCGCTCAATCCGAACCTGACCCTGGTGCGTATCTCCGGCTACGGACAGACCGGTCCTTATCGCGATCGATCGGGATTCGGCGCGATCGGTGAAGCCATGGGTGGATTGCGATTCACCACTGGCGATCCTGAGAGCCCGCCGGCACGCGTCGGTATCAGCATCGGCGATAGCCTGGCTTCGCTGCACGGCGTGATTGGAGCGCTGATGTCGCTGCTTCGGGTCAAGACAGGCCAGGGCAAGGGGCAGATCGTCGACGTCTCGCTTTACGAGAGCGTGTTCAATCTCATGGAAAGTCTGGTTCCCGAGTATGATCTCTTGGGCTATGTCAGGACCCGGACCGGCGCAGCACTACCGGGCATAAGTCCCTCCAATACCTATCCAAGCTCCGATGGGCGCTACGTTGTCATCGCCGGCAACAGCGACGCGATATTCAAGCGTCTGATGCGTGTGATCGGACGCCCTGATCTCGGTGAAGATCCGACGCTCGCCAACAACGACGGACGCGTACGGAGGAATGCGGTGCTCGACGCCGCCGTCAGCGACTGGACCTCGCAACGAACCATGGAGGAGATCCTCTCCCGTCTTGATGCGGCTGACGTTCCTGCGGGTCGAATCTATTCGGTCGCCGATATCGTGGAAGACCCCCACTACGCTGCCAGAGACATGATCCTGCCGACCGAACTCCCCGGCGGCATCGCCGTGAAGATGCCTGGTATCGCGCCAAAGCTATCGGAAACGCCGGGTGGCGTAAGGTGGCCTGGTCCGACACTCGGGCAACACACCGACGAGGTCTTGACATCGCTCGGCCTCAACGAGGAGGACATTCTGCAACTGCGCCGCAGTGGAGCGGTGCAATGACCGCCGATCTGCCGGACATTTTGATCCAGGAAGTCGCACCACGCGACGGGTTGCAGATCGAGCCGCATTGGATCGAAACGACCGAAAAGATACTGCTGATCGATTGCCTGTCTGCTATTGGCTTCCGACGCATCGAAGTTTCGTCATTTGTTTCGCCAAAGGCCGTTCCTGCGCTGCGGGATGCAAGAGACGTATTTGCCAGCATCAGACGGCGACCTGGAACGGTCTACACAGCGCTGATTCCAAATCGGAAGGGCGCCGAGCTCGCTTTGGCGGCACGGGCCGATGAGCTAAACTTCGTGATGTCGGCGAGTGAGACACACAATCGCGCGAACATGAACATGACGCATGATGGCTCGCTCACGTCCCTTGGTGAAATCATCGAACTGGCCCACGCGGCTGACGCATTGGTCAATGCCACGATCGCGACGGCGTTCGGCTGCCCATTCGAGGGAGCACAGCCGTCCGGAAAGGTCCTGGACATCGTCAAACGGTACCTCGACCTCGGTGCCGATAGCGTAACGCTCGCAGATACCACGGGCATGGCCAACCCCAATCAGGTCTCGCGATTGGTGGCAGAGGCCTTGACGCTTCTACCCTCGCACAGGCTAACGCTTCATTTCCACAACACGCGAGGCCTCGGGCTGGTCAATGTGCTCGCGGCCCATAACAGCGGCGCGCGCCGCTTCGATGCAGCGCTGGGCGGATTGGGTGGTTGCCCATTTGCGCCGGGCGCGACCGGCAACGTTTGCACCGAAGACCTGGTCAATCTCTGCCATGAGATCGGCCTGAGGACCGGCCTCGACCTCGATCGCTTGATCGACCTTTCGAAGCGATTGCCCGCATTGGTCGGACACGACGTGCCGGGCCAAGTCGCAAAGACCGGGCGTCCGATGGACCTGCACCCCGTTCCAGAACGATCGCGGCAATCCCCCGCCTGAACAACCTGCAATCACATTTCAAAAAACATATCGGAGGAAATCATGACGATTACTACAGCGCCTGCTGTCGGTCTCGATGCGACGATCAGCGAGCAGCAAGTCATCAGCAAGATCGCCTGGCGCCTGATGCCGTTGATCATCGTCTGCTATTTCTTTGCATTCTTCGATCGCGTGAACATCAGCTTTGCCAAAGCATCGCTCCAGGCGGATCTCGGTCTCAGCAACACAGCCTATGGCTTCGGCGCGAGCCTGTTTGTCGTCGGCTACGTCCTATTTGAGGTGCCGAGTAACATGCTGTTGTATCGCTTCGGCGCCCGGCGCTGGATCGCCCGCATCATGATCTCATGGGGGCTCGGGACGGCGGCCATGGTGTTTGTCCAGAGCGAATGGCAGTTCTACACGCTGCGCTTCGTGATTGGCGCCATGGAAGCCGGATTCGCTCCCGGTATTCTCTATTATCTGACCCTTTGGTTCCCAAAATCCCATCGCGGGCGCATGACTTCGGTGTTTTTTCTCGCGACCGCATTTTCGGGCATCATTGGAGCGCCGATGTCCGGCCTCATTCTTAACTATATGAACGGGCTGCACGGTTTGGACGGCTGGAAATGGCTGTTCCTCGCCGGCGGTCTGCCATGCGTTGCCCTCGGAGTGGTCGTCCTGCTTCGATTTGACGACAGCATTGATCATGCGAAATGGCTCAGCACTGATGAGCGCCGTCTCATCTCGGTGCAATTGGAGCGGCAGAAGAATCAAATTGGCGAGCGCTCAGCCTGGCGATCGTTGCTGATGCCCGGCGTTCTGCTGCTTGGGTTCATCTACTTCCTGATCCAGATCGCGTCGTATGGACTCAATTTCTGGACGCCGGATCTCATAAAGGCGGCCGGCGGGGGAAGCGCGAGCGCGATCGGCTTCTTGACCGCCATTCCCTATGTTTGCGGCGCGATCTGCATGCTGATCGTCGGACGGCTCTCTGATGCATCCGGCGAACGTCCGAGGTTTGTTGCCGGACTTATCTTGGCTGCAGCATTCGGCTTTTTCGCCACTGGCATTTTCAACAACAACGTTCTCTTGCTGATTGGTGCGCTTGCCGTTCTTGGCGGCGGCGTGGTGGCGTCAATCCCGACATTTTGGACATTGCCTCCGAAGATACTGACGGGCGCCGGCGCCGCGAGCGGGATCGCGCTTATCAACACGCTGGGCCAGGTGGGCGGCATTGTGAGTCCGATCATGGTTGGCTCAGTCAAGGATCTGACGGGCAGCACGACGCCGGCGCTCTTTGTCATCGGCAGTCTTTGCGTGTTCTGCGCAGTGCTTTTGTTGACGGCACTTCCTCGTGAGCTCAAGTCCAAGGACTTTCACCCAGCGCCGTCTCAGTCACTTCGGCGGTGAGAAGCGATTGAATGAGGCCCACTAGCAGCACCGTCAGGTATCGCGGGACATCGAAAGTATGGGCGGCGTCGATCGTCCGCTGCGAGAGCGCTAGGTAGATCTCCGAAAGGTCGATCTGGACGGGCGATGCGCCGAGCGTCTTGAACATTGCGGCATAGAGAGCACCAGGCTGTACGCGGATCTTTAGCCCGCGCATAGCTTCCGGCGCCTTGAGCGGCTGCTCCACAGTCTCGACCACGCGCCAGCCCCACCAGCCATATCCCAGGCCGTAGACGCCCTTGCTCGGGAACTCGCTCATAAGCTGCTCGCCGACAGGGCCATCCATCACCTTGTTTGCCTTCTCCAGGTCCGAGAAGAGGAAGGGCAAATCGACCGCCATGAACTTGGAATATAGCATCTGCACGAAGCCAGACGTGTGCGCGCACAAATCGATGATGCCGGTCTGCAGACCGGTCAGCATGTTGACCTGCGTTCCAAGCTGACCGACGGTGAATACCTGGACTTCGATGGCGCCCGACGTCTTGTTCTTCACGGCCTCTGCGAAGCGCTTGGCGACCGGCATGAATGGATGGGTCGTCGTATCGGCGAAGACCAGCTTCAGCGTCTGCGCCGGCGTGTCGGCGAGCCCGGGCCTGGCGACGAACGGCGCCGCGACGGTACCGCCCAAGGCGGCCTTCAGTGCGTTTTCTACGTGAGATCGTCATTCTTTTTCCTCCCTATGTTTTTTCGTTGTTAGCGCGAGGCGGCGGTTCAGGCCGCCTCGGCAAGCGGCGTTCTGGCTTTCGCGCCCGCTTCCGCCTCCTTTACGAACCTGAGGCGAACGACCAGCACTCCGGCGACGAGCAGCGTGATGCTCACGAACGCAAGGCCCGCGTAGATGCCGCCCGTCCCATCCTTCAAAGCCCCAAACACGGAGGGTCCGACGAAACCGCCCAGGTTTGCGATGGAATTGACCGATGCGAGACCGACGGCGGCCGACGATCCGGTGAGGAAAAGCGACGGCAACGACCAGAACGGGCCGTATGGCGCGTAGATCGCCGCAGTGACTACGACCATGAGGGCAAGCAATATCCAGAGATTGCCGCTGGCGAACGACATCGCCACGAGCGCGGCGCTTGCAACGAGGAGCGGCAACGAGACGTGCCACCTGCGCTCTCCGGTCCGGTCGGAGTGCCAGGCCCACCAGATCATCACCACGGTCGCGACGGCGTACGGAAGCGCGTTGATCAAACCGATCGAGGTATCGCTGAGGTTCTGGGCCAGCCCCTTCAAGATCTGCGGCGAGTAGAATGCCAACACGTACACGGCGACGGATTTTGCGTAGTAGATGAAGGCGAGCAGCCAGATGCGTGATCCGCTAAGGCTGCGCCAGAAGGAGACCTGTCCGTACTGGACGACTTTCGCCTTTTCCTCCGCTTCGATCGTCGAGAGAAGCCAGCTCTTTTCATCCGTCGTCAGCCATTTCGCCTGATCAGGCCCGTCAACTAGCAGCCAGAGGGTCACGAAGCCTAACAGGACGGCCGGGATACCTTCCAGAATGAATACCCATCGCCAACTTGCCAATCCGAGCCAGTGAACATGATCGAGGATGAGTCCCGAGATCGGTCCGGCTATCAGCGTGGCGATCGGCAGAGCAACCATAAACAAAGCGACGACCTTCGCTCGGTCGCGCTCCGGAAACCAGTAAGTCAGGTAGAGCAGCACGCAAGGAAAGAAGCCAGCCTCGGCCAATCCCAGGACCGCCCGCGCGATGGCAAGCTGCGTGAAACTCTGAACCAATCCCGTAACGGTCGCGACGATCCCCCAGCCGAACAGGATCCGCGCAATCCACACCCGCGCGCCGAACCGCCGCATCAGCATGTTGCTCGGCACTTCGAAGAGGAAATAACCCACCGTGAACAGTCCGGCGGCGATTCCAAACTGGGAGGACGAAATGCCCAGATCGGCGTTCATCTTGAGAGCCGCGAATCCAATGTTGGATCTGTCGATGAACGCCACGATGTAGAGGAGAGCCAGAAAGGGCAGGAGACGCCATTTCACCTTTCGCATCGTGGCGTCGCGGTAACCCGTGCCGGGTCGCTGCGGGACCATGGCGGGATTGATTGCCGTTGTCGAAGGCATTCGGAGTCTCCTATGTGGCAGCCGAAGTACGCCGATCAATCGAGCCCGAGCCGCTTCAGCGTCTCGGCGAGCCCCAGCAACTCGACGGTCGTACGGCCCTGATCGAGCTCCCTTCGGAAGGCGGCCTCCTTCTCTTCGCGCGCCGCCGCACTGTTCAGCGTGGCCTCCACCTCGTTCGTCGGGACGATCACGACGCCGTCGCGATCGCCGACGACGTAATCGCCGTGATTGATCAGAACGTCCCCGATACAGATCGGCACATTGACCTTGCCGGGCTGGTTCTTCGCGGTTCCCTTGATTGACAGGCCGCGACAGAAGACCGGGAAGCCCATCTCGACGATCTGGCTTGCATCGCGGACCGCGCCGTTGATCACCAGGCCGGCCACGCCCAGCTTCATCGCGGCGTGCGTCATGACATCTCCCCAGGGGCCGGCCTCGATGAAGCCTTTCGCATCGACGACGAGAACGTCACCAGGACACACCTTCGTGAGCGCGTAATGCAGCATCAGATTATCCGCGGGCCGAATGTCCACGGTTACCGCCGGACCAGCCAGCCGCGAGCTTGGATCGATGGGCTTGATCCCGCTGTCCAAAGCGCCCTTGGCCCCCTGCGCTTCGTGGATCGTCGCCGCGCCCAGCGCGATCAGCTTCTCGATGGTGCCGTTCTTCATGTAAGTCGTCCTCAAGTTTTAAGATTGATCTCGGGCGTGTCGCTTGTGAGTAGCCATGCAAGCGCATCCTCCACGCTGGGCTCCTCCTTTTGAAGCGGCCGCCGATCGAGCCCGCGGGCGGTCCGTTCGAAGCGGGTCGCTACGCCACCAAGAACGACTGAAGGCGTCCCGTGCGACGCCATTTCCTTTTCGGCATCCTGAACTTCGTGAAGCCTTCGCTTGGCGTGCACGACGTGAGTGCGCACAAGCATGTCGAGGAAGGACCGAAGCGGGGCCTCATCGATGTCGGTCAACTGTTCGTAGAGTTGCATGCGGAGATGCTGCTTCTCCGCGCTGGTCAGCAACTCGACCGCCAGCGCCTCGATCCCCTTCGTGAACATGCTCCGAAGGATCTTGAGTGAAATCGCATCGCCGGCCGCCCCACTGGCTATCAATTTGACGCGCCCGCCGAGGGGATCCAGCAGCTCCTTGAGATCGCCGGCGCCCTCCCCCGCGACCAGGAGCGGAGTCCGAACCTTGCTGAGTGCGATGGCCCCCATGATGGCGGCGTCTACGTAGCGGACGCCGTGCCGCCGCGCCGCTTCGGCTGCTTTGCGCTTCACCTCCGGTGTCGCCGTGGTGAAATCGGCGATCGAGGTTCCTGACTTGAGTTCCGGGGCGAAGGCCTCTGCGACGACCAGCGCGGTCGCACCGGTGACGCAGGAGAGCGCCCACTCGACAGAGCCCAGGTCGGCGTCCGGATCGCTTCTGATGATCTGCCCGCATTGGGCGGCGAGTTTGGCCGCCGCCGCGGAAGGATGTTTTTCGTAGAGGACGAGGTGATGACCGGCGGCGTGGAGCGGCGCGGCGTAGCAACGTCCGACTTCTCCCAAGCCGATGATGGCGATGCGCATCTGCCCCTCCCCGAATATCTTGTTGAGCGAACGAATATACAAAAAAAATACAATACACAAGCGCTAACGCAATTACAGGCCGACAAATACGATCTCGAAAGTACACAAAATATACAATCATCGAACGAAATGAGGAGCTTCGATCTGGTTTTCCTCATCGGATTGCCTTACAGAAAGCGCGATCGGGAGAGATGCGGCCAATGGCGCGGGGACAGGATCGGGCCTACGAAACGTTGAAGCAGCGACTGGTCGGCGGCTTGTACCCACCCGGCATGCAGCTTCGCGAGGAGCCGCTCGCCAATGAATTCGGCTTGAGCCGGACGCCGATCAGAGCCGCACTCAAGCGGCTGGTCGTCGACGGCCTGGCCACGGCCGACAATGGCCAGGGAGTCCGGGCGGCCGAATGGAGCGAGCGCGACATCGAGGAGATATTCCAGATCCGGATCCTGCTCGAACCGCTTGCCGCGCAGTTCGCCGCCGAACGCGGCAACGACGCCCTCCTGAAAGAGCTCGCGTCATGCAACCGCACGATGGCCAGCGCCGTCGCGAAGCCCGGACCGCAATCAATCGTCAAAATCCAGGAAGCGAACCGTACGTTTCATCACCTTCTGCTTGATCACGCCGGCGCGCCGCGCCTGCGCAGCATTCTAGACACGCTCATCGAGATGCCCGTGATCACGCGGTCTTTCCAGCTCTACACGCGGGACGAACTAAAGCAGAGCCTTCACCAGCACGAAGATCTCACCCAAGCGATCTCGTCGAAGAACGGCGAACTGGCGCGGGATATCATGCAACTGCATCTGAGAATGTCCCACAGTCGCTTCATCCGTCATCGAAGCGCTTGGCAAAAGGACCGACCGTAGGCAAAGACCGTCCTGTCCGGTGGAACCGCCGCCGGACGACGCATTCGGCGTCCGTGCCGCAAAACTTCAAATGAAATAAAAATGGTACCGCGGACGTGAATCGAATCCGGACCCGAATAATCCGGTCCTGGTTCTGCAGCAAGCGATACCCTGCGGCAACGAGCAGAACAGATTGTCCGTCTTGCTCGCCTTAGTATCCCATTCTACGACGAGTCGGCCACACAACCAGAACTGGCGGAGAGAGTGGGAGTCAAACCCACGATTTTTCGACTATCCCGCGTCGAACAGCCGAGACTGCACGTAAGCACTCGCCCGCCTCCTGCCCTCGCAAATTCAGATCATGCACATTGCGCCACGAGCCTGCTCACGTTGGCAGTGGTGAGATTTTTCTTGATCTCCCGGTGCACACGTCGTGCACACGCCGCCCTCTAACCAGTTGAAAAACCTGAACCTTCGCTCCAGTCCATCATTGGGCGCATCCCCACCGCCGCCAAAACCGAGAAACTCGACGATGATCACCGATGGCTGGGCGTTGCCGCTGCCCTGGCTCGGCGCCGCCGTCTGCTGGGTCGCCGCGGTCACGTTCTGTGTCGAGAGTGCGGCGCTGATATTCGGTGCCTGCACCGTCGGGATGCCCGACGACATGCCCTGCACCTGGATATTTGCTGCGTTAAGGATCTGCAGCGCCGCCAGATTGACGTTGCCCGAGACGCGGATCAGGATATCGGCGGTGGCGGTTTGCCGCTCCAGCGCTTCCCGTGTCTCGTTGAACAGGCGCGCGTTCTCGATCGCGATCACGGCCTGATCGGCGAACGTCTGCAGCAACTGCACGTGATCAGCGGCAAACGCGCCCGGCTCGGCACGCGTGACGCTGATCATGCCGACGGGTGTTTCGCTGTTCATCAGCGGCGTGAACAGGACGCTGCGAAAACCGCGCAGCCTTGCCAGATCCTTGTTCAATTGCGGGACGTCGACCGTGATCGGATCGGCTTTTTGCGCCCCGACGGCCGCCATGGCGACTAAGGCAACCATTATGACCTACTTCAACCGTGAGTCGCCTCGCAGCGGTCAGCCATCACCGCACAGTTTCCAGTATTCTGGGCAGCCTCAGCTCGGTCAATGCAACTGCACCCAAACCTAAGGAGCTCGACATGAGCAATACTCAGGCCTGCAGAGAAATGAGCCGACTCGATGTGATCCGCCTTTTCGCCTTCAGCATGCTGTTGATCCTGCCTGCAACTTCCGGGGCGCAACAGCTCCCACCGGTTGCCGAACAGATGGCAAAGACCTACGGCCTTGATTCGTTTGGGCAAATAGAGGCAATCCGCTATACCTGGAATGCGGAACTTCCCAGTGTCAAACTTTCTCGCAAGTGGGAATGGAGCCCGAAGAGCGACACGGTCTCTTACGACGGGAAAGATAAGGAAGGCAAACCGGTAAAGGCCAGCTATCAACGCTCGCAGCTCAGCAGCCAAAGCGATGCGATAAAGAACGAGATCGATCCGGCATTCGCCAACGATCAGTATTGGTTGCTGCTCCCCTTCCACGTCGTTTGGGACGGCGCGACCGTGACCGATGAGGGCGCGCACAAACTGCCGCTGGGTGACACTTCTGCTGAGCAGGTCGTGGTGAAATACCCCTCGGAGGGTGGCTACCAGCCCGGCGACACCTGGGAACTGTACGTTGGCGCCGACAAGCGAATAGCCGAGATCGTCTACCACCGCGGCGCCCCCAACCCGCCGCCCAAACTCGTGATCGCGACCTATGCCGACTACAAGAAGGCCGGCCCAATCCTTTTCTCAACGGATCACCGCGGGACGCTGGACGGAAAACCCTTTCGGCTTTTCCTTTCAGATGTGTCGGTCAAATTGGCGGGATCAGACAACTGGATCGACGCGCAATGAATCTCGGCAGGGTTGATTTGCGCAACTGATCGCAAGGGCCGAGGCGCCTCGATGCCGGGGCGGCGGGTGCGCCTCGTCACCTGACCGATGCGCTGGGTAACGATTCAATCAACCTATGCGTAGAGTAACTGTTCAATTCTTCGGAGCACGCCCGCATGCCCACCAATCCCCTCACCGATGCCTGGCATTTCCTGACCGCGACGACGAATGATTATCTCCATCAGGGAAACTGGCGATATGTCATCCTGGTGCTGTTCTGGGCCCTGCTACTTGCCGGCATTGCAGGTGCCTTCCAGAATTGGCGAGAGGACCCGGAGCAACGCACCGGCCGACACTTGGGAATTTGGCTGGTCCGAGTCCTGATCGGCTGCATGTGGTTCCAGGGGATGTTGTGGAAACTGCCGCTGCCCGTGTCCGACGGTCTGCAATACTGGACCGAACAGGAATCGACCAGCGCGGCTTTCGAGTTTCACCGTACGTTCATGAAGGACGTCGTGTTGCCTCATATGACGATCTTCGGGCCGATCGTCTTTTTAGCCGAGCTGGTATTCGCCGGATCGATGATGCTCGGGCTTGCGGTGCGGTTCGTGGGCGTGCTGGCCATCGCCTACACGCTCCAACTCTGGCTCGGCCTCTATGGCAATTCGGCCGAGTGGCCGTGGACGTACATGTTCCTGGCCCTGTTGATGTTCCTGTTTGTGATCGAGGGCGCGGGCCGGAGTCTCGGCTTCGATGCGTGGCTGCGCCGCAACGTGCCCGCCGTGCGCGACGGGAAGGGACTTCTCGGCTGGTTCTTCAACATCGCGAGCTAGCCGTCACGGTTAGATCATGATCCGATTAGACGGAATCGGATCATGATCTCATTTCTTTGTTTGAGCATGCTCTTTTCGGAAAACCGGTTTCCACTTTTCCGGATCATGCTCTTGTGTGAGAGACGAGCAGATGATGGCACTGATCCACGCAGCGACGCTGGTTGTCGCGCTGGGCGCAACTTGCGCACACGCTGCTGACATCAGCTATCTGGCGCCGCCGGGAATCCCGGCAAAGGAATTCCCCTCGCCGCAGCGCCCGGTTGCGCCGATCGTCGGCCCGAGCCGCGCCTCCGAAGAGCGCCGCGATGCCAAGGATGAGGCCGGAGAGATCGCCCGTCTGCTTGAACTAAAGCCAGGCATGACCGTCGGCGACATCGGTGCGGGCAGCGGCTACCACACGGTCCGGCTGTCGCGCCGCGTCGGCCCCACCGGCTCGGTGATCGCCCAGGACGTCAGGCAGGATTACCTCATCGCGCTTGCCAGACGAACGCAACGCTTGAAGCTGACAAACGTCATATTCGCGCTGGGCGAACCACACGACCCTCGCCTGCCCGCTTCCGCACTGGATGCCGCCATCCTCGTGCACATGTATCACGAGATAAGCCAGCCCTATGCCTTCCTCTACAATCTCGCACCCGCCTTGAAGCCAGGTGCGCGGGTCGGCATCGTCGACCTCGAGCTTTCGACGTCGGAACACGGCACGCCGATCGAGCTGTTGCGTTGCGAACTTTCCGCCGTCGGCTATCGCGAGATCGCAAGATACCAGCTCGCAGGCGATGGCGGATACCTGGCGGTGTTTTCGCCACCGGAGCCGGCGGGTCGAAAATCTCCCCGGGATATCGTTGCCTGCGAGGATCGCGCTGGCACGCACTGACAACCGCTCTCGGAAATTATCATTCACGAGGCGCTCGCAGCTCGAGCGCGAGACGAGCAAACGTGGTCGAAATGGACCAGGCCGCCTTGACGCCGGCGATGAGATTGCCGGAAACCTTCGATACGCCGCCGATCCGGCACCGCTGCCCGACGGCAATTTCCACTGCCGGCAGGCGGGCGGCCGCGACTCGCATCAGCATTTCCAGGTTCCAGCCGTATGTCTCTTCCTTCATGCCGAGATGTATGAGCTCGTCGCGACGGATGGCGCGAAACGGCGACAGGTCGGTAAAGCTCGCGCCGTAGACGAGGCGCAGGAGCAGCCTGCCGACATGGGCCGCGACAAGCTGCTGTGGCGCCAGGCTCCCTGGCTCACGCGAACCGCGAACGCGCGAGCCGAGAACGAAGACGGCTTGTCCGGCGACGATCGGCGATACCAGATCGGGGATGAATTCGGCAGGATCGCTGCCGTCGCCATCGAGGAAGACGACGATGTCGGCATCATCGCGGACCTTTGCGATGCCCGCCTGGATCGCGCGGCCGTAGCCGGGCCGCGCCTCGGCAATCACGCGAGCTCCCGCGGCCTCCGCCCGTTCGGTCGTACGGTCCCGTGAGCCGCCGTCGACAACGACAACCTCGCTCACATTCTGCGCCAGCACCGTGGCCACGACCTGGCCAATCGCCGTTTCCTCGTCGAGGCACGGAATGACCACTGAGACGACCGGGTGACGGCGCGCGCCGATCTCGTTGATCACCTCGTTCACAGGCTCCAGCGCAGGCCACAACTCGCACAGCTTTTCGGCGGCTTGTCTGAAAGGAGCGCCGTGCGAAAGTCGCGATACGCGGACCCGTTCCAGATGTCCTCCAAGGACTGCTGCCCGGCATGGCCGAGCGTATAGTTGTCGTAGCCATGCTGCGAAAACGGCGCGATGCAGCAGGGCAAGGCCCGGCCATTCGCCGTGAAATACATCAACGACCACGGCCGCCGGCACGGCGACCACGGCGAACCGTCGCCGCTGCCCTTCAAACTTAACCCCGGCTCGCTCGCTGCGCCTGAGGCGCTGAAGGTTACGCCGAGCGAATGCGCCAGCTCCTCGGCCCGTTTCAGATAGACTGCGTCCTGCTGCGTCAGGCGCTCGAACAGGGTCTGATCCGGACGGGCCTTGCCGATGGCCGATTCAGTGAAGAACACGAGCCGTTGCAGATAGACTTCCTTGACACCGATCTCGGCTGCGACTTTCACAAATGCGGGGAGTTCCTCGACAGTCTCCTTCAGGCCTGTGAGCCACACGGAAACCTGCGGTCTGGTGTGTCCCTCTCTTTCCTGCAGCTCGCGAAATGCGCGCACATTGCGCAGGATGCGGCCGAAATAATCCCTGCCGCGGATCGCCTTGAAGCTCTCGCGGTTTGACGCGTCGAGCGACACACGTAGCTCATCAAGCCCGGCGTCGATCAGTGCACGGCCATTGCGCTCACCGAGCACCGTTCCATTGGTGTTGAACAGGACGTAAACGCCGCGGTCCTTCAGGTATTTGACCATTCGAGGCAGGTTCGCGACCAGCATCGGCTCGCCGACGCCGTGCAGAACAGCGCGCGCGAGCGTGGGTACCTGGTCGACGATCGACGTGAACAGATCCCAGCTCATGTCGGCCGGCGGTTCGAGCTCCTCATAGGTGCGAGGACAGGTGGTGCACAGCAGATTGCAGCGGTTGGTCACTTCCAGATAAAGGCAGACGGGCAGACGCTGGGCGATCTCGCTACGTTCGGCCGTGACCGACTCGTGATAGCGGCGCGGATCGAATGGCGCTTGCGTAGCTGTCCCCGTTCCTTCGCCGGAGAGGCTCATCGCGATACCCCTTCCTCTGCAATCCGCTGCATGCGGGTCCTTAACGCGGTAACAGCCAAAGCCAGCAGGAGACCTCCGAACAGAACCGACTTGGTCACCATTCTTGGAATGTAGAAATCCCAGTCGAGTTGCTCGGACAATAGCAGCGCGCCAATCGACACGACCCATGTTGGCGCGGAGCCGCACAGGGCGGCGAACGGCGTGATGACGAGAAAATACCAGGGATAGTTAGGCGACAACAACAGGAGGGTGATGAGTAACAGCATGTTGATGTCGGCGAGACGGGGAGCTGTGGTGCGATCAGAGCTGCGGGCCACGGAGAGCCCCTTGAACACGAGAAGCAGCGCGGCCAGGACAACGTAAGCGACAACATCACCTCGATGCTCGCCAAACACAAGGCGCCAAAGCGACAGGAGCCAGAGATCGTTGCCGGCACGGATGCCCTCTTCCGTCAGATAGCCTTTGGTCAGGAATCCGAGCACTCCCCAACCGACCGACAAATAGGGAAGATAACAAAGCGCGACGGTAGCGATCACGACGAGCGGCATTTTGAAATCCCACGGTCGCCAGATCCCGGCCAGCACCGGCGCGACATATGGTTTCACCAAGACCGAAAACGCGATCAAGACGGCTCCGCGCAGAGCATAGCCGGTCAGCGCAATCCACAGACCCAGCATCATCAGCGCCATCATCAGCGCGTCGACGTGGCCGCTGTTGGCAATCTCCCACAAGGGCAGCGGGTGCCAGAGATAGGCGACCACGCGCGTCACAGGGCGGTTCATGCGCCGCAGCAGGAGGATGATCATTGTAACGGTGACGGCCTCGCACCCCAGCAGAGCGAGCCGCATCACAGTCACGTTTTCACCGAACCGCGTGACGATGAGGAAGAAGAATTGCGCCACCGGAGGATAGATGGTGACGGCGGTATCAGCCCGGTTGATGTGAGGAAAGATCATCCCGTCGCGCAGAAACGCCAGCGCCTCATCGGCTGGCATGTAGCGATAGGGATTGATGCCGGCGGCCTGCACCTTGCCATCCCAGACATAGCGATAAATGTCGCTGGACAGAAGCGGATCGAACAGCAGCGCATAGACTCTCAGCGCGATCCCAAGCCCAAAGATAAGCCATAGCGCGCGATCAGGTGGAGCGCGCTCGACCAGGCCTGTCGCTACGATCGTCAGCAGCCCCGCGGCGATAGTCAGAGCGATGAAGGCGTTGTCACCATAGGCCTCGAAGGCAAAGGGTGTCACCACGGTCAGAACGACCAGGAGGGTGCCGATCCCGGTCAGCAGGTGAAGCGGCGGCAAGTTATTGGCGGAGCGCATCAGCCGACCGAGTTGAATCGCGTTAGCTCCGGGCATTGGCGTCACGGGCTTAGCTGCGGCGCCGCCTTGATAAAGGCCCGGCTCGCCGCGGCAAAGCCGCCGCCACGAAAGCGGCTCGAATGGCCGGCCAGTTCATCCTGTAGCCAACGCAACGTCTCAATGTCGTCGACGTCGTACCATTCCGGAAGCAACGTCGCGGCAAGCCCGATTTCGGCAGCCCGGTCGCATGTACTGCGAGCTACGGTTTCTGTTCCCCATGCGATCTGCGTAAACAGATGCTTGTGCGGATGCTTCAAGCCGATGAGATAGTAGCCACCGTCGCTTGCTGGCCCAAGCACCATGCGGTCTCCGGGTTGGCGAAGCGTTTCAACAGCCTGAATCAGCAAACGCGGCGGCAGGGTTGGGCTATCGCCATTGACGAGCAGGACGCAATCATGTCCGGCGAGCAGGAGAGTACGCGTAGCGCCAAGCAACACGTGCCCCAAATCGTCGCCGGCCTGCAGCAACAGTCCGAACCCTGCCGGAAGCAGCCGCTGCACGATGTCTTCGGCGCCCGCCGGAGCATAAACGCCGTAGCCGCGCCTGCCGAGCGCTTCGGGTACCGCTTCGATTGTTGCCGCGACATCGCGCACAAAGCAGGCGGATAACTCTGATGCTGCAACTTCGCCAATGGCCGTTGCAAGCCGCGTCTTTGAGCGGCCGGGCTGCGGCGCCTTGCAAATGATCCCGATCGCCGCGACGCTCATCGCAGCCATGACCGGAGGCGATCCGCGGCGATCGCGATCATTTGAAGCGCGTCATGGCTGCCGTCTCCCTCGCCCTTTTCGAAATCGCCGTCGACACGTCCCATTTGATTTGTCACATGGGCAAAACACACGACGGGCTTTTGTCGGACTTGCGCGAACGCATAGAGCGCAGCGGCTTCCATTTCGACTGCCATCAGGTTCCGTTCGCGCATCGCGTCGATCGCCCGCTGGGTTTCCCGGAACGGCGCGTCAGTCGTCCAGGTCGCCCCTGTGATCACCGGCACGGAGAATTCGTCGAATGCGCCATTGAGCGCCGAGATCAATCCGGCATCAGCATGCGAATAGTCGGACGCCGCCATGTAGTGATAGCTGGTACCTTCGTCGCGCAGCGCGCGTTCGATGATGATGAAATAAGGCGGCGGGCGTACCGGCACGATCTGTCCGGAGGAGGTGACGCTAATCAGGAGCTTACAGCCTGAAGCGAACATCTCCTCGGCAATCAGCACCGCGAACGAGGCGCCGACAGCGCAGCCGACAATCCCAAAATCAATCCCGCCGCGGCTGAAAGTGTAGAGCTGGGTGTGGTAGCAGGCCCATGCCGGTTCGAGCCGGGCTTCACCACGAGCGAGCAGGCTACGCACGATGTCGCCGTCAGGATCGAGCACGCAGACATCGGGAATGCTAGCGTCCGTAATCCGCTTTTGCCTGCGCGCTTCGCGCAGCAGATTTTCCGGCGTAAATGCGGACGGCTGCGCGTAATGTTTTTGCGCGAGGATGGGCGGGATCCCGCCATCATTGATCGCCATCGCCAGACAAACCTTGTCACGTTGTTGCCGATTATTGGTAGCGTTCTCCCTGGCAGCGGGCAAGCGCCGCCGGGGTCTCGCCGACGTCACAAAAAAATAGGTTTCGGGTGATGTAACAAGACGGCTTTGAAGAACGTAATGGCGACGGTCTGCACTGGCTGTTGGTGCGGCAAGAACCTGCCATACCCGAAGCCAGTCGTGTTGATCCGATGGCGCGGGTCGCGTAGCATCGGTCGCAAAGGGAGCGGATCGATATTTTCGAAATTGATAACCACTAGGTGTCGAGGATCGCCATGAATCACGAGACCGCAGTTTCGAATGCCAAAGAAATCGCCGATCGCGTTCTCGCACCGGCGGCCAGGCAGAACGACAAGGAAGCTCGATTTTCGTCCGAGGCAATCGCGGCGCTTGGTCCGGCGGGATTGCTGGGAGCCATGCTGCCCACTGAGGTCGGCGGTTCGGCCCTGGGACCCCGGACCTTGGCTGCCGTCATCGCAACGCTCGCAGAGGCGGACGCGTCCGCCGCCATGGTTTACCTGATGCACATGAGCGCTACCGCAATGATTGCGGCGGCCCGTCCGGATGCCACGGTCGCTCAGACGCTAAAGGACATTTCGGCCGGAAAGCACCTGAGCACCCTGGCATTCAGCGAAGCTGGATCGCGCAGCCACTTCTGGGCGCCCGTCTCGCGGACGAAGCGAAACGCTGACAACGCGCGTCTCACAGCCAAGAAATCATGGGTGACAAGCGCCGGCCATGCGCAAAGCTACGTTGTTTCGGCGCTCGCCCCTGAAGGCAAGAGCCCCACGGATTCAACCCTTTATCTTGTCGACAGTGGCACACCCGGACTGTCGATCGCCGGCCCATGGGATGGTCTTGGGTTACGCGCCAACGCCTCCGCACCAATGACCCTCGATGATTGCGAGGTCGCGCCTGGCTTCCAGCTGACCGACGACGGCGCCGGGTTCAAGGCGATGCTGGAGGTCGTGCTTCCGCTATTCAACCTCGGCGCATCGGCGGTGGCGCTTGGACTTTGCCGGGCAGCGGTGGCTGGGACCGCGGCGCACCTCAATAGCGCTCGCTTCGAGCATTTGGGCCAGACCCTCGGCGAGAGCCTGCCGACCCTTCGCGTACAGCTTGCGACGATGCAGATCGACACCGATGGGCTTGCGGCGCGCGTCGACGATCTCGTCGACCATCTTGAGCACCCGCGAGATACCACCATGCTGCGCGTGCTCGAGAGCAAGGCGGCGGCAGGTGATGTCGCCATCGCTGTTACCTCGGCGGCAATGCGGGTGTGCGGAGGCGCTGCGTTTTCCAGGCATCTGGCGATCGAGCGATTGTTCCGCGACGCTCATGCGGGCGCTGTCATGGCGCCAACGGGCGATGTTCTACGCGAGTTCATCGGCAAGGCCATCTTGGGAATACCGCTGTTCTGAGCGCGCGAGCGCTGCGCCGCCTGGCAGCGCTCGGATCGCGATCAATGACATTTGAATATCGAGCTCGAGAAGCGAGATGCAATCATGAACCAGACGATCTGGGTAGGCGCCGTCGCTTATGATCCAAAGGTGGTTGGTATCTGGGAGGGCATGCGGCGGTACTTTGTCGAGGAAGCGGGTCTCCCCGTCGAGGTGGTGCTGTTTCAGAGCTACGAGGCACAGGTCGCTGCCCTCCTGGCCTCGCCTGGCGATCGGCTGCCGCGCATCGACATCGGATGGAATACGAACCTTGCCTATATCCAGGCCGACGCCTGGAGCGACCATCGCTGCCGACCAATCGCGATGCGCGACACGGACGTCGGCTGGATGACCAAGATTGTCGCCGTCACCGGCGGGCCCGTCGCTAGCCTCGCTGATCTTAAGACCCGCACCCTGGCGCTCGGTAGCCGCGACAGCGGCCATGCGGCAATCCTCCCGGTTCATTTCCTGCAGCGCGACGAATTGGTTGAGGGGAAAGACTACCAAACGCTGCGCTTCAACACCGACCTCGGCAAGCACGGTGACACGGGTGCAAGCGAGTCCGAAGTCGTTCGTGCGGTCCTCGACGGTCGCGCCGATGCCGGCGCAATCGGCAGCCCCTTCTGGAACGCGGTGCGTAACGAGCGTCTGGTACCCGAAGGCGCGCTGACCGAGATCTGGACCTCGCCGTCCTATAATCATTGCATGTTCACTGCTCGGCCCGATCTGGATCCGTCCTTGGAGCAGCGGTTCGCCAAAGCGCTATTCGGGATGAGCTACGACAACCCGACGCATCGTCCTGTGCTCGAGGCGGAAGGGCTGCGCCAATGGATAGCGCCGCAGCTTGAAGCATATAGTGAGTTGCGGGAAGCCTCCGCGCAACAGGGCTTCTTAACGCGGCCTTTGGCCTAGCGGCCGAGCCAAAAAGCCCGATGCTGCTCTGAGCGCAGTCTGCGCCTTTATCAGGCGCAATTGAAAATCATTGCCAACCGGCGCGCATGCTCAGATTCGTGGTCGAAGGCGCGGCGTACAGCTGCGAAGGATTCAGCGAGCGGAAAGATTTCACGGCGGACCAGCAGGTCGTTATCCTCGGCTCCGACCGGATGCCAAAAGACGCCTTCGGCGGTGATCGTCACCTCGGGGACCAGATCCGCCCTTGCCAACGCGATGCCCCGCGTGGCGGAGCCTCGCAGCGCAATTCGCCTGATCACGCGGTCCTCCTCACTCACGTGATGGCCATCAAGGAAGCTCCGAAACTCAACGGCCTCCGCGTCGCTTGACACTGTGGCCGCCACTCGCACGCGGAATCCTTCGGCCCGGGCGCGCTCGATTCCATTCCAGGCGCGCGCCCATGTCCCCTCTCCACGATGGCTATCGTGGCGCTCCGGCGTGGGGCTGTCGAGGCTGATCTGCAAGGTTACACGCTCTCGCGGCAACGCGCGCAGCGTTTCGAGCCGACTTCCGGCAAACAGCATGCCGTTGGTGAGGACGGTGGTCGGCGCCGTCGCTGCACATGCGGCGAGAATCTCGCCAATATCCGGCAGCATGAACGGCTCACCGCCGGTGACAAAAATCTCGCTCACGCCGAGTTCCCTGGCCTCGATTGCGATCCTTCGCACCCGCTCGACGCCTAGCGCCCGCCGCGGAGCTTTGGGTGACGAGCGCACGCAGCAATAGTCGCAGCTGAGGTTGCAATCGAAGTTGGTGTAAAGCCATAGTCGAGAGCCGACAGGCCGATCTTCTCCCACATTCTCAGGGGCCTCTCCGTACCGAAGCACCCATCGTGTGCGACCGTCTTCGACTACGGTGTCGACCAAACTGTTGCGGGTGAAGCGACACCATGCCTCGAGATCGGGGCCGATGTTCGGATCGCTGCTGATCACCGCGACAAGATCGCCCCTACGGCTCCGGCGTAACGCGCCGATCAAATCCGGCAGGAGGCCTGAGGCAAATGTCTTGCTGCCGGCGTCGAGCTCAACGTTCGCATTCGTCCTCATGCGCAAATCCATGGTCCTCCAGACGTTCAACGTCTGCCGCACCAGTTTCGTACCGGAAACGATCTCACCAGAACGCAATGAACGGGATCAATCTCCGACGAAAATGCATGAAAATCAACGATCGCGTCCGATATCCTGCCGCTCATAACGGTCTGGTTGCAGGTTCGAGTCCTGCCGGGCCCACCAATGATTACAGGCGCTTGCGACGCGGCGGTTGCCTGAGGATTCGGTACCGCCACAGTTACCGCCACAGAAACGATTGCCGCTTCGTTCGCGTAATGGTCTCAAAAACGCAAGTTTGATCCCGGCCAGAGCCGCCTTCGCTGGCAGGCGAGTGTCAAGCGCTCATCTCTGTTTCGATAGTAGCCAACCATCGGCAAATTGGCCGGAGGAACCGAACGCTCGATCCGCCTGCGTCCGCAAAGCGCGCACGCTCACTGCACGTCGATGATCTCCACCCAGTTCGCTCCATTTCGCACTGGATAGCGATGAGCCTCGCCAAGCTTGCCCGTGCTCTGGTCGACCTTGTAGGAAAGGTGATCCGACTTTTCACCCGACGCGACGAGGTACTGGCCACTCGGGTCGATCCCAATGCCGCGCGGCTGCGCCTCGGTCGCGAAACTGGCGACGTAGGCGAGCCTGCCGGTTCCGGGTGCCAGGGTGAACAAAGCGATCTTGCTGGTGGTACGTTCGGTCGAATACAGAAACTTGCCGTTGGGGCGTGATTTGGATGTCAGCCGCCCAGACTTTCGGCTTCTCGTCCTTCGGCAGCGCTGCGCCGGGCGTCGGTGCAGCGCCAACGGGCGCCTGCGGCGTACCCCAAGCAAGGCCGGCATCCGCCGGCACCGAGCTAATGCTCTCAACGAGGGTCAACGTCCCCTTGCAGGAATCGACCAATGGCACGCCCGACGACTTCATTGCGGATGACGACTTTGAGTTTTCACTATCATCGCAAAACGGTGTCGTCCGGCGCTACCGATGCGTGGCGAACACGCGATTTTTTCCTGAAGACGGATTTGCATTGGTTACGGCCCGGCAGCGCGCAGCAAAGTGGTATCTTCACGTCAGATTCCGCAGTGAAGCCGGGTTAAAGGCAAAAGGGGCCGTTGGATGTAGACTTATCTACCCTGACCGCGCGGGGAGCGCTTCGATGAACTCGAGCACTGCCCGTCCCTTGGACGTGATCCTCCAGCCGCCGCTTATCCGCTCGACCAACTCGGGTGAAAAGATGCCGAGATCCGGAACTCGCGCGGCGGGCGCTTGGTCCGGTCCGCAGATTATTCGACCGTCCGCCGCAACCGGATGACCGGCATAGCAGAACTGCCGATCAGCCCGTTCGGCAGGTGAGCGCGCCGTCGACCGGGAGCAGCACGCCGGAGATATATTTCGCGTCGTCCGATGCCAGAAACAGCGAGGCATGCGCCACATCCCAGGCGGTGCCCATCTTGCCCATCGGCACCATGGCGTCGCGCCTGGCGATCATGTCGTCCACGGAATCATAGACATGCTTGTAGGGCTCGACGATCATCGGCGTGTTCATCAGGCCCGGCAGAACCGCGTTGCAGCGAATCCCCTTCGGCGCGTATTCGACCGCGACCGCACGGGTAAAGTGATTCACGCCGGCCTTTGACGAGTAATAGGAGATCATCGGCACGCTGATCGTCGTGATCGATGCGACCGACGACACGTTGACGATCGCGCCACCGCCCTGCCGTACCATCTCGGGCAGCACGCGCTTGCAGGTCAGGAAGAACCCCTTCAGGTTCACGGACATCACGCGATCCCAGCTCGCCTCGTCGATATTCTCGGGACCGCCGGGTTCGGCGATGCCGACATTGTTCTGCAGGATGTCGATGCGGCCGTGACGAGTAACGGCGGTGCCGACAGCCGCATCGATGTCCGCCGCCGACGTGATGTCGGCGCGCAGCGCGCTGGCCTTGCCGCCCTCGCCCTCGATGATCGCGACGGTACGCTCGGCCGATGCGATATCGCGGTCGACGCAGATCACCGTCGCGCCTTGGCGGGCGAAGAGAACGGCGGTGGCTTTGCCGTTGCCCCAGCCCTCACCGACGCAGCCGGCTCCCATCACGAACGCGATCTTGTCCTTGAGCCGCTGCGACATCCTTACTGTCCCTGTTACCGGTTTCAGTTCTTTTCGTACAGCGTCACGACGGCCGCGCCGCCGAGGCCGAGATTGTGCTGCAGCGCGAGCCGCGCGCCGTCGACCTGCCGCGCCTCGGCGGTGCCACGCAGCCGATGGACGAGTTCGTAGCACTGGGCGAGGCCGGTTGCGCCGAGCGGATGGCCCTTGGAGAGCAGGCCGCCGGACGGATTGGTGACGAAACGCCCGCCATAGGTGTTGTCGCCGTCGACGACGAATTTCTCGGCCTCGCCCTCGCCGCAGAGGCCGAGCGCCTCGTAGGTGATGAGTTCGTTCTGAGCGAAGCAGTCGTGCAGTTCGACGACATCGACATCGTCGGGCGCGACGCCGGCCTTCTCGTAGACTTTTTCCGCCGCCGACTTCGACAGGTCGAAGCCGACCACCCGCATCATGTCGCGGGTCTCGAAGGTGCTGGGACGGTCGGTCGTCATCGCCTGCGCGCGAATCCGGACCTTGTCGTTGAGGTTATGGCGCTTGGCGAAGGCCTCAGAGACCAGCACGGCGGCGGCGGCGCCGCAGGTCGGCGGGCACGCCATCGAGCGCGTCATCACGCCTTCCCAGATCACCGGCGCCTGCATCACGTCGCCCTCGGTCATCTCCTTGCGGAACAGCGCCAGCGGGTTTTTCGCGGCATGGCGGCTCGCCTTGGCGCGGATCTTGGCAAAGGTTGAGAGTTGCGTGCCATACTTCTCCATGTGCTCCTTGCCCGCGCCGCCGAAATAACGCAGTGCCAACGGGATCTCGCCATGACCAACCAGATCGTCGGTGACGCGGTCGAAATCCGCGAATGGCGACGGACGGTCTTCGAAGATCGAGCCCAGCGCACCGGGGCGCATCTGCTCGAAGCCGACGGCCAGCACGCAATCGGCCGCACCACTCTGGACCGCCTGCCGCGCCAGGTACAGCGCGGTCGAGCCGGTAGAGCAGTTGTTGTTGACGTTGACGATCGGAATGCCGGTCATGCCGACGCGATAGAGCACCTTCTGGCCGGCGGTGGAGTCGCCGTAAACGAAACCGGCATAGGCCTGTTCGATGGCGTCGTAGCCGAGCCCGGCATCCGCCAGTGCCAGCTTCACGGCTTCCTCGCCCATCGCGTCGTAGGGTGCCGAAGCGCCCGGCTTCGCAAACGGGATCATGCCGACGCCTGCAACGATCGTGGTCATTATGCGCTCTCCTTGTTTCCTTCGCCGATTATGCGGCCGTTTCGCTTTCGATGAGCTTCCTGATTTCGGTCTTGAGGATCTTGCCGTAGTTGCTCTTCGGCAGGCTCGGCAGGAAGCGGTAGGACTTCGGCCGCTTGAAGCGGGCGATGTGCTCGATGCAGAAGGCGTCGAGTTCTTCGGCCGTCACCGGTGCCGACGACGCCACGAAGGCGATGACCTCCTCGCCCCAGTCCGGATGGCGGCGGCCGATGACGCTGACCTCCGTCACGGCGGGATGGCGCAGCAGCACCTCCTCGACCTCGCGCGGATAGATGTTGGAGCCGCCGGAGATGATGACGTCCTTGGAGCGGTCCTTCAGATAGAGAAAGCCATGCGCATCGAAGGTGCCGATGTCGCCGGTCCACAGCCAACCGTCGCGCAGCGCCTGCGCCGTCGCGGACGGGTTGTTCCAGTAACCGGCCATCACGACGTCCCCGGCGACGATGACCTCGCCGTTCTCGCCCGGCGGCCTGTCGTTGCCTTCGGCGTCGACGACGCGGACGGCGACGCCGGTGCGCGGAATGCCCACCGACGATAGCCGGTCATCGAGACGGCCGTCGCCGCTGTCGAGGTGCATGTGCGGCGGCAGATAAGTGATCGTGCACGGCGACTCGCCCTGGCCATAAGCCTGCCACAGCCGCGGGCCGAGCACCGACAGCGCTCGCTTGAGATCCTCGACATACATCGGCGCGCCGCCGTAGAAGATGTGATCGAGATTCTCCACCTTCAGATCCGCCAACGACGGCGACGTCACAAGCCGGTTCACCATGGTCGGCGCAGCGAAGAACGAACTCCCCGGATAGCGATTGATCAGATCGACGATCTCGCCCGGCTCGAATCCGCCGCTCTCCGGCACGACATTGGCCGCGCCGCGCACAAGATGCGCCAGCGCGAGCAGACCCGCGCCATGCGACAGCGGCGCCGGGTATAGCGAAGCGTCGGTCTCGTCGACCGGCCCGATGTCGGCAAGAAAGCTCATGGTCATGTTGTAGAGGTTGCGATGGGTCAGCATCGCGCCCTTCGGATAGCCGGTCGTGCCGCTGGTGTAGAACAGCCACGCGATGTCGTCGGGCTTGGCCGACGCTGGCCGCAAGTCCGGAGGCGTGGTCGCGAGCATCGCGCGATACGCCTCGCCGTCGACATCGACGACATTGCCTGGCTGCGAAAGTCCGCCCTCGATGTCGGTGAACAGCACCGAGGCCGCGCAATTGTCGATGATATAGGCGAGCTCCTTCGGGTGCAGCTTGGCATTGATCGGCGCCACCGCCAGCCCCGAGAACCAGGCGCCGAACAGGATCTCGAAATACTCGGGACGGTTCGACAGGAAGACGCCGACCCGCGAGCCCGGCGCTAAGCCCTTGTTACGCAGCGCGGCACCGAGCGCGGCGCTGCGCTGCAGAAGCTGCGCGTAGTTGTGAACGGTCTCGCAGCCGAGGCAGACCGCCGGGCGGTCTGCGAACGCCTTCGCCGCATTGGCGAGTACCATGGCGATGTTCATGGGCTTTTCCCTGTTCAGATCGCGCGCGTGCGTCCCTTCCAGAAGATCTCGCGGATATCTTTCTTGCGGACCTTGCCGACCGGGCTGCGCGGCAGGCTCTCCCAGAATTCCACCGACTTTGGCGCCTTCACGCTGCCAAGCTTCTTCTTGCAGAGCGCGATGATCTCGTCGGATTCGGCGCTCGCGCCGTCTTTCAGTTCGATGACGGCCTTGACCGCCTCGCCCCATTTCTCGTCGGGCACGCCGATCACGGCGCAATCCTGCACCGCGGGGTGCCCCCAGATCACCTGTTCGATCTCGCTCGGATAGACGTTGAAGCCTCCCGAGATGATCATGTCCTTCTTGCGGTCGACGATATAGACGTAGCCGTCCTCGTCCTTGAAGCCGATGTCGCCGGTGTGATGCCAGCCGAAAGTGGATACCTCCGCGGTCGCTTCGGGGTTCTTGTAGTAGCCGGGCATCACCAGATTGCCGCGCACCACGATCTCGCCGCGCTCGCCGGTCGGCATCAGGTTGCCGTCATCGTCCATGATCTCGACAGGCGTCAGCAGCGTCGGACGGCCGCAGCTCGCCAGCCGCTTCTCCTTGTCGGGATCGCCGATCACCAGATGCTCCTGCGGCGACAGGAAGGTGCACAGCATCGGCGCCTCGGCCTGGCCAAAGGTCTGCGACATCACCGGTCCGAAGACGTCGAGGCACTCCTTCAGCTTGTCGATCGACATCGGCGCGGCGGCATAGATGAAGTGTTCGAGCGAGGAGAAATCATGGTGCTTGATGCCGGGATGCGCGAGCAGCATGTAGATCGCCGTCGGCGGCAGGAACATATGGGTCACGCCTTCGGTCTCGATGGCGTTGACCACCTTGGCGGCGTCGAAGCCCGGCAGGATGATTTGGGTCCCGCCAACGGCCATCAGCATGATGCCGACGCCGCCTGCTGCATGGGTCATCGGTGCCACGACCAGATGGACCGGCGGCTTCTTCACCGACATCGAGGTGAAGAAGTTCGAGATCATGGTTTCCCAGACCAGGTGGGTCCAGAGCACGCCCTTGGGCCGGCCGGTGGTGCCGCCCGAAGAGAACACCGAGATCGGCGCGTCGCGATCCGCCGGTACGTCTGGATCCGTCTCGGGCGCATCCGCGATCCAGTCCATCAGAAACGGCGCGTCGGCACCGGCCTTGTCGATGCAGATATAGTGGCGGACCTTCGGACACTCCTTGCGGAAGACCTGTACGTTGGCTTCGAATTCGCTGTGATAGAACAGCACCTCGACGTCGCAATTGTCGAGAATGTAGGCGTTGTCCTCCGCGGAGTTGCGAGCGTTGATCGGCACCCAGATACTGGCGGCGCGGATGATGCCCAGAATGCACTCGAAAGCCGTTGCTCCATTGGGGCTGTAGACCGCGGCCATCTGGCCGGGCTTCAGGCCGGCTGATGCAAGTGCGTTTGCGATCCGGTAGCTGCGCAGCTGTACCTCGCGGAAGGTACGCGAGACCGTCGCATCCTTCAGGCAGGTACGCGATGGATTGATGCTGACGCCGCGGTCGAAAAAATCGATCAGACGCATGAGTCGGTTCTCAACGTTCGAGGATCGTGATGCAGGCCGTCGCTTCCTCGTAATGATGGAAGCCGCCGCCGTTTTCGGCAATAGCGTGATGCGCTCCCTCGACCTGGCGCGCGCCTGCTTCGCCGCGAAGCTGGGTGACGAGCTCGTATATCTGCGCAAGGCCGGTGGCGCCGATCGGATGCCCCCGCGACTCGAGGCCGCCGGAAACGTTGATCGGTATCCGGCCACCGAGCGTGGTGTCGCCGTCGCGCACCAGGCGGCCGCCATCGCCGATCGGGGCGAAGCCGAGCAGTTCGGCCTGGTGCAGTTCCGCAAACGCGCTGGCATCATGGACCTCGGCCACCGACATGTCGGCCGGGCCGACGCCGGCGATCCTGTAGGCACGGTTGGATGCGAGCCGGCAGAGATGCCGCTCCAGATCGTCGGCTTCGCGGTCGGAGCCTGAAGCCAGCACCGAGGCGGCGATGCGGATTGCCCGCGTCGCGCCGAGCGCGCGCGCCTTCTCCGCGGAGCAAACGATCGCCGCGGCGGCGCCGTCGCTGATCGGCGCGCACATCGGCAGCGTCAGGGGCCACGATACTTCGCGGGCCGCCAGCACGTCGTCGGCAGTCATTGCGTCCTGATACTGCGCCTTGGGATTCAGCGACGAATGCCGGTGGTTCTTCGCGGAAACCTCGGCGATGTCGCGCTGCGTGGTCCCGAAACGATGCATGTGATAGCGCGCCAGCGAGGCGTAGACGTCCATGAACACGCTGCGCTTGCCGCTGTTCTGGCCGGCACCCGGCGGCAACGCGAGGTCCTTGCTGAGCGTCGTCAGGCGGCGGACGCTGCCGTCGACATCGTGCACATCCCAGGCGCCGTCGAAAATGGCAAAGGACTTTTCCCGGTCCTTGGAATTCATCTTCTCCGCGCCGACCGCCAGCGCGATGTCGCCCTGCCCCGACGCAATGTAGGAGAAGGCGGCATTGAGCGCCGTTGAGGCGCTGGCACAGGCATTTTCGACGTTCATCACGGGAATGCTTTCGAAACCGAGCGCCCGGAGAACGAGCTGCCCGCGCACGAGGTGCTGCCCCTCCACGACGCCCTGCGCCGTGTTGGCGAAGAACGCGGCCTGGACATCCTCGCGGCCAACACCGGCATCGGACAGCGCCTCGTCCACCGCCCCGCGCGCGATCGTCTCCAGCCGGTCGTCGAGGTAGCGGCCGAACCGCGTCATGCCAACCCCGATGATGTAGACGTCGGTCATGGTTTCCTCCTAGACGCTGATCAGGGACTCGATACGGGCGCGGTCCGCCTGCAGCTCAGCGGTCGTACCCGACCAGACCACGCGGCCATTGTCGATGACGAACTGGCGGCGTGCGAGCTTGAGCGGAACCTTCAGGTTCTGTTCGACCAGCAGCATGGCAATGCCCTCGGCATTGATGATGCGCATGGCCTCGATCAGCTGGTCGACAATGAGCGGCGCAAGCCCCTCGGTCGGCTCGTCGAGCAGCAGCACTTCCGGATTGGTCAGCAGGCCGCGGCCGATCGCCAGCATCTGCTGCTCGCCGCCGGAGAGCGTATCGCCGCCCTGAGATGCGCGCTCCTGAAGCCGCGGGAAAAGCTGGTAGATCCGCTGCAGCGACCACGGCCCCTTGCGACCCATCACGGTCGCGATCTTCAGGTTTTCCTCGACCGTCAGGTTCGGAAAGATGCGCCGGTTTTCCGGAACGAAGGCGAGCCCCAGCCGCCCGAGTTCATAGGGTTTCCGCGCGGTGACGTCGCGATCGCCGATCATCCGCCGCCCGCTGCGCACGGCGTTGAGACCGATCGCGGCCTTGAGCAGCGTGCTCTTCCCGGCGCCGTTGCGGCCGATCAGCGAGACGACCTCGCCGGCGGCGACGTCGAGCGAGACGTGATGCAGCGCCTGGGCCTTGCCGTAGAAGACGTCGCAATCCTGCAGGGCCAGCGCGCTCATTCGTCGTTCCCGAGATAGGCGGCGCGCACCGCCGGATTGGCCTTGATCTCCGCCGGCGAGCCGGACGCCAGCAATTGCCCCTGCACCATCACGACGATCTCGTCGGATATCTGCATCACGACGTCCATGTTGTGCTCGATCAGCAGCACGGTTCGCCCGGCCACGATCCGCTGGATCAGTTCGATTGCCTGCTCGAGGCGCTCATGGCCGACACCGGCGAGCGGCTCGTCGAGCAGCAGCACGCTCGGATCGCTGAGCAATGCGAGACCGACCTCGAGAGCCCGCTGGTCGCCGTGCGAAAGGTTCTCCGCCGGCGCGTGAGCGAGACGTTCGAGCCCGATCTGCTCGAGGACCTTTTCGGCGCTCTGCCGAACATCGGCGAAACGGCCGGCCGGCAACCAGAACGGCTGCACCCGGTACAGGTGCGCGAACGCCGCGAGCTTCAGGTTCTCCAGCACCGTCATGCCGGCAAAGATTTTTGTGATCTGAAAGCTGCGGCCGAGGCCGGCGCGCGTCCGCGCGTGAACGGAAAGTTTCGTGATGTCCCGCCCGTTGAGGATCACCTGCCCGGCGGCCAATGTCGCGTGGCCGGACAGCGCATTCATCAGCGTGGTCTTGCCGGCGCCGTTGGGACCGATCAGCCCGTAGATCCGTCCGGACTGGAAGCTGCGGCTGACGCCCGCGACCGCCTTGAGGCCGCCGAACGCGACCTGGATATTCTCGCACCGCAGGGAGATTCCGTTGGCCGTGCTCATTTCGGCGCACCTTTCCTGGCGCGCCCGAGTGCGGCGAACAGACCTGCGATGCCGTTCGGCAGCAGGATCGTGCAGAGGATGAACACGATGCCGAGGATTCCGTACCAGTGCTCGGTGAACTGGCTCAACTCTTCCTTCAGCACTTCGAACACCGCGACACCCAGCACCGGCCCGAGCAAGGTGCCCTTGCCGCCCAGCAGCGTCATGATCAGCACGTCGCCGGAGGTGCTCCAGTGCAGCATCTGCGGGCTGACATAGAACATCAGCGAGGCCAGCAGCGCGCCGCTAATTCCGGCATAGGCGCCAGAGATCATGAAGGCGCACTGGCGCAGCCGCTGCACGTTGTAGCCGATCTGCTCGGCCCGAACGTCGTTGGCCTGGACCGCCTTCAGCGCACTGCCGAACGGCGAGATCCGCAACAGCGCCATGATCGCTACGCCGATCACGAACACCACGACGAGGAAGAAGAAATAGTTGCGGTTGCTGTAGAAGTCGATGCCGAACAGGGCCGGCCGCGGAACGCCGGGAATGCCGTCGAGTCCGCCGGTGAACGCCCGCAGCTTGGTGCTGGCCAGGATGTGGACGAGTTGCGCCAGCGCCAATGTCAGCAGCGAGAAGAATAGGCCCGAGACGCGTAGCGCGAAGATGCTGAGCAGGAAAGCCAGCGCCGCACCGGCCACGGCGGCGACCAGGAGCGACGGCACGAAGCCGAACTGCGGCGCCAGCAGCGCCAGCGCATATCCGCCCGCGCCGAACATCGCGGCGTGGCCAAAGGACAGCATGCCGGCCATGCCGAAGATCAGGTCGAAGCCGATCGCGAACAGGCCCCAGATCAGGATCAGGCTGATCAGGTTCAGGCTTTCTTCGCTGGTCGAGACGGTCGCAAAGAGGATCATGGCAGCGACGACGGCGGCCATCAGGATCTGATCGAGACGGAACATGCTCATGCCGCACGTCCCTTGTGGCTGAACAGGCCCGATGGGCGGGTCATCAGGGTGACGATGAGCAGCACGAAGGTGATCAGCTCCACCCACTCCGGGGCATAGGTAAATCCGGCCGCGCGCGCCATGCCGAGCAGCAACGCGGCAAAGATTGCGCCCTTGATATTGCCGAGGCCGCCGATGATCACCACCACGAAACAATCGATGATCACGCTAAAACCCATGCCGAGTTCGATCGGCACCAGCGGTGCCGCGACGACGCCGCCGAGCGCGGCAAGCCCCGAGCCGAGCGCAAACACCGCGGTGCGCACCCGCGCCACATCGACGCCGAGTGTCTGGGCCATTTCGGAGTCAGAACTCGCCGCGCGGATCACCATGCCGAGCTTGCTGCGGTCGAGCAGCAGGAACAACAGGACGGAGACAAGGGCGCCGAAGCCGATGATGAACAGGCGATAGGACGGAATCTGGCTGCCGAACAGCGCAATCGGCTGCGAGAACACCGCCGGTGTCGGCACCTGCTTGTAGTCGAGCCCCCAGATCAGGCGGACCGATTCCTCGATCACCAGGATGAAGCCGAATGTCAGCAGCAGCTGATAAATATGATCGCGATTGTAGACCGGCCGCAGCGTGATCACCTCCATCGCCGCGCCGAGCGCAGCGACGACCAGCGGCGCGAACGCCAGCCCGATCCAGAACGAACCGGTCCAGTGGACGATCTGGTAGCAGACATAGGCGCCCAGCATATAGAGGGCGCCGTGGGCGAAATTGATCACGCCGAGCATGCCGAAGATGAGCGTCAGGCCCGCCGCCAGCAGGAACAGCAGGAAGCTCAAGCTCAGGCCGATAACGATCGTCGACACGCCAGATTGATCCGCGGTTCATAGACAAGGAGTGAGGCGTGTCCCGACGCCGGGACACGCTTCCGTTTCACGAGCAGACGTCGAACAGCTTCGAGGCGTCGAAGACGTCGGTGATCTTCATGGTCAGCGGCGGCAGGGGCGCCTGCCCTTCGGTCACGATACCCCACAGGCCGACCTGCGCCGCCTGGTGATCGCAGCCGCGCATCACCTTCTTGCCCTCAAGCGAGTTCTCGCGGGTGCTCTTGGCGAAGGCATCGACCCACTTCTCGCGATCCCAGCTTCCGGTGGACTCAACCACATCGAGCCACCAGCTGATGCCGTCGTACGCCTCGCCGGCAAAGCTCGACGGCCATTCGTTGTATTTGGCGCGGTAGGCCTCGACGAACTTCTTGTTGGCGGGATTGTCGACCGTGAAGTGATAGCGGACGCCCGAATAAACGCCGACAGCCGCGGGACCGACGGCCGCAGCCAGGGTTTCGTCCTGCAGCACCGGACCGAACTGGGTCTTGGTCTTGTTGAGACCGACCTGGCCCGACTGCTTGAGGAAGGTGACTGCGTCGTTGCCGGTGACGATGACGGCAATGCCGTCGGCGTCCGACTTGGCCATCTTGTCGACGATGACCGAGTAGTCGCGGTTGCCGAGCGGCGCATAGTCGTTGCCGACGATCTCGATGCCGGCCTTCTTCGCCTCGGCGACGAACAGGTCCCAGCCGTCGCGGGTTGCCTGGTAGTCCGCGGTCACGCCGTAGATCTTCTTCAGCCGCTTCACTTTCGCGAACTCGACGCACATGCGGATTTCCATGCCGAGCGTGTTCGAGGTGCGGAATGTATAGCGCGAACCATTGGCTCGGGTGATCTTGTCGTCCGCCGAGATGGTCACGAGCAGCGGAATCTTGCGCTGATCGGCCAAGCCCTGCAGCGCCAGCGTCGAAGCCGATCCGACCGCGCCAAACATCATCTGGGCGCCGCCCGCGAGCAGGCGCGTCGCCTTCTGAACGGCGGGCTGCGGCTTGGTCTCGTCGTCTTCCCAAGAGACCCGGATCGGCTTGCCGAGCACCTTGCCCCCGCGGTCGGCGATGGCGAGCTCGACGCCCTGCCGCATGTCCTTGCCGATAATGCCGTAGGCTCCGGAGAAAGCCAGAATGCCGGCGATGTGGAAATCGGCTGGTTCGTCCGCAGCCTGCACACCTGATGCAGGAGCGAGAGCCGAAAGTGCCACGCCGGCGGAGCTCATCAGAAACATTCGACGATGCATAAAACCTCCCAAAACTAACGCTTATTTTCGTTGTACTGGCGGGTAGGCTATCTCTTACCTCACAGTAAATGTCAAGCGAGAGCGGGTCCGTCAACTGCGGCTTGATCGAAACCTAAGAAATGTGCATTGAAACCGCAGCGCGACGGTATGCCGCCCCTGCGTCGTCGCAACTTGGGAAGTGCTCGAATGTCGAAAAAGCTCATTGGGAGAAAGCGTCCCAACATTTGGGAAAGCGCCGACCTGCGCCAAGAACAGCATGACGCGAAGCGCCGTCTCATTCTGAAGCAGGCTGCGGTCCTCTTCGCCGATCGTGGCTTTCACGAAACGACGATCGATCAGATTGCTGAAGCTCTGCAGGTGAGCAAGCCGACGATCTACTACTACATCGATAGCAAGGAAGACCTGCTCTATGAGGTGGCGCACACGGCTCTCGCCGACCTCAAAGCGGCTCTGTCTCGCGATCAGGACGAGCAACTTTCGGCTATCGATCGCCTCGCACGATTTTTCACGATGTACGGCAGACTCATTCTATCGGAGTTCGGCGTGTGCCTGGCGCTCGTCAGTGATCGTTCGCTGAATCCGCAATCGCGACGCCGGCTTCGCTCGCTGAAGAAGCAATTCGAGGTTGAAGTTCAAAAGATCCTCGATGAAGGCCGCGCAGACGGTACCATCCGCGTGGACGATCCAAAAATGTTTACCGTCGCGATATTCGGCGCCTTCAACTGGGCGCCGCAATGGTTCTCAAACACCGGCCCATCCACGCCAGACGAGATTACGGCTGCCATCTTCGCCGTCTTCCGCAAGGCGATGAGATAGGTCGTCAGCACAGCGCGCTGCCCCGCCGGTCATCGCGTGCTTCACGAGAGGTGGTTGATCGGCTCGATTTTCGTGGCCAGTACCTACAAGCGTTTCAAACTGGACCGCAGGGCGCAGACGCAGCGTTTGCTTCGGGCCATCTGCAATCCTCGCATCACCATCATTGGCTGACCGGATCAGTCAGCTGTCGTCCCCCCGAACGACGACGTTCGAAATTCGTGTCCTGCTCCCCGACTTGACGCCTAGGAAGCCGGCAACTGTGCGCACGGCCAAGTGGGCCTTTGTAGCCAGCGATCGTCGTCGAGTGTCTGATGGGTTTGGCTCACACGGCTCCAAGGGCTTGCAGCCCCTCTCTCGTCAAGAGCAAGCTGGGCCAGCGTTTTCCCGACTAACACCTGGCTAGGAGCGAACAACGGTGGAAATACCGATACGTTTGCATGCGCGGCGCGTCGCACGCGAAGAGCGTACCGGATGGATTGGATAGGCCAATGATCCGGCAGGCCGAGGAATTCGGAATCACAGGAAACGGTCTGGCCAGGGTCTGCGATAAACGAGCCTGCGCACGCCACGGTCCGACAACAAATCGAGTGATTCCAAGGCCGCGAGTTGCGATCTTATGGTGCGCTCGGAGGGCGGTCGCATTTACTGCGATTCCAACGGGTTATGAACATGGCTAAAGTTATAGGTGCATTTCCGACCTATGGGTGCTTTTCATGCCATCACCCTAGCCGCGGTAGGTCTGATACAGGAGTCTATAGCGGCCGGCGCCTGGGATCGGCTACCAAGCGAAGCGTTCGGCGAGTTCTGGCACCTCGAAGACGGTCAGGCCAAAGTCGGCTTGAGCCGGACTCCGGCTTCGTACAGAAGAGGAAGAACGTGTCTGCCGAAGAACTCCAGATCTTCACGAAAGTCGTAGAACGAGATCTGCATCCCCTCGCATCCAGCTCGGTTCAAGGCGGTCAGCCAATCGGCCACCTGCCGCGGGCTCCCGATCAGGTGGACGTTGCCGCCGCGGATGCGATCGCGCGGGACGTGGTTTTTCCATGCCGCAGCGTCGCCGCTCTTGAAATGATTGGCGTAGCCCGTAGCGGGCTTCCATGTCGGCAAGATCGAGGATCCGATCATAGTAGGCCCGCGCCTCGGCCTCGGTTGGCCGGCAGACGATCATCGGGTTGATGATGGTTCGTATCTGACGACCGTAGCTGCGCGCCTTCGCCTTCAGGCTGGTTGTAAGCTCCGGTAGCACGTCCAGAGCACGATTGATGTGGGCGCCTCCGGGGCTTGTGATGAATACAAGGTCGGAATGGCGCGCTGCGAACGAAAATCCGGCAGACGAGCCGCTCGCGTTGACGAGAATGGGGCGGCCGTATCTCCGCTTTGGGCGGACGAAGGCATCCTCGAGCTGCCAAAACCGTCCGCTGTGCGTGAGATTCTGCTCGGACCGCCAGAGCGATTTCATGATGGCGACGAATTCGCCAGCCATGTCATACCGCAGGTCATGATCGAGGCGTTGCATGCCGAACTCAGCGGCGGCGACGCCATCAACGATGCGCTGCTGTCGGCGCGGTCGATATCGGCGGCCGGCGCCGGACCGGTGATCGTGCTGTGGGACCGCACCAAGGGCTCGGCCGACGTCAAGGTGATCGCCGCGCTCGGCGAGCAGCCGAACTACCTGATCACCAGCAACCCCAACGTCAAGACGCTGAAGGATTTCACCAAGGCCGACAAGATCGCGCTGCCGGCCGTGATCGTCTCGCAGCAATCACGCCTGCTGCAGATCGCCGCGGAGAAGGAATTCGGCGAAGGTAAGTATAACTCGCTCGACGAGCTGACCGTGATGCTGCCGCATCCCGACGCGACCGCGGCGCTGCTGTCGGGTTCGTCGTCAATCACTGCGCATTTCTCCAATCCGCCCTTCCAGGAACAGGCGCTGCAGAATCCGAAGTCCATAAGGTCCTGAGCTCCTACGACATCATGGGCGGCCGGATCACGCCGACCCTGCTCTACGCGACCTCCAAATTCCGTAACGAGAATCCGAAGACGTTCAAGGCGCTGCACCAAACAGCAGATAACTGCGATCGATGCCGCGACGATCCCTCGTCTCGTCGGTCCAACCGACCGCCCGACGATAGCTGCCGAGCAGAGTGTTCTGTCTCAAGGCTGCGAGATCAACCTGGTGCGGGACGTCCGCGAATGGCGAGACGAACAGCGCATCTTCGGGACAATAGAGCTCACACAGGAAACAGGTCTGGCAATCGCCCTGCCGGGCAATCACCGGAATTCCGTCAGTCTTATCGAAGACATTGGTCGGGCAGACGTTGACGCAAATGTCGCAAGCCGTGCAGCGCTCGGCGTCGATAACCTCGATCATTCCGCGGCCTCCGCATAGGCAGGATCGGCATGCGGACGCACCGAGGTCCAGACCTCGTCGAGACCGCCGGCCGTGATGTAATGGCGCTGATGCTCGTCCTGATCCGGAAAATCATCGCGCCGGTGCATGCCGCGGCTTTCCTGGCGCGCCAGCGCGCTGCGATACATCCAGCGCGCCGTCGCCAGCATCGCCGCGCTTTCCCGCGCACGGAGCACGTCTTCCTGCGCGGCGTCGCCCGCTTGCGATACATCGATCCAGAGCGCATCGAGCCGCTCCAGCGAGGCACTGAGACGCCCGGCCTCACGGAAATAGTTCAGCTCATAGGGAAAGACCTCGTCTTGAACCGCTCTTGCGAGCTCCGCGGGCTTGTAGGCTTTTTCATTCCGCGTCCGAAGCGCGACCATTCCCCACCGATGACAGTTCGCGCCTCACAGCCGCACCGGCTTGCTTCGCATAATCAGCGGCACCCTGCCCGGCCCATGAGCCTGATGAGATCGCCCAGGCTGCGTTGTGACTGCCGCCGCCGGTGAAGCCTCCGCAGATCAGCTCGCGGGTTGCGGCGTCGCCCGCGGCATAGAGGCCCGGCACGCTGGTCGCGCAACTGTCATCCACGATCCGAAGCCCGCCGGTGCCGCGCACTGTGCCTTCGAGCCGCAGAGTCACAGGAAACCGATCGGTGAAAGGATCGATGCCGGTGCGATCGAGCGGCAGGAAGAAGTTCGGCTGCGAGGCGCGCATGTTCCGCCGCACCTTATCGTCAGCCTTGTCGAGGCGGGCAAACACCGGCCCCTGCAGCAATGCAGGGGCAATGGCCGAGCGTCCTCCCTTCGAGGCGGCACCGGGAGCGATGCTGCCGTCTTCATAGGTGAAGGTTGCCCAGCCATAGAATAGCGTCTTGGTGACCGAACCGAAGGCGGGCGAGATCGCGTAAGGATTGGAAAACTCCATGCTGGTGAGTTCGGCACCGGCTTCCGCGGCCATCAAATAGCCGTCGCCGGTCAGCACGTTCGAGCCGAGCGTCTTGCTGAGGAAGGCGCAGCCGCCGGTGGCGATCACGACTGCCTTGGCGCGCACGGTCCAGCGATCGTGCTTCTGGCGGCGCAAACCGCGGGCACCCGCCACCGCCCCATCGTCGTCGACAAGCAGTTCGAGCGCCGGGCTGTGGTCGAGGATCGTGACCCCCGCCTGCTTGGTGCGCTTGCGCATCAGCCGCATATATTCCGGACCCTGCAGCGAATTGCGCTGCGGCCTGCCGCTGTCGTCGACCGGATAGGGATAGCCCCAATCGGCCAGGCGGTTGCTCTGCTCGTAGGTGCGATCGAGCACGCGTGCCATCCAGCGCCGATCCTGCAGATAGCCGCCCATCTTCTCGCGATTGGCCATGGCCGCCTCGCGCAGCGCGGAATCCGGATCGATATACCAGACGCCCGTGCCGGCCGCAGCGGTCGCGCCCGATGTACCGCAAAAACCCTTGTCAGCCAGAACGACACGTGCGCCATGCTCTGCCGCGCTGACGGCCGCCCAGGTGCCCGCGGCCGATCACCAGCACATCCGTATCGAACTCAACGGATCCGGTCGGTGCGGACGCAAGTTCGGCGCGAGACTGTCGATAGGCCATGGATCATTTCTCTGTCCGCAATTGCCCGCAGCGCGCGCTGCATTTCATCAACGAAGGTTACGCGAACGAATGCTGCTGGCAATTTCAGATATTCTCGAAGACTTGGACTAAGCTTCGCTGTTTCTGGCAGCGAGGGAAAAATTCGTGCAAGCCGAACGATCGTGCTGTCATGCGTGATTTCTCTCGAACTGTCCGCACCGAGCCGCGGCGGGAGTGCGGCTGCTTTCGCCAAGGCCCGGGCACTGCTAAATCCTCTCGTAAGACGCAGGTCAGGAGAAGCTAGAGCAGCTTCCTCCGTCGCCTGCGCTGCTAGCATGGCGCGCGTTGGGCGCGACGAAAGCTCACGACAGCACCGCGGACGGTTGCGGCCGTTGGCGTTGTCGCACTCCTCCTTGCCGGTCGGCTCCATCTCCGCATAAGATCGCAGTTCATTTGCTGCCTCGTAGGGTTCCGATGCCGGACTCCCGACCCAGTGGCATCAGGCGCAAACCCGCCCGAAGATTCTTGTAGGCAAATTTCGAAGAGTCCGCGAGATGCCCGCCCGGCGCAATCGTGATCAGGATTTCTTCCGCGAGTGCCTGGAAATCGCCGCGAAAATGCACCGTACTTTTCAAGGCGAGGATCTTTTGCTGCTTCGGCTCAACGCCAAGATGGCGGAAAGGGGCCTGGTCAAGCGCTTGCATGCGCTTCGTTGTCACTGCGACTTTGACACCACCGATTTCAAGCAGCGCCATCGGGCCGAGATCGATGTCGCGATTGCCCGAGACCGGACCGGTGGTCCGGATTTTCCCGTCGCCGAGTTCCTTGACTTCAAACGTTCCACGAAACGGCACCACGCCTTCGGGGCCGCTGCGCCCGCCAAGATCTACCGTGATCCTGGCGCCTTCGCCGGCGGCATGCGCCGCCCTAGCTGCCTCGCCATCGCAGAGATAACCGAGAACCGCTCCTTCCGCCCCTGCTTCGACCAGAGCGAACAGCAGGCCTGTCGTATCGGCGGTGCCGCCCGCGCCCGGATTATCCTGGGTGTCGGCGATAATCACCGGTCGGTCAGCGTTATCAGCAATTTGCCTGGCGCGCGCCACCGCTTCTGCAGGCGAAAGCACCGGGACGGCGAACTCGCTTTCCTTCAGCGAAATGAAACGCGCGACTTCGTCAGCGGCCCGGTCGGCCGCCTCTTGTGTCGTGGCATGAACCACCACCGCGGGACCGCAATAGAATATGTCCGACGGCGGAAAGCCGGCGAGATATGAAACGGTCAAGATACCATCGCGCTCAAGCGATTGGGTCAGATCGATGATGCCGCGGGACGGCTCGACCATGGTGCATTGGCTGTGCAGCGGGATGAGAAATGGCATCTTCCTCAAGGCACGTCCCGGCGTTCGCCCATGCTTGAGCAGGTGCTGCATGGCGTGAGCGGCGCGAATCCCGGTTTCCGGCCGATCCACGTGCGGATAGGTGAGATAGCCCGATACTGCATCGGCATAATCGGCCATCGCCGGCGTGACGTTGGCGTGATAATCGAGGCTGATCGCAATCGGCAGATCTTGACCGACACAGGCGCGGATGCGTCGGAGTAATTCACCTTCACCATCCTCGAAGTCCTCGGTCACCATGGCGCCGTGCAGATCGAGATAGATCGCGTCCACCGGCATCTGCTGCGAGAGTTCCGCGATCAACTCGGCGGCGATGCGCTCGAAAGCGTCTCGCGTGACCATGCCGCCGGCTCCGCCGCTTGTCCAAAGCAGCGGCACGATCTCGTGGTCCTTGGACATGACCTGCAGGAAACCCGATAGCGCGAACGAGATTCCACTCAGCCATTTGAGGACGTCAGCACGCCGCACCAATGGCGGCCGATCACGATGAGTGCAGAAGTAGGCAAAATCGGTCGGCGGCTTAACGAAGGTATTGGTTTCGTGGTGAAAGCCGCCGACTGCGATGCGCGCCATACCTCTTCCCCGCTCTCTTAGTTCCCTGCAGCAGCTTCGATCTCGTTCAGCCGCACACATGCCGCCATGTGTTGGTTGCCCATGGAAATCAGTGGCGGCCGCGCCTGCGAACAGTTCGGGGCCGCGAACGAACACCGCATCCGGAAGGCGCAACCGCTCCGCGCCGTTGAAGCCGAAGGCGGCTCTCCTGGGAGGGCCGGCGTATCATGCAGCGATCCCGGTTCGAGCCTTGGGACCGCCGCCAGCAGCGCCTGCGTATAAGGATGCCGCGGTCGGGCGAATATTTCGTCGGTCGCCCCCATCTCGACAATGCGGCCGAGATACATGATCGCGACCTGCTCGCACATGCGCTTCACGACCGAGAGATCGTGGCTGACGAACAGATAAGTGAGCCCAAGCCGCTTGCGCAGCCCATCGAGCACGCCGAGCACCGTCGCCTGAACCGAAAGATCCAGTCCCGATGTTGGCTCGTCCAGGATGACGATATTCGGTTTAAGCACCAGGATGCGGGCGAGCCCCACCCGACGCTGCTGTCCGCCGGAAAGCTCGTGCGGATAACGAGTCCGGAAGGTCGAGTCGAGCCCGACCGCCTCGAGCATTTCGTCGACGCGCTGCCTGCGTTCGCCTCGATCGGTTACGCCATGGATGCGCAGCGCCTCGTCGAGCGCCTGTCCGATGCTCCACCACGGGTCAAGCGCGGCGCCGGGATCCTGGTGCACGTACTGGATCGTTGCGCGCGCGGCCCGCGCTTCCTGAGCGGACAGGCCTGACACGATTTTGCCGTCGAGCCGAACCGTTCCCGACGACTCGCGGACGAGTCCGAGTATGGTCTTGGCGAGCGTCGTCTTTCCGCAGCCTGATTCACCGACTAATCCGAGCGCTTGACCGGCCTTGAGCGAAAGACTTACGCCATCGACCGCCTGGACCAGTGGCCGAGGTTTTCCGAGAAATTTCTTGCCACCGCCGTAGCGGGTGACGACCTCTTCCACTTCCAGTAGCGCACGAGCGTCGGTCATGCCGCCGCCTCCGCGCCATACAGGACGCATTGAACGTCCTGGTTTTCTGCTTGTTCTGTGCGCCTTGGAATGACCTTGCTACACTCACCCTTTGCGCTCGGGCAGCGCGGATGGAACCGGCACCCGGACGGCGGGCGCAATGGCGAGGAAACCGATCCGGGAATGCCCGCGAGCGCGGCGCCGCGATCGGGGTGACATGCAAGCAGCATGCGCGTGTACGGGTGCAGCGGCGTGGCGAGTATCTGCGAGACCGGTCCGGACTCGACCGTCTGCCCCGCATACATGACCGTCACCGTGTCGCAAAGCTGGGCCACTACGCCGAAATCGTGCGTGACGAACAACATGGAAAGTCCGCGTTCTTCGGCAAGCCCGCGCAGCAGTTTCAGGATCTGCAGTTGCGTCGTCACGTCGAGCGCAGTGGTCGGCTCGTCGGCAAGGATAATGGCGGGCGATGAAGCAAGCGCAGCAGCGATCAAGAGTCTCTGGCGCTGACCTCCCGAGAACTGATGCGGATAGCGATCGAGCGCCCCTTCGGGATCCGGAAGCTGCACGGCTTTCAGCAACGAGATGATGTTTGCCCTGCCACCGTCACGCCGATCGGCGCGCGGTCTCGCCCGGAACGTTTCGAGCAGTTGCGTGCCGACGCGGAAGACAGGATTGAACGCCTGATAAGGATCCTGAGGAATGAATCCGATTTGTCCGCCCCGGACCTCGCGCTGAAGGATAGCCGGCGACAGCGACAGCAGATCGCGCCCGCCCAGCACGATCTTTCCTTCCGTAACACGCCCGCGCTTGGGCAGGATTCCGAGAACCGCGCGCATCAGCGTCGATTTTCCGCAACCGGACTCTCCGACGACACCGTGGATGGAGCCAGGCATCAGCGCCAGATTTGCGCTATCGAGGATCCGTGCCTGTCCCTCATCGGTGTCGACCGACAGCGAAAGGTTGCGGATTTCGAGCAGTGGCCCGGGTGCATTCTGCCTCATCGCGAGCGCCTCAGCCGTGGATCCACGAGGTCGCGCAACCCGTCCCCGAACAGATTGAACCCAAGCACCGTGATCAAAATGGCGAGTCCCGGAAATGTCACGCCCCACCACGACTGCGGCAGATATTCCCGTCCTTCTGCAATGGCCAGGCCCCAATCGGGATTGGGCGGCGTCGCGCCAATTCCGAGGAAACCCAGAACCGCCGTGGTCATGATGGTGAAGCCCATCCCGATGGTTGCGCGCACAATGACTGCCGAGACCACGTTGGGCAGCACATGCACAAACAGGATACGCGACGTCGAAGCGCCGAGGCCCTGTTGCGCTTCGATGAACAGTGCATTTCGCAGGCGCCTGACCTCACCGTAGACGGTACGGCAGAAGAACGGCCAGTAGGTCAACGCCAGTGCCGCCATGGCGCTGCCGAGCCCGCGCCCCATCAGTTGTGCGACAGCCAGCGCCAGGATGAGTTGGGGTACGGCCAGAAACACATCCGTCAATCGCATGACGAACTGGCCGCCCCAGCCGTCCGTGTAGCCAGCGTAAAGGCCGGCTGGCACACCGATGCCGATCGCGAGCGCAACAACGGTCAATGCCACTTCGAGCGCGCCGCGCGATCCCATGATCACCCGGGCGAATACGTCGCGCCCCAGCGCATCGGTGCCGAACCAGAACTCGGCCGAAGGCGGCTGTAGCCGCGAAATGAGATCGCCGTCATAGACACTATCGAGATCGGGCACAACGAGCGGTGAAATGATCGCGATCGCGCACACCATGAGAATGATGCATAGCCCAAGGACAGCCGGAACATCTCGCAGGAATTTCTTCAGGATCAGCACTGTAGCCGCCCTCAGAGCTTTTCAGCGACGCGAGGATCGAGCCAGGCGTGCACGACATCCACCAGGATATTGACCAGGGAATAGATCAAGCCGACGACGAGGGTGACGGCGAGAACGGCCTTGTAGTCGGATGTCAGGATCGCACTCACGGCATATGAACCGACACCGGGCCAGTCAAAAATCGATTCCACGGCCACCGCGCTGGCGATCAGCCCGCCGAACAGCAGACCGATCTGCGTCGTCGCCCCCACGACGGAGTTACGCAATACATACACCCAGATGATGCGCGACCTCGCATAGCCGGCGGCTTCGGCATAATGCACGAACTCCTTTTGCATCGTTTCGAGCACGCCTGCGCGTGTGAACCGCGCTATCGAGGCCAAGCCGGCCAGCGACATCGTAAACGCCGGCATCAGGATGTGGACGAAGGCCTGGTGGAACAGGTCGAATCTCAGCGTCAGCAGGCTGTCGACCAGGTAAAGTCCGGTGATATGGGCGGGCGGAGCTAGTCCGACCGGGAAGCGTCCGCGCAGCGGCAGCCAGTCCAGCTCCATGGCGAATATCATCTGCAGGATGATCGCGAACCAGAACGATGCGATCGCAAGCCCCGCTACGGTCGCCACGCGCACGGCGTGGTCGAAGAACGAGTTGTACCAGACCGCCGCCATGGTCCCGAGGGGAATGCCGACGCATGCCGCGAACAGCAGGGAAACGAACGTCAGCTCTAGCGTAGCTGGCAGACGCTCGGCGATGTCCCGCAGCACAGGCCGGTTGGAGATGATGGAGTTGCCGAAATCGCCCCTTCCGACCTGCCCGGCATAAATGACGAACTGCTTCCAGATCGGCTCATCGAAACCATAGGCCTTACGTACGGCGGCGATCTGGGCTGGCGTTGCATTTTCACCTGCGAGTGCCGCCGAAGGATCGTTCGGCAGCACGCGCAACATGATGAAAGTGAGCACGAGCAGCCCAAGGAGCGCCGGTATCGTCAACAGCAGACGGTGCAGGACGAAACGGATCATCAGCTCGTCAGCGACATGTTGCGGAAATCGGCACCCGATCCAATCGGACTGAACTGGAAGCCTTGCACGCGCTTGCTCAAGCCGCGCAACTCGACTGCGTTGTAAATCCAGATGTCGGCGGCATCCGCCACAACGATGCGGGAGGCTTCCTCATAAAGCGCCTGCCGCTTGCTCTGATCCTGGAGCCGGCGCGCCTCGCGCAGAAGACCGTCGACCTTGTCGTTCTTGTACCAGCAGGAGGCCTTCCAAGTGCCGTGGAACTGGCTGTCATACATCTGGCCGATCCAGTTCTCCGGATCGATGAAATAGGACGAAACCCAATGCGCCCACATGTCAGGTGTGGTTTCCGCCTTTGCCGTCGAAGAAACAAGCTGCGGCCAAAGATTGGCAACGATCTTGAGATTGACGCCTATTTTGCGCAGTCCCTGCTGGAGAATCTGGGCGGCTTGCGTGGTTTGCGCCAGGTGCTGCTGGATCTGGATCTCGATTTCCCGATCCACCGGAGCGCCCTCGGCCTTGGCTTTGGCGAGGAAATCCTTGGCCTTGTCGAGATTGAATTCGTAAGGCGTCAAATCCTTCGGAGCGCCCCACAGATTGACCGGAATCGGGCCGGCGTTGCGAACCGCATATCCCTTGAGCACGCCATCGATGAAGCCCGTGTAGTTGAAGGCATGACTCACCGCGAGACGGAAATTCAGATTGTCGAACGGCGCTTTCTTGTTGTTCATGCGGAGCACCATCACCCGCATGCTCTGGTCCTTCGAAACTGTCGCGGTTGTCGAGGTCTGCACGCGATTGACCTGATCGGGCGGCAGGTAGCTGTCGGTGCAGTCCACATCGCCCTTGATCAATGCGTTGACGCGGGTCGTCGTTTCCAGAATGTTGCGGCGGCGCACGATCTCGATCGGCGCCTTGTTATGACTCCAGCCCACGAACTGGTCGCGATTGCGCTGCAAATCGATTTGCTGCACCGGTTGATAGGTGCTGGAATCGAGAATGTAGCAGCCGGAGCCGGCCGAGTTCGACGCGAGCCAGGCTTGCCCCCAATCATTATCCTTGACCTTGGCCTCAACCAATTTTCGGTTGAGAATCGCAACCAGCGGGGTCGCAGACAGGAACGGCGCATAAGGTTCCTTGAGCTTGAACACCACCGTTGTCGGATCGGGTGCGGAGATGCCGTCCACGCGCAGCACGGCCAGGAATGCCGAGGCCGGTCCTTTCTTGATGGTGAGCAGACGGCGGAATGACCACACCACGTCCTCTGACGTAAGTGGGCTGCCGTCGTGGAATTTGACACCCTCATGCAGCTTGAAGGTGACGGTCAGTCCGTCATCGCTGACCGTGTGACCAGTTGCCAGCCACGGCTCCAGCTTCGGCGGATTTCCCTTGTTCACATAGAGCGTATCATAGACGTTGATCATGTAGCCCTGCATGGGCACATCCGACAACGCATGAGGATCGAGACTGCCGGGAAGATTGTCGGCCCAGATGAGTTCGTCGGGGCTGCGTTCAGCCAGCGCAACGCGGGCGGCGCCCGTCATGGCTGCGGTCACGATGGCACCGGTGCCCATCAAGAACGTTCTGCGCTTCATGAGAATACTCCATCTGCGGTCGCTACGGTGGTCACGCGAGATAAGGCTTGTCAGGCGGAGAAGGCCAGGCACTGCGGGAATGCGAAAGATCGAGATCGAGCAGGGTTTCCGTCGTCTTCAGGGCGGCGAGCACCGGGCTGACGACCGGCACCGAAAGCCGGTCCGACAATTGACGCTCCACGCCCATGAAGGCCATGCTCATGCACCCCATCACGAGAACGTCGGCGCCATCGTCAATACATCGGCGGCCCGTTTCGATGATACGATCCCAGGCCGCATTGTCGCCCTGCGCCAGATCCACAACCGAAACGCCAACGCCACGGATGCTGGCAAGCCGTTCTGTGAGCCCCTGCCCCCTGAGCCGCGGCATCGCGCGCTTGGCGCCCTGATCGAGCGGCGACAGGATCGAGTAGCGGTCGCCGAGTTGTATGGCGAGCGCTATGGCTGACTGGCCCGGCCCTACGACCGGCATCCTGACGGTCTCGCGAATAGCATCGAGCGCCGGATCCGAGAAGCAGCCTATGATGCCGGCGCTGGCGCCATCGGCCTCAGCCCTCTGCATTCCACGCAGCAGATGCGGAGCCACCGTCACCACGTCCCGCTCACTTTCGATCGAGGGATAACCTGACGGAACGCTCTGCACCTTGATCTCGATGCCGTCGCCGGCATGGCGCTGCAGATAGTTCTGCCGCCTGTCGATCTCGGCCTCACCGAGCACCTTTTCCATTGGTGCGACGAGTTGATAAACGATGCGACGGCGGCTTGCCATTGGCCTGGCCCTACCTCAATTGCGCGAGCGCGTCTTTGACGATGGCCGTTGAATCTTCGAGCGCATCGGCGACGCGATTGCGGGCACGCACGAGTCTGGTCTCGAGCATCCATCTCTGTTCGCCATCGGAGAGTCCGGATAGCTGGCCGAGATCATACAGGCACGGGATCATCGTGGTTTGCGGCGTGTAGCCATAGGGATCGTGGCCATAGGTGCCGATTGCCGTCGATTGTAGCGGCACAAGAATGCGAGACAGGCGCTTGATGGCGCCGTTCAGCAAGAGCGCGGCCTCTTCCGAACCGCTGCCGCTCCTGAAACGCTCGGATTCTGCAGCTGCGGCCGCGTCGATCCTGGCCGCGGCTTCGGCGAACTTGCGCGCGCTGGCCTGCGCGCCTTCGAGACCAACCGCGCGGCCCGGCTCCTTGAATTCCTCCAGACGCGCGATCACCTGCTCGGCTACCGGCGTAAAGCGGAAAGGGAGCACCGGCGCTGTCGTCAGCTCCCAGAGGTATGCAGCGTACATACGAATATGTTCCTGCATCAGCGTCCAGTCCATCTTGTCGAGCCGGTTGTCGATCGAATGGTGCCACCAGCCAAGCGTGGCATTGGCGGTCTCCTTCAGTTCGGCGTCGGTAAAGGCGCCCTGGCCGGCGAACATCGGAATGCCCAATCCGAAGAAGCTCGAGTCCCCGGACTTCACCGAGCGCTTCCATTTGATCTTCTTGTCGAGCAGCCGCTTTTCGATTTCGGAGTGAAACGTCTTGAGCTCGGCGTTCGAATGCGTCGCCCATTCCGTCGTGCCGATGAAGGCGGGCTGGTCGATCTGCAGGTAAGCGACGCAGTGGCGCCGCAGATCGTCCCAGTTGCGGTCGGCATACCACGCCGACCCGGCCATGGTGCCGGTCTCGTGCGCGGTCCAGAACCCGAAGGTCAGGCCGCGACGAAGCTTGTCGCGATGCTGCATGAACACGCGCGCCAATTCCATCTTGCAGGCGTTGCCGGCTGCATTGTCGGTCGCGGCTTCGCCAGGCCAACTATCCTGATGGCCGCCGACGAGCACGAAGTCGTCCTTCTCCGGCGAGTTCGACGCAGCCGGCATTCTTGCGATCGTAATCTGCACAGGATGCCAGCCGTTCTCGACATGGGTCCGGAACCAGACGCTTACCGGGCCCTTCTTGGCCATTTCGCGCAGCTTCAGTCCCGCGGTGCGCGCAATGCCGATGCAGGGAATCGTCGGCATTTCGGTCTTGGCGTTTTCCGGTGTCGGGTTACCCCATACCGGCTTCACCGAACCGAACGGGACCGCCTCATTGTCGGGCTTGCCCCAATTCATCATGACAGCGCCGATCGCGCCCTTGATGCCTGCGATCCTTTGCTTTTCGTGGCGCGCCGGCGAGTATGAGAGCTCGGTCAGAATGATTTTTCCGCGGGCATCCTTGCCGGCGTAATCCGAAAATGCGCCACCACCGACATCGATGATCTCGCCGCGGATACCATCCTCGGTCGTCTTCAGGCTGTGGCCGAGCGTATTGGCCTGGATCGAAATCTCCGTCGGAGCCTCGACCCGAAACTCCGAATGCTCGGGAAAAGAGACGATTGCCGGGAGCTCATGGATGACGGTGTCGGCAAGTCCGTTCTGCTTCATGACATCGCGGCTGTACTCAGCCATTCGCTTGCCATTTGGGCTGCCGGCGGCCCGATGCGGTATCTCACGGACAATCTTTTCAATGTGCTGGCGGATCCGGTCCGCAGACACCTCGTTCGAAATAGCCGGATCGGACATTATTCCTCCAGTTTCGTCGGATTTCTGCAACTTTCTATCTTCTAGTACGATAAACTGCTGTATGACAACATGTCAAATGACAGGAGCAACGGTTACCATGACGAGTGTTCTGCGATTGGACGAGCACCCGCCGCTGCGGCGCGATCAGGCGTTTGAGCGATTGCGGGATGCGATCATCACGGGACATTTCCCGCCTGGCGCGCGCTTGATCGAACGAGAGCTGTGCGAGGCCATGGGCGTCAGTCGCACATCCATTCGAGAGGTACTGCGGCGTCTCGAAGCCGAACAACTGATCGAAGTGGAGCCTCGGCGCGGGCCGATCGTGGCGCGGTTGAGCCGCAAGCAGGTGCAGGAAATCTACGAGGTGCGCGCGCTCTTGGAAGCGGCGGTCGTGCGCCGTTTCGCACTCGAAGCCGGCGCCGAAGACATCGCCGCACTACGTCGCATCTATGAGAAGCTGAAGGTTGTGCGCGAACAGGAAGATGTCGCGGCAATCGTCAGCACGACCCGGCAGTTCAGCGAGCACATGATGAAGATCGTCAATCACGAGCTGATAAGCGACATCCATCAAAAGCTCATCGCCCGAATCAGCGTTTCACGCGTCTTCGCCATCTCCCTCCCCGGTCGGCTGCAGCAAAGTGCGCGCGAACTCGCGGAAGTCATGAAGGCAATTGAGCAGCGCGATGCCGAAGGCGCCGCACAAAGCCTTATGGTCTACGTACGCAACGCCGGAGAAGCAGCATTGAAACATCTCGATGCCACCACCGCCGCCGATCAATAATGTCTCCAAATTGCAAGCCTGATCGCCCACATAGTTTGCGAACTTGATCCTATCGCCGTAGGACGCGGGTATCAGGTGCGTTTCTCCTGCCATTCGAAAGACGCCGATATTGCTACGAATGGCGGTGGGAGATCGAAGACGGGCAGCACGCAGAGGAAATTCTCGGCAGCGGCGCAGCGGATCTCATCGCAATCGGCGGTGGCATAACTTATGACCCGCGCTGGAGTTGGCATGCCGCCGAGAAGTTGGGCCCAACGGCTGCCTTCCCGCCGCAGCCGCCGATGCTCTCTACCTCCGACATCTGAGATCAACGTATCCCTCGTTGGCGCATCGCTCCTTGACTTGAGAAATTCTTGTCGTGCGCGTCCCCCCCCCCCGCACACCCATCCCGCCGCCTTCACGAAGCCTGTCCACACTAGAGCCACAACATTTTTCTTGACCTCCCGGCACACACGTCGTGCACAGGCAGCCACCTAACCTCTTGAGAAAATGGAGCTCTTGTCCCAATCCATCATTTGGGGCACAGCCAAATCCCCATTTGTTTTCAATTTGTTGCGGCCCCCAGCGGAAAACACGACTTGGTAAGAACATTGGTTTCATGTAACCGGTTTTGAGCAGTGAGTTGCTACCAAGCCGGCTCGCGCGCAATGCAAGGAACTTTGGTAGCAAATAAGAAAAAGCCGCCCGGAGGCGGCTTAGTATGGGCAACGATGTCGTTGCGTTGCTCGCGCTCATCGCCTGCCGCATTTTGCGGCTTTTCAGGCTTCACTCGTCCAGAAGGTCCAGGAACTCTTCCGCCTTGCCGAGCGGCCCGACGCAGCGCTCGGTGGTGTGGACGACCCTACCGCCGTCGCGTTGGAACGATCGCGCTCTCGACTTCCGTAGCCGTCCCGGCAGGAATGTCGCGGCGACTGCCTCCGGACCGACATCCAATCTAACGATGCCGCGTCGCCTGCAGTCGATCCTGAGCCTTGCGGCAGCAAAGAAATCGCGGACTGCCCGCGGCAATTTGCCGAACCGTCGCTGAGTCTCTTCCTCCAAGTCATCCAGTTCGTCCTGACCTCGACACCTGGCCGCACGGGCGTAGATTTCCAGCCGGACCGGCTCCGATTGCACGAAGCCTGGCGGCAACATATCCGCGACCGGAAGATTCAGGTCGGGCACCCACAGGTCGGCGGCAGTGGCGTCGGCTTTCTCTGAGGCCAGTTTCAGAAGATGGCTATAGAGCACGGGACCGAAGACCTGCACATGGCCCGACTGCCGCTCGGACAGCAGGTCCCCTGCTCCTCTGAGATCTAAATCTCGCGCACTGATCGCAAAGCCCGAGCCTGGCTTATTGAACTCCTCCAGAACGGCCAACCGCTTCTTGGATCCCTCCGAGTCTGAATCCGTCAACAGATACGCAAACGCGCGTATGCCACCGCGTCCCACCCTACCCCTAAGTTGATGGAGTTGCGCGAGGCCGAACCGCTCGGGCCAGCAGACCACGATCGTGTTCGCACGCGGGATATCGAGACCGCTTTCCACGATGTTGGTCGCCAGCAGAACGTCTGCGCGGCCTTCAACGAAACTCATCATCCGGTCGTCTATTTCATCAACGGGCAGCTTGCCATGAAGGCAAACGACGCGGAGATCCGGGGCCAGCGATTGAATTCGCGCCAGCATCGGATCGAGATCCTGGATGCGCGGACAAACCAAGAAGCTTTGCCCGTGACGTCTTTGTTCACGCGACAAGGCCGCGGCGATGGCAGCGTCCGAAAGCGGAGCGATCTTTGTCTGGACCGGAAGGCGATGAGCGGGCGGCGACGCAATGACACTGAGATCCCTGAAACCCGCGAGACCCGCCGCGAGCGTCCTCGGGATCGGCGTGGCGCTCATCCAAAGCGTATGGACCCCCTTGGCCAGTTCTGAAAGCTTCGCCTTCTCTGCTGCACCAAAATGCTGCTCCTCGTCGATCACAACCAGACCAAGGTCGGCAAACTTCACATCCTTCGAGGCGAGAGCCTGCGTTCCGACCACAACCTTCAGCCTTCCGCTCTTTAGCCCCTCCTTCGTCTGCCGTGTCTCCGGCCCTGATGTGGCCCGCGACAGGCTTCCCACCTCAATACCGAACGGAGCAAACCGTTTGCGAAACGTCGCGACATGCTGTCTCGCCAAAACAGTTGTCGGCACCGCGATGGCCACCTGTCTCCCCGACAGTACGACTGCGGCCGCCGCTCGCAACGCCACCTCGGTCTTGCCGAATCCGACGTCGCCGCAGATGACCCGGTCCATCGGGTGCCCCGATGCCAGATCGTCGAGGACGTCCCGAATGGCTTTCGCCTGGTCGACCGTCGTGAAATAGGGAAAACGAGCGACGAACCTCTCGTAAGACGGGCCTGGTGGTACGAATTTTGCCGCCCTCCGCCGGCGCCGCTGACTGATATGTCTGGCGAGCTGCTTTCCGGCGGTTTGAATTTCCTGCTCCGCCTCGGTGCGCCGAGCCCACCATGTACTTCCGTCGGCTTTGTCCAGCGTCAGCTCGCCGAGCTCCGACGCGTAGGGCCAGATCATGGTCAGGTCGGCGGGCGGAACGAGAATGGCATTATCTCCTGCAAACACGAGCCGGATCATTTCGCGCGACGACATGCCTCCCATCGCTACCGTCTGCAATCCATCGAGCAAGGCCAGTCCTCGCTGCAGATGAACGACCACGGTGCCCGGCTCCGGCACATCCGCACGGTCGAAGGCGGCATTCCAGGCCCTGGCCATGGGCTGCGGATGATGGGCCCTGCTCCCGAGCACATCGGACGCCGTCACAACGACCAAGGGCTTCCGGCCAGCCTCGACAAATCCCGCATCGAAATCGGCCAGAATTGCCGCCTCGCGATTGCGTCCGGCCGTCGCCTCATTCCAGTTCGAAAAGCGCTCAGCCTTGACCCCACTCATCCGCTCCATGGCGCGCAGATCTTCTTCCTGCGCCGCCACGAACATCAAGCGCGAACCGGCGCGTCGCGTCTCGTCGACGAATGCTCGAAGAGCCTTTCTGGGTGAAGCGACCTTCGAAAAGTCCGGTGTGGGGATGAAAGCTGCCTTGCCGGACAGCACCTTCATGCGCTTGGTCGCCTGATTCCATTCGCGCCTCCCAAGATATTCGCGCTCTCTCTCGGCGCGACTGGCCGCCTCCTCGATCGTGCTCAACCAGCTCTCGGCGTGCGCCGGAATCATCGCATCGGCAATCCACGTGGCCCGGCCACAATAGTCAATCAGGGTCGCGCGCTTTCCGCGTTTGCTCCCGAGCGCAAGGCGCTCCGACATCGGATCGATGATGAGCTCCTTCGCTTCGAAAACAACCTCGTGCTCTGTCGGGTTGAAGGACGAAATCCGCCGAATCACCTGGCCCGCATGTTCCACGCGGAACGGACCGAGCGCGCCAGCGGGAAATATCTCGAAAGTCTTCCCGTGGAACAGCGCGTTGCCAGGATACTCCGCCTCATCATCGAGGTCGTATCCGAGAACCTCAAGCCGCGACCGGAGGTCCCGTTCGGAGAATGTGGCGCCTACCTTCAGATGGAGACTTGAACGAGACCAGGTCGCCGTCGGCGGCAGGCGCTCCATCACTGCCTCCGCCGTGGACACGAGCATGATTGGCTTCTCGGGCCTGGCAAGGCGCCGCAAGACCGAACTCCGTCTGCCGGCGATTTCGTGTGACGGCTCCAACTGATCGAACGGCAGCGTGTTCAGCCGCGGGAAAACAAGCACCTCGCACGAGGGATCGAGATCATGAATGACGGCACCCAGCCGCTCGGCCCTGTTCTCGTTCTCGGCAAGAAAGACAATGCCATGTCGGCCAGACTTTCTCCACTGCGCAAGCAGATGGAGAGCGATCATGCCGAGCGGGGACGCAGAAGAGATCGCAGTCCGCGTAGGGGTCCTTCGTTTCTTTGCGCGACTCTCCGCGCGCGCTTTGCTTGAACGCCCCACTTTGATCCTGTTGCTGGTTCGCAATCCGCTTAGGCCGATGGCGAGGAGTTTCAATAAGGCCGGCCCGAATGTCGGCGGGTTGCCTAGGGCGCTTGCATACTCGACGTTCGCCGCGGGCGCACATTTACGATATCATCGGCCGCTTGATCGTGGCTTCAGCGGCAGGTTCTGAGAGCTCCGATGACAGGCTCCGAACGCGCACGCGCCCTCTGCCGAGGCCGAAGTTCCCCTCCAAGCGCTTCGCCGCTACGAACCAAAACCGGCATGACGATTCTTTGAGGACTCGTTCAGGAGGCCAGCAAGCCTGAGACCTTCCAGAATGCCTTCGAGCCGCTGTTCCCGAATCATCGCGGCAAGCATAGAAACGGCGTCCCTTGATGAACGGTGAAGTCGACGTCAGGCGATCTCTGAGACAAGATATCGATGAGCGTCGGCACATCAGCCTCATGATGGCGCAAAATCGAGACGGCTTCCTCCGCGAGATAGTCAGCGATATCTCCGTTATGTGGCGGATCAAACCCGAACTCGGCCTCCGCGCGCTCCTTGATCGATCGTCGTATCCGCTCACTTTGCTGCTTTGCCGCCATCGAAAGCAGGAACACCGGATCCGCGAGCTTTTCCCGCGGCATGCTTCTCAACTCAGCAATCCCGGCCTGGATGTCTCTGCCTGAACTCTTATTGCGCTCGTGCCCTTGCCCGCCCCGCCGTGCATCACGTGCGCGAGATCTGTTCTTCCGCCCTCGAAACATCACCATGCTCTCCGACGGACGATATATCGCGGCGAACTGGTTAGATGAAAGCGCAAAATTGCGAGCTGCTCGGCCATGGGCCACGCCACTTTCTCGGGTCAGTGGTCCGCTCCTGCGCTAATGCAGATGCTTCGAAGCAGCAAGCAGGCGCGGCCTCCGGTGTGATGGAATTACCCACAGTTCAGGCGAACGAACAGGCCTCAACCAACCCATCCGCTTCAAACAGCGTCTTTAGCCGCCTTCAGAGGTGACGCCTTGACCGACCTGCTGGCTGGCTTGGCCGCGAACTCCATCGGCTCTTTCGTAAAAGGATTTACACCGCTGCGGGCTTCAGTAGCAGGCTTGTTTACGACTGACATCTTGACGAAGCCGGGAATGACGAACTCGCCGCATTCATTCAATTCCTTATAGCCTACAGTCGCCATCTGCTCGATGACGGCCTTTACATCTCCTTTGGAAACCTGCGTTCCTTCTGCAATTGCATCAATCAACTGATTCTTGGTCATCTTGGCCATGATGGATTCCTTATGTGGAGGCTCAGAACGGTTTTGAAGCGCATGAGCTACCAAAGGTACGTCACTCCGATTAAAAGGTGACAAATCACGCGGTTCGCTTCTCGTTCGCACCTGTGATCGTGAAGTCACCGGGCTTAAAACCTATCAGGGCCCAAAACGCAAGGAGCAGTCCGGCGTGTGTTCTTTACCCAGCACCCTGTACCAGAAGCCGTCGTTGGCGTGGAGACGCACCCGGCGCTGATTGCAGTCGGCACCGTTGGTCAATCGCGTACCGGATTCAGCAGATTGACCCACACGGAGACAATGTCCATATGAGACACAAGAAGCGAATGTAGCCTGCCGTTTCGGACAAGCTTGGACGCGGCCAAGTATCTCTGGCGGCGTCATTCACACAGAAGGTTTCGTTCGGGAGCTCCTATGACGACACTGTCTATCCTCGATCACGTCCATGGAGATCCATGGCGCGGCCGTCGGCTGCGGATAGAGCAGCATCCATCAGTCGAGACCAGACAAAGGTGTGGGGGGATGCCGCTGCCCTCGCCTGCGATAGGATCGACCCGGGGTATGGATCTGCGTCCGATTTCGGCGCAGGAACCAACGACACCAGCGCGTCACGAAACGGGCTCTCGGTCGGTCGAAAACACAACGGTGAACCAAGCAGTATGCCGAAGCGTCGTGTTCGCGCGGTCTTGCTCCATCCTATCGACGCCTCTAATCGCCGCGGCCGATCCCTACATCAAGTTCTGACGTTTGTGTCGGAGTGCCCGCATAGTTGGGCCCGCGGCGCGATGGCACAGCCAGCCCGAAGCTGATGCTCGGAACCGCGCCCACAAGCGCCTCGTGGAGGCCTTCCACCGTCTTGATAAAATGCGATGCCGGGGCCCTTGCGGACGCCGGTGGGCGCTGGCGCTTTGTTAGGTTGTGGAGGTCGAGATCGACCCAGCCGCCGTCTCCTCGACCCACGGGTCGGTCGCCTTAGAGGAGCGGGCATCCCATTGACGGGACGACTCAACGGGAGTTTGCTCACAGCGCGAACTCGCAGCATCAGCTCCACTTGCGAGGGTCATCATGTCAGAGCTCGAACACGCGCGCCAACACGCTCACGATCACCATTACGCCTGCGCTAACCTCTTTGGCTGCGGCGACGAGAAGGGAATGGGTATCATCCGCGAGGATATCAAGGACGCCGCCTTTGACAATCGCGCCTCGGATCGCCTCCTCCATATGGACCACGTCGATCAGGAAACTTTTGGTGGCTACTTGTCGGCCCGTGGCCGCTGGCGCCGGAAGTTCCTGCAGGCGAGCAGCTTTCTGGGGGTGCTGGCTGCTGTCGAGCCGTGGTTCACCGGCCTTGCGCAGTCGCAGGAGTCCGGCGCCAGGCCTGTGCGCCGTTCCCAGCCTGACGGTCGCGTGCACGTGATTCCAGGGAAACGGTTCGGCTCGGGGTATTCGACGCCACCCTGCCACCCATTCTCACCGTCGAGTCGGGCGACATCATCAGCTTCCCCGATACTTGGTCGCACTTCCTGAATGAAATGCAGCCGGACGTAACGATCGACACGCTGGCGAAGCTGCGCGTTGACAATCCGGGCAAAGGGCCGCATTCGATCATCGGGCCGATCGCCGTAAACAAGGCCGAGCCCGGCGACGTGCTGGAAATCCGGTACCAGTCGATCCGTCCCTACGAATGGGGCGCGGTGTTCAACAACCCGGGATCGCTCGGCACGGGCCTGCTGCCGCAGGACTATGCGCAGGGCCAGATCAAGTATGTCGATCTCGACCTTGGCGCCATGACAGGCAAGTTTATGCCAAACATCAGCATTCCGTTGAAGCCGTTCCAGGGCACCTTGGGCGTTGCGCCGCCCGACGGCTATTTCCCGCCCTTGAGCCCCGGCGTGATCAGCTCGGTGCCTCCAGGCCCGCACGCCGGCAATCTCGATCTCAGCGAGTTGTCCGAAGGCTCGACGCTCTACATCCCGGTATGGAAGCCGGGCGCCCTCATCTATACGGGCGATAGCCACGCGGTGCAGGGGGACGGCGAGATTTCGCTTACCGCGCTGGAGACACGGATGAAAGAGTTGCGCATCCAAATCATCCTCCACAAGCAGGAAAACCTGGCCTGGCCGGTGGCGGAGACGGACACACATTGGATCGTCATCGGGCTTGACAAGGACCTGAACGCGGCGATGACGCTTGCTGCGCGCAATGCGATCAAGTTTCTGGCGACGCGGGCGAAGATCAGCGAGCTGGACGCCTACGCCCTATGCAGCATCGCCGTGAGCTTCCGCGTGACGCAGGTGGTAGATATCGTCCGGGGCGTTCACGCCCTGATCCCGAAGGCCATCTTCGCTCCCGATCTGAGGCACGAGATGACGGTGGTATAAGCAGCATGCGCCTGCGTAAAGGAATTGCGGTGCCAGAGCATGCCGCGCGGCAATCCAGGGACGACGTGCACTCCAACACCACCTTCTGCCCTTCCGCCCCAATCCAGCAACTGGAACGCTCTTCAGCGAGGATGATGCTGGCGTCGAGGCGCCTCGCTGCCTGTTTGAACAGGCTCTGATTAGAAGGAGGTCGCGATGAGATTGAGAGCGCCACATTTGGCGCGATTACAATTGACGGAAAGACGTATGAGCACGACGTGGTCGTTCGCCTTTCCGGCGAAGTTGTGAAGCGGAAAAAGAAGTTATCAAAGAAGCTCTACGGTACCTCTCACGTACTTTCGGAAGACGAAGCAAAACTTGTCTTCGAGAAGGAGTGCGACCAGGTCGTTATCGGCTCGGGTCAGGTGGGCAACGTGCAGCTGTCACCGGAAGCTGAAGCATTTTCGAAAGAAAGGGTTGCGCGGTTCTTTTGAAGCCGACACCCGAGGCGATCGGAGTGTTCAACCGGTCGCGCGCAAAGAGAACCGGGCTCTTTCACGTGACTTGTTGAAAGAAACGCCAGGGTGATGCCGTGTAGAAGGCATCGGTCACTTGGCCGCAGTCGGAGCGGCTCGACACTTTCTGGAAACTGACCCGGCCAGCCGTGGCGTCAAAAGTAGCGTTGCTGGAATTGATAGATTGCTTGATAGACGCCCGACTGCGCGTGAGCCTCATAGGCTTGTCGGAAAACTTGGAACAGATCCTGATACACGTTCGTGGCTTTGGGATCCGGATCGATCGCATGGTCGATGACGACCATGGCTTGCACAGCCTCGTCGACATCCGCGAAGTGGCCGGAAGCCACCGCGCCGAGTAGTGCCGCGCCCAGGACCGTGCATTCCCGATTGCGCAACAAAACGATCGGCCGGCCCAGAACGCTAGCGTGAATTTCCATGAGCGGTCGCGAGCGCGCGCCGCCACCGGTCATGCGAAGCTCCGATATGCCGCCCTTAAGGTCGCGCGCCATCCCGTCGACCATAAACCGGACTTCACAGGCACACCCTTCCAGCATTGCGCGAACCAGACAGCTGCGGTCGTGATCGAGCCCCAGCCCAAGAAAGGCGCCACGCGCCATGGCATCGTAATAAGGCGTTACCTGGCCGGCGAAAAATGGATGGAACACCACGCCTCGACTGCCTGGCGGCGACGCTTGCGCGGACTCGACGATCAGATCATAGACGTTCGCTCCTTGCTCGGCCGCCTGCGCGCGCTCCAGCTGACCGAAGTGGTCGCGCCACCATTTGAGGCAGCTGCCGATCGAAAACGCACCGCCCTCGGCATCCCATTTACTCGGCACGGCGTGGCCGCCGACATAGGGAGCCGAACCGGTGACGAGGTCGGGACTGTCAAGATGTGCGACCATCATTGCCGCGGTCCCGATGGTCACCTCGGCCAATCCCTGCTTCGTCACGCCGGCACCAACCGCCGCGCACTGCTGATCGCCGCCGCCCCGGCACACCGGCGTGCCCGCTGGCAGCCCAAGCTGCTGGGCGGATTGACGCGAAAGCTTGCCCACCGGGCTGGCCGGCTTGCCGACCGTTGGGAACAGGCTCGGATTAAGCTCGGCAGCCTCGATGACGTCCTTGCTCCAATCGAGGCTGCGGATATCCAGCATTCCGTTCAACGTCAGCGACGAAGGATCGCTCTCGAGACGGTCGGCCCCGAGCCGGTACAGGAAAAACTCCTGACCATTGCAGACATGACGTACGCGTCGCATGAGATCCGGGCGATGGCGCACGAGCCAGGCGAGTTTTGCGATCGACCAGCTTCCGGATATGGGCATGCCGGTGATGCTTCGGAAGCGATCCATACCGAGCCGCTCCGCCAGCAAAGGCTCCATGTCCTTTGCTCGACTGTCGTTCCACAGCACGCAGGGCGCGAGTGGGCGATATTGCTCGTCGAGCAGAATAAAAGTTCCGCGCTGGCTCGACAGGCCGACCGATCGGATGAGTTCATCCCGCACGTTCGCCTGTGCTCGCGCCGTCCGACTGGCCTTGCAGATGCCACGCCAGACATCCTCCACGTCTTGCTCGATCCACCCCGGGTGCGGATAAATGCAAGGGTAGTCGGAGTAGCCGCTCCCGAGCTCGTTGCCAGCTCCGTCAAAGAGCGCAACTTTAGCGCCGGTTGTGCCCGCGTCCACTCCCACAAAGACATCAGTTGCCGTCATCATTGGCACATTCGGTCAGAGTGTCGCTATCCATTCGGTCAGCTTCTCGAAGAAACGCGTCCGCTTCTCGCGCTCCGCCGGACTCAATTGCGCAAGCAACTCGGCCTTCCGCGCAGCCAAATCCTCGACCGCCGGATACTCCCTGATTGGCGTCGCAGCGAGCACCGTGTCGCCTGCTCCCCGCCAGTTGCGGTTCACCGGAAATCCGAATGGCATCAAGGCATCATGCCAGGTCGCGTCAAGTTTGAGCCAGTGCTGATCCTCAAGCACTCGGAGATAGTGATGAAAATCGCAGACGGGATCACCCTCAATCATCACGCGCAGGTCCGCCGGCATGGAAGGATGCGACGGGACGCCGCGATTGAAATGGGCAAAGATGGTGATGATCTCTGCATCATGGCCAATTTGACGGAGCAGATCGCGCAGGAGAATGTGCTTACCCGAACAAGACCCCACATTGTTCGTGATGACCTTCACGGGATCCCGATCCCCGACCGAGCCGTAGGGGATGTTGCGGACAGCGTGATAGAGGTCCGCTAACTCGGTCTTCTGGTCCTTGACATACCTACGCAGGAACGTCGCGTATTTGGATGCTGACATTGTCTCGAACATCCTTCAGCAGGTGGAGATCAAATTGCCAAGTGCTCCGCCAGCACTTCTCGATGCTGGAGAGTTTCCCAGGTCAAGGTCGCGACCACGCTCCCCTTGTCCATGGCATATGCACGTTGCGCCATGTGTGAAATCAGTCCAACGTTCTGCTCGACCAGAAGAATCGAAAGGCCTTCTTCGCGGTTAAGTCTGGTGAGGCTCTCGCCGATCTCCTGGACGATGCTCGGTTGAATGCCGAGCGACGGCTCGTCCAGCAGCAACAGTTCCGGTCGACCGACGAGCGCACGACCGATCGCCAGCATCTGCTGCTGGCCGCCGCTAAAGGTCCCGGCGAGCTGACGCCTTCTCGCGTGCAGTATCGGGAAATATGCATACACCAGATCGTAGCGTGGCCTGACCTTCGCCTGATTGATACCCTCCCCCATCAGCAAGTTTTCCTCGACTGTGAGTTCGGGAAAGATATCCCGCCCTTGGGGCACGTAACCCATGCCCAGCGCCGCGCGTTTATGCGGCGGCAAATTCGTAATTGCTCGCCCCTTGAACCGTATCGATCCGGAACGGGTGGGGAGCAATCCGATGAGAGTCTTCATCAATGTCGACTTGCCAACTCCATTGCGCCCGATCGTTGCGACGATTTCGCCCGCCTCGATCCTCAGGGTGACGCCCTGCAGGATATCGCCGCTACCATATCCAGCCACCAAGTCCTGCACCTCGATGAGAGATCCGAGTGTCATTCTCACCGCTCTCCTAGATAGATTCGCCGGACCTCCTGATTAGCCTCAATCTCCTCCAAAACACCTTCACTGAAGATTTGTCCATTGTGCAGCACCGTCACACGGCGCGCGATGTGGCGCACAAACTCCATATCGTGCTCCACCACCAGCACCGTGAGGCCCTGCCTGTTGAGGTCGATCAGGAAACGTGCCGTCCGCGCGGTCTCGTCGAGAGTCATTCCCGCGGTCGGCTCATCGAGCAGAAGAAGGTCGGGCTCGGTGGATAGCGTAAGGCAGATTTCGAGCCACTGCTGGTGACTGTGGGGCAGCTCGCCGGCCTTGACCGCTGGTCGTGACGCCAGATCGAGGCTGCGCAGCGCCCACCTCAATCGTTCGTTTTCTCGTTCGAACTGAACGCCGCTCGCGATGAGCAGATTCTGTGCGACCGTCAGGTCGCGATAGATGCGGGTGGTCTGAAATTTCTGGCACAAGCCTTTGCGGACCCGGCGATGAGGCGGTAGCCGGGTGATTTCCTCGCCCTTGAACCAGATGTGACCTCGGTCTGGTCGGTGAAGCCCTGACAACAAGCCGAACAGCGTCGACTTTCCTGCTCCATTTGGACCGATGACGCAACGTAACTCGCCGGCAGACACCAGCAAGTTGAGATGATCGACGGCCATAACGCCGCCGAAGGATTTCACGAGATCTTCGGTCCGCAACAGCGGTCGCGCATCTCGATCGGTGAGTTCGCTCATTGCGGCGCCCGTATCACGTCATGTGCCTTCGGTCGCCAACGGCGGTAACCGCGCGCCAACGACACGATGATCCCTTCCGGGAAGAACACCATGGTCAGGAGCAATAGAACTCCCATGATCAGAAAGGCATATTCGCCGCCTCTGACCGCCAATGTGTCTGCCAACCAACGCAGGATTAGTGTTGACACCAAAACAGCGACCAAACTCTTGCGTCCGCCAACTGCCGCCCAGATCACCGGCAAGGTTGCCATGAGCATTCCCGCGCTTGCGGGGTTGATGTAGTTTCCCCAGGAGACGTAGAGGACACCACTGAGCCCAGCCAATGCCGCGGCCAGGACAAACACCTGGATTTGAATGATGGCAACGTTGTACCCAAGCGAGCGCGTACGCTCAGAATCGTCCCTGATCGCGATTACAACGTGTCCGTACCGGGAATTCACCAGGATCCGAAGGCCGAGATAAATCATCAGCGTCAGCACCATGACGAGGTAATAGAGAGCTATGCTCGCGCTGACGAAAGTGATCGAGCCGATTTGAATCGACGGAATTCCGGTCATCCCATTGTAACCGCCCAACAGCACGCTGCCGACACGCCACTGGTAACCCGCCGTTTGCCCAAGGAAGGTTTCCAGGATCAACGACAGTACCAGAAGCAGCAGCGGGATGATCCATCCGCTGACCTGTCCGTAAAAGACGAAGTATCCGAAGATGACGGCCACCAGAGCGGACGCCGAAATTCCTGCCCCGACGCCGACGAGCGTGCCGCCTGGAATGTCGATCAGATTGCCCGCTACCAATCCATAGACGTAACCTGCGATCACGAAGAACGCGCTCTGCCCGAAGCTGAGCACGCCGCTATAGCCCCACAAGAGCGAAAGCCCGAGTGCCATCGGAACGTAAAGACAAAAGTTCGCAATATTGGACAGACCGAACGCTGAGCCAAAACTCGGATAGGCCAGGGCAATCACCGTCGCCGCCGCAAAACACGTCCAGAACGCGGGTCCGCGTCCGAGCTCTTGGGGGCCATTGAGGATCCGCCACATCCTCGTCCCGGTGTTCGGAATGGGTTCTTTCACACCGACGCCCTCCCCATGCGCTGATAACGCAGCTCCTGCCAATAGCCGGATAATCCGCGCGGAAGAAACCTGATTACCACGAGTGCCGCAACGAGGAGGCCGATGCGTCCGATGAAGGTGCCGAGAGCACTGGACAGAGGCGTCGAGATCATGGCCAGCAACGCGGCGCTCGATAGCGCTCCAATGATGGGGTTAGCGCCGCCCCCGATCACAACGGTGATGAACGCGACATCGACGAATTGCGTACCCATCAGCGGAACGATCGTCGTGGTGGGGGCGTACAGCGCACCAGTGAGGCCGGCCAAGGCGGACCCGGCACCGAATGTGAGCAGGTAGATGTGGCGGGTGTCTACGCCGAGGGCGCGCGCCATATCAGCATTTTGCATTGTCGCCCGTGTACGCACCCCGATCTTGGTGCGATAGAATGCCCACCAGGTCGCAAATATTGCGGCAAGCGCGATGGCGAAAAGAAGAAGCCGATAGCCCCCGAACGAGTAGCCCCCATACGAGAAGGTCCACGCCGGCAGCGGCACGGACTGCATCGACGGACCGAGCGTCAGCAGAGTGCCCTGGCTCAGGATCAGACCGACGCTCCAGGTGGCGACAAGCGCGCCGAGTCTGTCACCGTAGAAGCGCCGGACAATGAACCGCTCCAGCGCCATCCCGAACAGGCCAACGCCGACGACGCTAAGCATCATGCAAATCGGCAGTGGAAGATGGGCGCGGTTGTAAGCAAGCGTCGTGATATACGCGCCGAGCATTATCAACTCGCCATGAGCAAGATTGATGACGTTCACCACCCCAAGGATGATGATCAACCCGAGCGCGGCCAACAGCAGAAACGCCATGTTGTCCACGTACTGATACGCGAGGCTCACGAGGTCGGCATAGCTCATCTGTCTACCTTCCTCCGAGGAACATGCAATCCACTAGCTCGGCGCACGCCGCGCTCGTTCCCCCCGCTCCTCCACGTCCCAAATCGGTCTAAGTCTTCTTCGCGAACTTCTTGAAGAACGGGTCCTCGTCCGGGATGTACTGTTTTGACTCCGACTTCCGCACTAGGTTCACGCCGAGCCGGCGCGTCCACCAGGGCTCGATGTAGGGCCATTCAGTCACGAACTGGATGTTATGCTTCTCGTCACAACGCGCGAGGCGGATGTATTGGCTGAGATGATGGGTGGCGGGATCCATAAAAACCCAGCCAGCCGGCGCCTCAACGCCAATGCCGGATTCCAGCGCCTCGATTACGGCCTCTTTCTGCGTCGTGCCGGCGAGGCGGACGGCCTTGGCATAGAGATGGGTCGCGACGTAGGCGCTATGGCCTTCCATAGCCATGTAGGGCTCGTCGGAGAACATCGCGCGCCAACGTTGCACGAACTTGCGATTACGCGGGGTTGGTATCTCCTCCATGTAACTTGCTGTCACATGGAAGCGATCGAGAGACGGCGGTTGGAAGCGCCTATGCTCGTAACCTTGCGCAATATTGATGCTCGACCCCATCGGGATTTTGAGGCCCGCGGCATTTGCCTGCGGATAGTAATTCGAGTGGTTCTGGCCCGTGATGTACATCATGAGCCAATCGGGCTTTGCCTGCTGAATGCGCGCGATACTTGACGCAAATTGCGAAACGCTGAGAGGGATGAACTCCTCGCCAATCACCGTTGCGTTGAGCAGTGGAGCCATCGCCCGCGTCCACGCGGCGCTCAACTGGCCGAAATTGTAGTCCGCCGCCAGGGTGTAGATCTTTGGACCAAAGTTCTTGATCATGTATTGCATGACCGGCACGATCTGCTGTTCAGGGATTGCACCAGTGCAGAATGTGTATTTGTCGGCTACGCCCCCTTCGTACTGGTTGTTGTAGAAGTAGAGCATCTTGTTTTGATACATGATCGGACGGATCGCCTCGCGCTCCGCGCTGGCGAATCCCGCCATGATGACGTCCACCTTGTCTTCGAGAATGAGGCGCCGTGACAAGGCCTGGAACTGGGTATTATCGGATTGCGGGTCGGGCGAAATGAGTTCAATCGAGCGACCGAGCACCCCCTTCTCGCCGGATTGGACCAAATACTCGTCACCTTCCTTCCAAACCGTCGCATCGACCGTCTCGTCACCACCTCGGTCCACCACCTCCTTGATGTTGGCGGTCGGCGGCTTTGCCGCGGTCTTGGCAAACGCGCCAGGACCACCAGGCCCCTGAACACCGCCGTCGAGCGTCCAGCCATCGTTGATTTCCTTGATAGCCAGCTGAGTCCCGTGCCACTTGTTGAGGCCGAAGATGGCGAAGTTGCCTGATCTATCTTCGAGAAGACCGAATTTGATCGAGGGAGTCTCAGCCGCCTTGGCCTGAATGTACGGAAAGGAACTGATGGCGGTCGCAGCGCCGGCTACTGCCGTGGCCTTCACGAATTCTCGCCGCGAGAGCGCGTCTTTGGGGGTGCGAACAGGAGACATACCAGCACCCTGTTCGGTAGTGACAGAGACATTAGCACTCATGTCTTCCTCCCTAGGATTTGGGACGATCGTTTAGTCGCATGTCCTCCGCAGATTAACTTTCGATCCTTTACTCGCGGGCGCAATGCGCGCCTTGGGCGCTGCGCGGACCTTGCCAGCCTTCGGCTGCAACGCCAGCACCGCGCGGGCCAGCGAACTGTCCGCGATCAGCGTATTGATAAATCCGCCACGCATGGCCGCAGCAAGGGCTCGCGCCTTCGCCGCGCCAGTGGCTACACCCAAGGTGGTTGGAATGCGGCGAACATCGGCAAGACCAATCGTGATCAGCCGATTGTAGAGCTCGGTTCGTACGACCTCCCCATCTTCGTCAATGAAATAGGAAAAGACATCGCCGACGGCTCCTGCCCTTTTCAAGGACCTCAATTCCGTCGCGGAAATGTACCCGCTCGTAATTAGCATGGACTGAATTGCCGGCCTAACCGCGCCGATACCGACAATCGCCAAATCGAGCTCACCGAAATATTTAAAAGTATCGCGGATATTGCTGTCCCGCATCAGCAGTTCGCGCGTCCGCCTGTTATCGACGATTCCTGGCGCATGCAGCAGGATAGGCTGCACATGAAGCTTCTGCGCAAGGCGACGCGCGACTTCGTGGCAATCGAACTGCATCGATAGCCTTTTGTTGCCGCCGGTGATTTGCACGACCTTCGTGTTCGAAAGATCTAGAGGCTCAAGCGCATTGATAAGTTCGAATGTCGTACTTCCCCATCCCACTCCGATCGTCCGATGCGCGCTTAGCCTGTCTCTAAGAAACGAGACCGCCGATCGGCACGTCACCTGCTTCATCTGATCCGGTGAAATGTCGGGCGGCACATCAACGATCAGGGCTGCCTTGAGCTTGAACGCTGTTTCCAGCGCCTTCCGGAGCTCAACGTTTTCGCTAGTTGGGACGCGGATCTCGATATTGACCACGCCTGTGGCGATGGCCGCCTTAAGAAGTCGACCAACGCGGTGCCTCGAAATACCGAGACGATTTCCGATCTCAGCCATGGTGAGATGGCTGCGATAGTAGTGATGCGACACCCGCATCATCAGGTCGTAAGGCGTCGCCATGGGTATACCATTTGAGCAGATCGCGCTCAATTGTACGGCGAGGTGGAAGTGCAGGTCAATACACGCACCAGGAAGTGTTCCGGGCGTACGAAGCCACCACGCGACCGCATGTTTGCAGCTTCCATTTCGCGTCAGCACACCATCTGCATGAGGCTTTTGGGCATGAACCTTTTGCACATGCGAAGGCAGGTTCGCTGTCGCGGATTGCCAAACCGGATGGAGGAAAGTTCCGCCGATGCCGTTTGCCGTGCGAGCTTGACTCCGCTCTGCGAACTCAATTGAATTGAGTCACCATCGTTGGTGATCGCTGCGGTAGATAGGCAGCCTGCAGCCTCCCGTTCGCTTGTGGGAATGGCCAATGAGCGACATTTCGGGCGCGCAAAGCGAGCTCACGATTGCCTGTATTCAAATGGAGCCGATCGTGGGCGCCAAGCAGGCCAACGTCGCCAAAAGCTTGGAATGGAGCGGACAAGCGGCACTCAACAGCGTCCGCCCATCGTCCTCCTTGAGCTCGCGGACTCCGGTCACGTTTTTCGCGACCGGGACGAAGCTTCGCACTCGCCGTACGCTCAAGGGGAAGCAAGTGCTTTTGCGAATTCTCGATCTCATTCGGCATCGCGACTTGCTCACCGTGGCGTCCGAACAATAGGGGAAAGCGTTACGTAAGGGGGCGGCGGATCAGAGTAGCAGTATGACCCATCGTCAGAAGACGGACGTGCTGATCCCAGCGAGCAGGACGCTCGCAGAGGAGATCACTTCTCCGTTGAGCTCGGCCCGTAGATGGCTGACGATCTTCGGAGTTTCCATCGTGCTCGCTGCCTTCCTGCTCAGTAGCCCGATCGTGCTCGGGGAATACGCGCAACAGATTCTCTCGCAGGCATTTTTCTTCGCGATCGCAGCCGTCACGGTCGATCTCCTGTGGGGATACACCGGTGTCCTGACATTTGGTCAGTCGGCCTTCTTCGGCATCGGGGTCTACATGGTTGCCATCGCCTTGGCGTACTACGTCGACGGGGCGCTCGCCACCGCAGGAGTGATTTTCGCTGCCATGGTCGGCGCGGCCTTGGTCGGAGCTGCCGTGGGTTGGCTCTCTTTTTGGGACCGCGCGTCGCCCATCTACGTTGCCATCGTCACGCTCGCACTTCCTGTCGTATTCACGCAGATCATCCTGAGTGGGGGAGCCTACACTGGATCAAGCAGCGGGCTGCCCATCCCAGTGCCGTTCCTTTCCATCACGGAGTGGTACTATATCGCGGGCGGGCTCCTTCTCGTTGTTGCCATGGGCGCGTACGTTTTCGTTTCGAGTGACGCTGGCCGAGTTCTGCTCGCCATTCGCGAGAACGAGGAGCGCTGCCGCTACCTTGGTTTAAACACTTCGTACCTGAAGATTCGTCTCATGGCCGCATGCAGCGCCATCGCGGCCATGGCCGGCGCCTTCTACGTACTGTTTAGCAGCGTCGCGGCTCACTCCTATGGGGATTTCGTCTTCGGAACCGAACTTGTCGTTTGGACAGCCTTGGGTGGGCGCGGGACACTTATTGGTCCGATCCTCGGCACGGTCGGGGTCAACTACGTCTCGGCGCTGCTCGGAGGCAACCTGCCATTCATCTGGTTGCTCTTTGTGGGGCTCGCCTTCGTACTCGTCGTCGTGTATCTCCCTCAGGGACTCGTCCCGGCAATCGGCCAGGGCCTGTCAGTGTTGGTCAGCCCCATCAGGCAACTTCTCAATCGAGGACGGAATGCAGCGTCCGCTGACGCGCAGCCAGGAGCATGGGCAGGCACCGCCGTCGCCCTTTCAAGCCCGGGGGACATTCTGGGTCAGCGGCGCAACGTGATAGGCTCGCCGGACGAAGCTCCAGTGCTGGAGCTACGTGATGTTGGCATGCAGTATGGAAGCCTCGTGGCGCTCCATGGGGTCTCGCTCAAAGCATACCGCGGCGAGGTTGTTGGGATTATCGGGCCGAACGGGGCCGGAAAGACGACTCTGCTCCGCTGCATCGCTGATGGCCGCGAGCGTTCGACAGGCGAAGTGCTGATAAATGGTCATCGCATCGACCGGCTCCCGCCGCAACGCTGCGTGGCCTTTGGCGTTAGTCGGAAGTTCCAAACTCCCAACGTTTTCGATGCGCTGACGGTCCTGGACTGCCTTCGCGTGGCGCGGTCATATCGAAAGCCTACATCCCTTTGGCGACGGTCGCGGACAGTCGAGTTACCTGAGCCCGCGCTTGACGCGGTGGAAGTCTCTGGACTGACGACCATGCTCAACGAGCGGGCGGGTCATCTGTCTCATGGCGCCAAGCAGGCGCTAGAGCTCGCTATGGTACTCGCCCAAGAGCCGACCGTGCTGCTACTTGATGAGCCGACCGCGGGTCTCACACGCGACGAGCGAGCGGCGATCGGGAGCGTGCTGACAGAGTTGGCCCAGAGCCACCGGCTGTGCATTTTGCTCATCGAGCACGATCTCGACTTCGTCCGCAAAATCAGCACGCGACTGGTCGCCCTTCACATGGGAAAAGTTCTGCTCGACGGGCCGCTATCGGAGATTGCCGACTCGGACCTCATCCGTTCGATTTATGTCGGAGGAACCGCATGATCGCGTCAGTGGCCCCACGCGGCCTCGCCGTCGGTAGCTTGGAGGGTGGGTACGGCAGCTCTCGAGTGCTCCACGGAGTGACCTTCCACATCGGACCTGGGGAGATCTTCGGGGTCCTCGGTAAAAACGGCATGGGCAAAACGACTTTGCTGAAGACCGTTATGGGATTGCTACCACCTCGGCGCGGCCAAGTCGAACTGCTTGGTGAAAATGTAACCGGCTGGCCCCCATACCAGATCACGAGGCTCGGAGTCAGTTACGTCCCCCAGGAAAAGTCGATTTTCCAGGATCTCTCGGTGGAGGAGAACCTCAGATTGGCGTTGCGAGGGCCTTCGAGCTTCGACGAGCGATTGATCGCGGTGGCGGGATGGTTTCCGTTCTTAACCGCCAGACGCCAGCAGCGAGCAGGCACGCTGTCCGGTGGCGAGCAGAAGATGCTCCTGATGGCACGAGCACTACTGACGCGCCCGCGTCTGGTCCTGATCGACGAGATCACCGAAGGCCTGCAACCCGCAGTGATCACACGTCTTCAGGACATCCTGGCACAGGAGCGACGCGCCCATGGGACCACCATCGTACTTGTAGAGCAAAATGTCAGGTTTGCTTTGGCGTTGGCCGACCGATACGCGGTCCTGAAGGTTGGAACGATTGTAGAGACCGGCAATTCGAGCGACCCCGGGGCGCAGAAAACTATAGAGCGTCACCTTGCGATTTAGCCGAACGAGGCCTGCGTCCGGAACGCTGCATCCTTTTGAACTGGGAGAAGGGAGAAAATCCAATGCGAAAGGTTTATGGGATCCAACTACTGCTCCTGATGTCAGCCTCATTGCTTCTGGCGGTCGCACCAGTGCGGTCGCAGGAGAAAAAGCCGGTCGTGATTGCCATACCTGTTGGCCTCAGCGGGGTGAACAGCGTTGTCGCGCCGGCAGTCGTGCAGTCGGCCGAACTCGCGGCCGACGAGCTGAACGCGAAGGGCGGCATTCTCGGCCAGCCGGTAAAGGTTGTTCCTCTTGATGACGAGAGCGGGCCGGCCGGCGCAGTCAAGGCATTCAACACGGGCATCCGCCAGGACAAGGCCGACGTCATCATCACCATGGAAACGAGTGCGGCGCGCAATGCCGGCGCGCCGATCGCCGAGCGGGCGAAGGTTCCGTTCATCTACACCTCATTTTACGAGGGCCGGGCATGCGGAGAATACCTGTTCGTCAATGCCTGGGTCCCGGAGCAGGTCGTGCCCCCACTCATCAAGTTCATGACCGACGAGAAGAAGGTCAAACGGTGGTCCGCAGTTGGGAGTGACTATGCGTTCGGGCGCGGGATGATCGAGGCTGCAAAGAAAACGATCAAAGATATGGGCGGGATAATTCTCGGCGAAGAATACCAACCACTCCAGCAATCGGACTGGACGGCTATCATTAGCAAAATCCGAGCAGCGAATCCCGATGGTATCATCTACTCCACGTCTGGCGGCGGCCCCAACATCGACTTTCTCAAGCAGCTGAAAGCAGCCGGGCTCACGATGCCGATCGGAAGCCTCTCCATCGATGAGCTGACTGCGGAGGCAGGCGGCAACGCGGCCGAGGGCGTGTACTACACGGGAGACTATTTCACGGGCATCGACAATCCCGAGAACAAACGCTTCCTCGAGGCGATGAAGAAGAAGTTCGGAGCGGAGCTGAAGACGCCAAACGCACTTTCCGAGCAAGAGTACGACGGGCTGCACGCGTATGCGATGGCCGCTGAAAAGGCTGGCACCACGAATGCGGATGCCATCATCAAGGTCCTGCCCACGGTCGTGTTTGAGGGGCCGCGCGGGTCCGTTCAGATGAACAAACAGAACCACGCGCCGCTTCCGATCTACTTGGCGCAAGTCCAAGCCGATGGCAAGACGAAGGTGCTGAGGGACTTTGGGCTGATCGATCCGGGTGACCAGTGCCCGACTCGCTGATAGTGCAGGAAAAGCAGGAGGCTGATCGCTATGTACACGATCGAACTCTTCGACGTCGTCACGACGGCGGGGGTCCTGTACATCGTGGCGCTCGGCCTCCTGATCGTCTACGGTGTCCTGAAGATCATCAACCTTGCACACGGCGCTTTTCTTGCGCTTGGCAGTTATGCAGCAGTCGTTGCTACTTGGCTTGGCTGGAATCCGTGGAGCGCGTTGTTGATCGCTCTTGCGGGCGGTGTCGTGGTCGGAGCGGTAACGGAGTGGCGAGTGCTTCGGGGCCTCTATGTCCGGCCGCTCGACACGATCCTCGCGACTTGGGGTCTGAACATCATCATTGTCCAGAGCATTACGCTCTATTTTGGACGCGAGATTCGGTTCACTGAGAGTGCCATCACACAAGCCGTGAGCGTCGGCGGAGTCACGTATTCGCTGTATCGTCTCGTCCTGCTCCTCGTTGCAATCGTGCTGGGCGTCGTCGTGTGGCTGGTCATGCGCCGAACCCAGATTGGCCTCGTAGCCCAAGCGGTCATCATGAACGAGGAGCTGGCACAGGCGCTCGGCATCAACACCCGGTTCGTCCGCTTTGTTACCTTCTGCCTCGGTGCTGGCCTGGCGAGTCTGGCCGGCGCCTTAATCACGCCACTTGTGAGCGTGCACCCGAACCTTGGTGTGCCCTGGCTGATCAACGCATTCATGCTAGTGCTCGTCGCCGGGGTGTCACTTGGCAATCTAGCACTCGCTGCCTTGATCCTTGGTGGCGCTCAGGTGCTGGTCAGCTCGTACGGTAACCCCGTGCTTGGAAGCCTCACCATCATCATCCTGGCCGTGATCATCCTTCGATTCCGTACAATTGCGACGTGAGCGGAAAGCCCGCGCCGGTAACCGGATTAGAACGCTGTGTGATGTACTTCCGGACAGGACTAATGCTCATTCTGCTGCCTCTGTACAATCGCCATATTTGGCCGGCCAATTGCAACTAGAGGGTTGCGGACACCTTGGCCCGGCGCGCCGAGTTCATAGTGCGCAAACTCGTTATACCCACAATCAAAGGAGCCGAGCCATGCTCTCGCGTCGTTCCCTCGTTTTTGCAGTGGTTGCCGCAAGCACAGCCTTCGCGGCGCCGGCTTTCGCCGTCGAGACCCGACCGTT